>CAZGHZ010000090.1:0-18318 GCA_964525655.1 uncultured Occallatibacter sp.
GAGGCGGAAGCGGGATCGTCGGAGCCGATAACGCCAGGTTCGTTCCCGGAGGAGGTGGAAGCGGGATCGTCGGAGCCGATAACGCCAGGTTCGTTCCCGGAGGAGGCGGAAGCGGGATCGTTGGTGCCGATAACGCCAGGTTCGTTCCCGGAGGAGGTGGAAGCGGGATCGTTGGTGCCGATAGAGCAAGGTTCGTTCCCGGAGGAGGCGGAAGCGGGATCGTTGGTGCCGATAGAGCAAGATTCGTTCCCGGAGGAGGTGGAAGCGGGATCGTTGGTGCCGATAGAGCAAGGTTCGTTCCCGGAGGAGGCGGAAGCGGGATCGTGGGCGCGGCTAGAACGATGGGCGCGAAATATGCAAGCAGGGTGATGACGAGGGCGATACGAACTGACTTCATCATGGGGGACTCCTCTTTCAGGCGCAAGTATGCGCAAGATGAGGGTAGTCCCAATCTTGGTCATCTTGAAAGAGGAAAATAAGGCGAAGGGAAAATATTCTTGAGATTGTAAGCGAAAGTCGGCATTGATTTTGACTCCAGCCCGGCCAAAATCAATTGCGGTAGCGCAGCGACGGGTCTTTTAAGCCGTGATTCACCGATTCGGATGCGTTGGCCTGACCGGCGCGCGGCTCTGGATAGAAACCCCGGATTCCGGGCATGACGCCCGCGGGGCTCTGGTCGATCGCCGCCTATCCGCGCACTGAGACGCCCGAGAAGGAAATCACGGCCAGGCCGGAGATAGGTTGGCCAAAGCGACGGGCAGGCGCAAAGTGACTCCACAACAGCAGGTTCTCCACTTGCGCGCGAGTCGCCTCGTCGGTGGGGCCCGAGACGATGCGGTAGTCGTACACTTGTCCCGCGCCATTCACATAAGCCTCAACCACTACAGGACCGGAGAAGGCGCCGATTTGATTGTTGCCGACCTCAACTCGATAGTTAAGGAACTGCGGATCGGTGGCCATGCCTAGCGGCTCATCCGCAGAAGCCTCTGCAACCTGCGGCTGGGAGAACATCCCCACCAGCAGAATGACTGAACCCATCAACAGCACCGATGAAACAAAACCTCCCGCTGCCTGCAGCAAGAAGGGGCCAACCGTGTTTCTCCATGCCAAATTGAAGGAATGGAAGGGACTCCTGCGCTGGCGCGCCCGCTCTTGGCTGATGGCTACGCGAATGCGCAAAGGAAGATCCCCGGGCTCAGGTAGCGGACCTAGCGCGGCCAGCGAAGACTGCGTCAGCTTGATCGAATCCCATTCGCCAGCGCATTCGGCGCAACGCTCTAGGTGGGCAGCAACAACTTGCATCTCGCGTCCGCTCAAGACACCGTCAAGATACTCCGTAAACTTCTCCCGTACTGCCATGCATTCGTTCATTGCGCCTCCTCTCCCAGGGGCATCTCAAATCTCGCGCTCGCCGTCGATGAGGCGCTTTGTTCTCGAGCCGTCAGAATTGCTTTCAACGCCGCGCGCCCGCGCACCAGCCGCGACTTGACGGTCCCCAGATTCACGCCCTGCATCTCCGCCACTTCCTCGTAAACAAATCCCTCGATGTCGCGCAGGATGAGGGTGGTGCGGAAGGGTTCCGGCACCTGGCTCAAAGCCGCCTCAACGCGCGCTCGGTTCTCCTCGTGCAACGCCTGATCGAACGGCGACTCGGCTGAGTCCACCAGCGTCTCCTTCAGTCGCACCGGCTGACCCGAGTCACTCTCGCCAATCTCCTGATCGATGGGGATCTCCGCCTGCTTGTGGCGCGTCCACCAGCGGCGCTGGTTTGAGGCTTCGCGCAGCGCGATGCGATAAATCCACGTTCGCAGCGACGACTCGCCGTGAAAGCTTCCCACTCCCCGGAAGACTTTTACAAAGACCTCCTGGGTCAGGTCGGCGGCGGCTTCGCGATCTTGTACTGTGCGGGCCAGCAGCGAGAAGATGGGTTGGTGGTAGCGCGCAATCAGGCCGGCAAAGGCCTCCTCGGAGCCGGCCTGAAGATCCGCAATCAGGGCCGCCTCTTGAGGTTGAAAGGTCAGCGCGCTGGCAAGATTGCCCATGGTGAGGTCCACCTGCACTTCAGAGTCCTCCCACTTTACCGCACCTGAGGCCCAATGACCACCCGGCAAATCTGCGACGGGTTAATGATTCTGGCTTCCGATTGCGGCCACTCGCCCCAAACGGCATGAAAAACGCCGCTGGAAATCCGAAACTGCCCTCGAGCGCGCGGGAAACGGGCAAATGGCTTGTTGGACCAGTTGCCCCACGCTCTCTATTGTCTTAGACACCGCCCCCCCCTGCAAGTGTTCCCAGTCACGAGAGTTTTTTGTCAAAAAGGCGAATTCGTCGAGTGAATTGAGAGCAATTCAGCCCGCCGACGAAAGCGGTTTCGAGTTGGAATCCGACCTGATGGGCCTGAGTAGACTAAGGAATCCGCTCATACGGCTGATAAATCGGTTCCCAAACGTAGGCGTGGAGTCGCTCTCGGAGCGTCGCATCATCCACGGGCTTCGCGGTGCCGTCGGTCATTGCTTGCTTGGCCACAGCTTCAGCCACCACCAGGCTCACTTTGCGGCAGTCGGCGATGGGCGGCAGCAGCGGAGCCTCCGGGTTTTCGATCGTCGGTGAAAGGCTAGCCAGCGCCTTCGCCGAGGCCATGATCATGGCATCGGAGACTCGGGTTGCACGCGAGACCAGAATCCCAAGACCCAGGCCGGGAAAGATGAATGAGTTGTTGACCTGCGAAATGCGTACCTGCTTTCCGTTGACCTCGACCGGCGGAAAGGGGCTGCCCGTGCCGACAAGCACCCGGCCATCCGTCCAGCGCAGCAGGTCGGCGGGTGTTGCCTCGGCCTTGGATGTCGGATTGGAAAGCGGAAAGATCACCGGCCGCTCGATATGCCGGGCCATCTCGCGCACAATCTCTTCAGCGAATGCGCCGGTCTGAGCCGAAACACCAACCAGCACGGTGACACCGGCGTTGCGTACCACATCGAGTAGCGAGATGGAGCATGGGCCGGGGCCTGAATGGGTCAGCTTCCAACCTTCGACATCGGAGCGTTTGCGCAACATAGGCTCCTGGCCGGGGCGGATGCCGTCGCATCCTTCGATCAGCAGTCCGTATCGATTGAATGCGTAGATACGCTGGCGGGCCTCTGTTTCGCTCAGGCTCTCTTCTTTCATCGCGGCGATCAAGAGATCGGCGATGCCGATGCCTGCCGAACCGCAGCCATACATGGCAATGACCTGATCCTTGAGCGGGCGGCCAGTTGCGCGCACAGCGGCCAGAATTGTGCCGGTGGTGACGGCGGCAGTGCCCTGGATGTCGTCGTTGAACGTGCAGAGCCTATCGCGGTAGCGGCGCAGCAGAATGGCGGCGTTCACGCCGGCGAAGTCCTCCCACTGGAGCAGAATGTTGGGC
The DNA here is from genome assembly GCA_964525655.1 of uncultured Occallatibacter sp. Lineage (GTDB taxonomy): Bacteria > Acidobacteriota > Terriglobia > Terriglobales > Acidobacteriaceae > Telmatobacter. The sequence goes on from CAZGHZ010000090.1 coordinate 3,404, forward strand.
CAGCGGCGCTCGACCGCTGTGACAAACTCTTCAATGAACTCGTCGTACTCCGGGCCGCGGACGCGCTTGTGCTGCCAGCCGATGTAGATTGGATCATTGAGCAGGGCTTCGCGGTCGGTGCCCACGTCGAGCAGAATCGGCAGGCAGTGCTCTGGGGGGATTCCGCCCAGTGCGGTGTAGAGCGCCATTTTGCCGATGGGAATGCCCATGCCGCCGGCTCCTTGATCGCCCAGGCCTAAAATGCGTTCGCCGTCTGAGACCACAATGCAGCGCACGTTGTCAAAACGCGGGTCGGCGAGAATCTGTTCGATGTGGTCTTTGTGGGTATAGCTGATAAACAGGCCGCGTGGCCGGCGCCAAATCTCGCTGAAGCGCTGACAACCCTCGCCGACCGTCGGTGTATAGACGATCGGCAGCAGTTCTTCGGTATAGTGCGCGATCAACGAATAGAAGAGGGTTTCGCAGTTGTCCTGCACGTCGCGCATGTTGCTGTACTTGAGGAATGCTGTGCCGCGGCCATCAAGGACGCGTTTGCGGCGCTCGCGCTGGTCTTCGAGGTTTCCGATGTGAGGCGGCAGCAGGCCATGCAGGCCAAATGCGTCGCGCTCCGCTTCAGAAAACGCGGTCCCCTTATTGAGCCGGGAGTTCAACAGCAGCTCGATGCCGTGAAGCTTCGTCCGCACCACTCCGCCGTTGGCCTGATTTGTCTTGAATTCCTCGCCCATTCACTCTTCTCCCTGATGCTGATCTTGCAGCCCAACTAGGGGTATATCCCATGCTATCTCGCCCGAATGGCGTGATCTTGTTGTGCGCGTCACAATAACGGAGTTGAAGCTTGGTCGCTGGGCGCCGTTTGCCGCGGCGCTTCATGCCTTCACTGCTGCTGCCAGGGGTTAAGCAAGGCCACTCCGGTAGTCTCAAAGTCTCTCACGTTGCGCGTAACCACAGTCATGCCGTGGACCAATGCTGTCGCAGCAATCAACGCGTCGCGATAAGAGCGCGGATCGGGCAAATTCAGGATGGCACATCGCACGGCGACCGTTGTGTCAACAGGAAGTATGCGATTGGCGAAAGCGGGTAACACATGACGATCGAGCCAAACACGAAGCATGGCTCCTTGGCGAGCGTCACGACGTTCCAATGAAAGCGTCCCCTGCTCCAGTTCCAAGATGGAAATGACAGACAGGAACATCGTCTCAGACGGAACGCTCGTCGCCCACCCTAGCACATTGCGATCTGCCTTGCCAAACTTGCTTTGTCCAATCCTGGCCCGGCGCAGTTCGGAGACGACGTTGGTATCGAGCAGATACATCACGACAAGTCAACGGGCTTGAAAAGCTCACTGCCCAATCGGAGCGGTTCAAACTCGATCTCCGCGGCCCCCGGCATAGCCAGCAGATCGACAATGCTCTTCCGCTTGTTTGTGATCTCTTGGTATTCATCGATCGACAGCAGCACATGGGCAGGCCGCCCGCGATCGGTGATGAACACGGGGCCTTTGCGGGCGGCTCGCTTCGCTCTGCCAGTGTCCTGGTTGAACTCCCGGCTCGATAAAGTGGTGATGGCCATGGCTCCTCCTTTATGTAGGCACGTTGCTACATCGTAGCATGGAATCCTTCTTATTCGAAGGTCAGCAGCACGACTTCGGAACTGGTTCCGACGCGCATCGGCGGGCCCCAGGTTCCCGCGCCGCTCGACGTGACCACTTGCAGCGCTCCAAAGCGCTGCAGTCCGTACGTGAACTTGCCGAAGGCGCGGCGCGTCAACCATGTGAAAGGAAAGATCTGACCGCGGTGGGTGTGGCCGGAGACCTGCAGGCTGATGCCAGCCTGTTCGGCGATAAGCAGGCGGTTGGGCACATGGTTGAGCAAAATCGTGGCCTTGCCGCGTTCAAGACCCAGGCTCTCGAAAATGGCCCGCTGCCGGATCGGGTAGCCTGAGTCGCCATAGTTGACGCCCACGATGTCGAGACCATCGACGGTGACCTTCTCATTGGCGAGAACGCGAATGCCAATCTGCGAAAGTACCTTGGCGTAGTGGGCCGTATCGCCGAACTCGTCATGATTGCCGGTGGAGAAGTAGGTTCCGAAAAGAGGCGCTAATGCACGCAGCGGTTCGGCCAGTGCTACAGGATCGGCCTTGCCGCCGTCGAAGAGGTCGCCGGGGATGAGAATAACGCTGGGACTGAGGCGAGCAGCCAGGGCCACGATGCGTCGGCAGAATCCCGGCCCATTGATGTGGCCGAGATGCAGATCGCTGACAATGAGCGCCGTGCGGCCACGCCAGGATTCGGGCAAGCCATCGAGATGGATCGGGATGCGCCGGATGCGAATGAAGCGTGCATTTACCAGGCCATAAAGGCTGGCCATAATCGCCAACCCATAGTAGACAGCGGCCAGCAGAGGTTTGTTGACGGGCAACCCCGCGAGCAACAGCGCCAGCCTTGTGAGCCTGCACAGACACGCGGCCAAAAAGAAAAAGTTTAGGAACCCGAGCCACACCGAGGCGACCCTGTAGAGCAGCTCGACCGGCTTGTTTGCAAACGTGAACCCGAGCAGCGCGGCGGCAACGAAACTAAAGCCCAGCAGTGTCAGCGCCGCCCGCAACGCCAGCGTGACCATCGGGCTCAGCGGCCACCAGAAGACAATCCATGTGCGATAGATGAACCAATGGGCAAGAAGCAGGAGACCCTGCATCAGCGCAATGCCCACCACAGGCCAGGCTTTCAAACCGAATCCCCCTTCTTTCAATTCTTGCACGGGAGGGAAGGCGACATTTCACATGGTTAAGCAAGAGTGCGGTTGCGACTGCAGAGATTGCCAGATTACCCTTGTTCCATCATGATCAACGTCCTCTCCGTTGCGGGATCAAAATCGAAATATAAACTCCCAGGTGCCCGGCCGGCTGGATTTCTGGGAGGTTTTTGGCACGGATTTATTGCTCCCATCACATTTGTCGTCAGCTTGTTCATGAGTGGTGTAAGTATCTACGAAACGAACAATAATGGCTGCTGGTATGAATTCGGATTTCTGCTTGGAGTTAGCGTCCATTTCGACGACAATCAGGCGGGGCGCGTAATCGGAAGCTAGAGCGAAGGATTCGAACTTTCGGATCCATGAAACAATCTCCTCATGGTCGCTGCCGTCGTCGACACTCTCGGCCTTTACATCTCGATCCCGTTTTGCCAATCGAAGTGTACCTACTGCAACTTCGCGTCAGGGGTCTATCCAGCCAGTGAACACGCGCGTTATGTAAATCGGCTGATCGACGATCTGCGCTCGGCTGCTGCATGGGCTGGGCGAATGGAGGCGGAGCTTCCGCGTCGCGTGGACACGGTCTATCTGGGCGGCGGAACCCCCAGCCTGCTGGCGCCTGAACTGATTGCGAGGCTCTTTGCGGCGATGAGGGCGGAGTTTGACCTGGAGCCGGATGCCGAGATCACGGTCGAGTGCGCTCCGGGCCAATTCGCCGAGGAGACAATGCAGGCGCTTGTTGCAGCCGGCGTCAACCGCGTCAGCCTTGGCGTGCAGTCTTTCATCGACCGGGAAGCGGCGGTGAGCGGACGGCTGCACAGCCGGGCCGTCGTCCTCAACGACATCGCCCGCCTGCGCGCCGCCGGCATAGGCAATCTCAGTGTGGACCTGATCGCCGGCCTTCCCGGACAGAGCCTCGCTTCGTGGCAGGAGTCGCTGGCGGTTCTGATCGCGTCTGGCGTTCCGCACGCCAGTGTCTACATGTTTGAGGTGGACCAGGATTCTCGTCTAGGCCGCGAGGTGCTTGCGAACGGTATTCGATACTATGCAGAACTGGTTCCCACCGACGATGCTGTTGCTGAGATGTACTCGATCGCGATCGAAGCTCTACAGCGCGCGGGCCTTGAGCAGTATGAGATCTCTAACTTCTCTCGTCCGGGCTTCCGATCCCGCCACAATCTCCGCTATTGGCGACGGCGGCCCTATCTCGGCCTGGGGCTCGATGCCTCGTCGATGTTAAGTGACCTGCACGGATCTGGCGTCCACAGCGGATCCCCCCGCGTGCTGCGCACAACAACAACCGAGGACCTGAAAGCGTATCTCGGGGGCCGCGTGCCAGTTGAGTGTGTATGGTTGACCTCGGCGCAGCAGCATGAGGAGGCATGGTTTCTCGGCCTGCGGCTCAACGCCGGCGTGGAGATTGCAGCCATTGAGCGAGAGTTCGGCCCGGCCATGGTTGCCCCGGCGCTTGAAGGTGTTACACGCCTGGTCGAAGCTGGGCTGCTGGTCTCTGACGGCGCGACGGTTCGCCTGACTCCGCGCGGACAACTGCTCTCGAACGATGTTTTTCAGGAGTTTCTTGCGCTGGCGCCGGTGCTGAGTGTGACAAGTGGCCCGTGAAAGACGAGCGATGACCGACATTTGTCGCGAAGTGAAGTTATACTGCTACCAATGTTCGACGACACAATTGCAGACTGGCAGAGCCTGACCAAGCTCTACGGCGAGATGAGCGACGAGGAGTTGCTCGAACTGGATGCTCAGCTCGGAGACCTCACCGAGATGGCTCAACAGGTTCTGCGCGACGAGATGAAGAAGCGCGGACTCAGCAGGCCGCGACCGGCAGACAACGCGCCGACGCCCACCGAGCATGATCCCGATTCAAACTGGGAGTTCGGCGTTGGCCCGTCGTCGGCTGAAAACGAGTCAGAAGAGAGCGATCTGCCGCGCGAATACACATGGAAGACGCTGCTCTGCGAATGCAACAACCTGGAGGAGGCGACTCCAATTCGGATGGCGTTGCGGCAAGCGGGAATCCAGAGCTGGATCGAAGGCCCGGGTTACCGTATTTCAATGGACATGCTGAATCCACGGATTCTGGTCGCTGCCGATCAACTCGAACAGGCGCGTCAGGTCCTTGTCCAGCCGATTCCGCAGGCCATCATCGAGGAATCAAAAATCGAAGTTCCGGCGTTCGAGTTTCCCGTCTGCCCGAAGTGCGGCGCCGAGGACCCGGTGCTTGAGAGCGCCGAGCCGGTCAATTCCTGGCTCTGCGAGGAGTGCGGGAGGCAATGGAGTGATGCGCCGCCGGAGTGATTGCAGGCTGTGAGGCGCTCATTCGCCCGATCGGCGGCGACTTTCGTTCTCGCGCAATGCCCTTTCGGCCAGCCTGCGCATCGTGTCGGCCTGGTCGCGGCCCTCCATCTCCTTGCGCAGAATCTTGAAAGTATCCGCGAGCAGGCAGGCGCTCTCCTCCACCCGCTTCTCCAGATCTTCCTGCGAAGCTCTTGCCCGTTCCAAAGCAACGTTTGTGTGGTGCGCGGCGGAGGCGAATCGCGCCAGGATTTGGACGATGCGGGCGTCTTCAGCATCGAAATGACGCTCCGGAGTATGAGCGATGACCCAAAGTGTGCCCTGCGGCGTGCCTTGTGAGGGCCACGGCGCCCACAGGCTCTCGTAAACGTGCGGAGAGACCCCGCGCAGCTCGGCGTAAAAGCGCTCCGGTTCGCTGAAAAGCAAGACACTGTTGCGCTCGACCGCAGTGCCACTGGGACTGGCGTCGCGAGGCAGCGATCCGTGGAGGTTGGGAGCGAGGCCGCCAGCGACCGCGTGCCAGCGAAAGATGTCACGATCCCCATTTGACTCCAGGATGCTGATACCGGCCGAGTCGGCGTGGCACAGCTTCATTGCCAACTGCGCCACTTTGTTGAGGATATTGGTGGGGTCGGCCCTCAACTCGTCTCCCAACTCAATCATTGCCTGGCTCTGCGCCTCATAGTTCGGAGGGCGCGAGGGCCTCTTGGCCAGTTCTGAGGTAATCAGAACTTCCTCGACGCACTTCACACTCGAATTTCTGGGGGGGAGGGTCTCCATCTGCCTCACTCCTGGGGCCCATGACTGGTCACTAAGTTACATGCGGTCCAGTGGAACGAGTTTGCGCTTCGTCATGGAGCGGGACACTCTCTTCGGATGGGCGCAATTTGTGGTCTGTTTTGCGTATCATCCCGCGCCGCGAAACGGCGGCACTCTGGCCAGGTTCACCAGGCGAGCAGTTCGTCCTCAGAACTGGAGGAGAGGAAGGCAACCGGGGCGGCGGTGGGTTCGGGGAAGTCTCCACTGCACTGAATCGACTCGGGACCCATGGCTTTGGCCACCAACAGAGCCTGTTCGGCCTCGCGCAGAACTACGACCGGGGAGCGGCCCAGACTGGAGGCGACTCCGAAGCAGGCCGAAAGGCGGATGGCGTCGCCGCCCACGCGAAAAGGCGCACTGAAGACATCGATCCGCAGTCTTTCGGCCATCAGGACGGCGTTGGTAGTGGAGCAGCCCGGCAGAGCCATGAGGAATTCATCTTTGCCGGGGCGGCCAAGCATGTCGTAGCTGCGCAAGAGGCGCGTGGAGCGCGAGGCCACCTGGCAGAGCAACTCGTCGCAGGCTTCGGTGCCCAGACGCGAGTTCCAGTGGCCGAAATCGTCGATGTCAAAGAGAATCATACAGAGCGAGCTTTTCATTCGCTGCACGCGGTCGGTCTCGCGAAAGAGCGCAGAGAGCATGGTTTCGCGGTTGTAGACGCCGGTGAGGCGGTCGACCTGGGCGTTGAGGGCGGAGGCTTCGCGGAGAGCTTCGAGCTCGCGGAGACGGCGATGGTCGCGCAGGACCGCTCCGAGACGAAAGCGCAGGAGAGCGATGTTGCTCGCGTGCGGGAGCAAGTCGTCGATGACGCCCTCAGTGAGCAGTTCGCCCCACTCCGGGGTAAGGGTGTCGGAGATCAGGACAATGGGAAAGCGGCGGCCTGTGGCTTCGGCGTGCGCGATGGCCAGCAACTGGCTGAGGTTGGTCTGAGGATCCATGGCCGGCAGATCCTCGTCAAGGAGGGCCAGGTCGGGGGCGGGGGAGGAGGTAAGCGCGGCCAGGGCTGCTTCGACAGAGAGAACGACATCGACCTGCGCGCCGTCGGCGGCGAGGGCGGTTTCGGTGGCGGCAAGCAGGGCGGGCTCGGCCGATGCGAGCAGAACGGTCATTGTAGAAAAGGGGAGCATCTTGAAATCCTCGATAAGAGATGCATCGGCGACGGTTAGAGATTATTTAGGGATCGCTGAAAGATTCTTGAGGATTCTCAATGACTCTTGAACGGGCGTGGGGGTACCGAAGGTCACAGGGTGCCCTCGGTCTTGCTGTTCCGGCTGAGAATTGCGTTAGAGGACGGAGTCGAGCCAGAGGTTGAAGAAGCGGTGCGTCGCATTTTCCAGAGCTGAGGCGCGCTGGTGAGCGGCAGAGCGCAGGCCGGGGATGGAGATCCCGGCGCGAGTCAGCTCGGCGGCGTGGCCCGAGTACCAACTCTCGAGGCCTGCCGCGGTTACTTCGGGGTGGAATTGCAGGGCGAGGGCGAAGTCTTCGACGGCAAAGGCCTGGTTGGTGTAGAGATTTGAGCTTGCCAGATGGAGTACGCCGGGCGGCAGATCGAAGGTGTCGCCGTGCCAGTGAAGGACCTGGAGGCCGTCGGCGAGGAGAGGGGCGAACCAACTGGGCGGGTCGAGGTTTGGCGCAGCCTGGATCGTGGACCAGCCGATCTCTTTTCCGTTTTGGCCGGGATAGACGCGAGCGCCCATGGCCGCGGCCATCAGTTGCGCGCCTAGACAGATACCCAGCATTGGCTTGCGCGCTGCGAGCCAGTGGCGGATCAGGGCGATCTCGGCAGTCAGAAACGGATGCTTCTGCTGCTCGTAGACGCCCATGGGGCCGCCCATGATGACCAGGAGGTCGCAGCTCTCGTCCATTTGCATGGGATAGCTTGCCTCGGCGGCAAGGACGCTCTCGATCTCGAAGCCTCGCGCGCGGAGCGGAGCCTCGAAGAGGCCAAGATCTTCAAAGACGATATGGCTGAGGACGAGGGCTTGGCGAGTGTGCACGGGCTCAGGCATGGTCGATGCGCTCCGGATCCTCAGTCGACGAATTCGACCTGGGGGGCGATGGGGATGATGCCGCGTTCATGGCCGAGGTCGAGCAGCTTGCGAATGGCTTCGCGACCGTCTGCGCCGTAGTCGAGAGTGCGGTCGTTGACGTACATACTGACGAAGCGGCTGGCCATGCGGCTGTCGAGGTCGCGGGCAAACTGCATGGCGTATTCGAGGGCGGCCTCGCGATGGTCGAGGGCGTGCTGGATGCTGTCGCGCAGGGCCTTGGAGATGATCTTGTGCGATTCAGCGCCCAGAGAGCGGCGAATGGCGTTTCCGCCCAGAGGCAGGACCAGGCCGGTGGTCTCGCGCCACCATGCGCCCAGGTCGATGACCTTGTAGAGTCCGCTGGTCGAGTAGGTGAGCTGACCCTCGTGGATGATGAGTCCGGCATCGAATTCTCCGGCAAGGATGGCGGGGATGATCTTGTCGAAGGGGACGGTCTCTGTACGGATCTCAGGGTTGAAAATCTTGAGGGCGAGATAGGCGGTGGTCAGTGTGCCGGGAACGGCGATCTTGATGCGTTTCAAGTCCTCGGCAGTCAGCGGATTCCGGGAGACGATCATCGGGCCGTAGCCCTCTCCGACGCTTCCGCCGCAGCCCATCAGCGCGTAGTTTTGCTGCAGGTAGGGGTAGGCGTGAAAGCTGATGGCGGTGACGTCGAAGAAGGCCTCGTCCTGGGCGCGCCGGTTGAGGGTCTCGATGTCGCAAAGGGTGTGGGTGAAGCGGTAGCCGGGGACACGGACCTTGTTGGTAGCCAGGCCGTAAAACATGAAAGCATCATCGGAGTCGGGACTGTGGGCGATCGAGATCTCGAGCGTCTCTGCAGGGTTGGCGACGGGGGAGTTCGGGTTACTCATGGGAAACCAAGGTCCTTTCGGCCAAAGTAGTGCAATGAATGGTTAGAGCGGCCTCACTGCTGTTGGTTTGTGTAGGCCCTTGCTCTTTGCGTTTCCCGCAAAGGGCGGGAGCGTGTGGTGTTAACGTGCAAACCGGCGTAGTCGTTCGAAACCGACGGCCAGTCCGGCAGCCGAGGCTACCTTGAGTGCGTCTCCTGGGAGGAAGGGAAGAACGGCCGTTGTAAAGACTACCTGCGCGGTGGCGTGTGTGAGCCCTGCCAGCCAGAGTGCGCCGCAAAGAACAATGACAATGTTGCCGGCGGCGGCGCTGGCCAAGGCTGCTGAGAAGCTGCGCGAACTGCGCCTCCAGAGAAATGAGATGAACGCCGCGGCAAAAGGATAGGCGATGAGATAGCCGCCGGTGGGTCCGAGCAGATGAGCCAGGCCGAAGAGCGGGCTGGGAGCGAAGACCGGCAGGCCCAGAGCGCCTTCGATCAGGTATGCGCCGAGTGTCGCGGCGACTATGCGCGGAGCAAGGATCAGGCCCAGCAGCAGAACTGCAAAGGGCGCCATCGTGAGCGGTACGGGCGTGAAGTAAAGGGGAATAGCAATGTGGGCGCAGAGGGCCACCAGGGCGCTTGCGGCAACGACAATGCCGGTGGAGCGGAGCCAGGCTGGGGATTCGGCAATTGGCGGCTGTGCGGAGAGTGCTCTGTTCAATGCGGTTTCCTCGGGGCCGGGCTTAAATCTCTGTTTCTACGTCGGTTTCTTCTGCTGGAACGGTGGTCGAGTCATGGATTAGCTCGTTGCGGGTGGAAGGCCTTGAGCGGAGTCGAGTGCGCTGCACCCAGATGTGGAGCGTCATTCCAGCGGCTGCAATCAGCAGCGCCGCGAGTGAGACGAGAAGGGCAATCAATAACCAGCGCATGAGGGTCAAACAAGGCAAGAATATCAGACGGAGGGGTTGTTGGAGGCTGTTTTCTGGGTAGGAGATCGGCAGCCAAGGACAGCGGGCCGAGCCTCACGGCTGACGGAGGTTCGATTGCAGCCAATCGAGGTAGGGCTGGCTTGCGGCGGCGACATCAAGGACCAGGAACTCGGGGGTCTCGTAGCTGTGCAGCTCGCGCAAGCGGGCTTCGAGGGCCGCGAGCTGCGCGGGGCCGGTCTTGAGCAACAGCAGTGTTTCGGTGGAGGATTCGATCTCGCCCTTCCAACGGTAAGTGGACTGGACGGCAGGAATCAGCGTGGCGCAGGCAGCCAGTCGCTCTTCGACGAGTGCGCGGCCCAGGCGCGCGGCCTCTTCGGCGCTGACCGTGGTGGTGAGGACGATGCGGACTGGGGGTGCTGGTTCGGGCATGGGTTGCTCCAGCGCAAGTGTACGAGTGCGGGGGTTGCCATTGACAGCGAGAGTTCTCATTGCGCTCTGGGATACCCACCGTCACGAGGCTCAACGAGGGTGCAACCCCCACCCGTATTCTGCAAGGAAGTTCCTTGTTTTCAACATGGTACGGAGTTGCTCCCGCGCCAAATTCGTCATTCTAATGGTCTTATTTGCAGATTCGAGATTCCAAAGGGGTTGCGGTGTTTTTCAGGCGGTATTGAAGCTTTGGCGGCCTGCAGTGACGTTTCCTTGCTGATTCTCTTGACGATTGTGCCGCAATGGAGGGATATTATCGGCAAATCCCCCGCAATTTGGAGCATTTTTGCAAGATGTGTGACCGGAATCTTGTGGGTCTCCCACCCAGTCCGCAGAAAAAGCTGAATGGATGGGGCACGGAAGTCCCCTGTGAATCCGAAAATGCTCTGACTAAAGCGCCGCCTTGATCACCTTCCGGTATTTGTCGAGCACCTCTCTGCCGCGTTCCGTGAGCCGGCAGATGGTCAACGGATACTTCCCGCGGAAGGTCTTCTCGATGGCGAGGTAACCCGCATCCTCCAGCTTCGAGAGATGTGCGGAGAGATTGCCCTGCGTGAGCCCAGTCGTCTGCCGCAAATACTGGAAGTCGGCCTCCTCGACGGCTGCAAGCAGCGCGACGATCATCAGCCGCGCCGGCTCGTGGATGATGCGGTCGATCTCTGCCAGTTGCTGAATCTTCGCACTCAACCTATTTGCCTTCGCCCGCCGCAGCAGGCTTACGCATAAAGGCAAAGAATACGACGCATCCGGAGATCAGGGACAGGATGCCTATAAATCCGTAGAGGATGGTGAACCCAGTCTCCAACGAAGTTCTGCTGAAGGCTACGAGAATGCCGGTCGCCGCCATTGCCACTCCGCCGACAATGAATCGAGACGAGCGGCCGATCAAAGAAAGCAACAATCCGCCGCCAATGCCAGTTCCTGCCAGTATCCAACCGGCTGGTGGAAATGCCCCCATGTACGCCGCAAAGATGGCCGCGACTGCCAGAACAAGAGCAACGCCGATCATCTTGCTCCTGAGCTTCCAGTTGAGGGGTTTCGGTTTTACGTAACCTACCTTTTCGATGAGAAACCGCGTGCGCACGTGCTTGATCGCCCATGGCGACAAGAGAATGATCGCTGGAAAGAACAGCATGAGAGATACAACAACCGCATTGGAAAGGAACGATCCGGGATGGAAGGCCACCTGAAGCCACTCGAGTAGTGCGAAGGTAAGAAAAGACGCTCCAATGGCTATTTCCGGCAGCCCATCGCGGTTATGCGCATTTTGCATGAGGCGGTTGGCGATTGCATCCGGACTCTCATTGGCATGGCGATGCGAGTTCTCGATCATTCTTCTCTCCACAAACTAGTTTGCAATACAAACTAGATTAAGAACCATCATGCGCTCAGTTTCCGTCGCGTGTCAAGCGGAAATGCGAAGATTCCTTGCGGTCGAGGAAGAGCGATTCAGATTTCTGTTTTGAAACGTTGGATCTTCGCCGGCGGCGCAGTCCTCACTTGGAAGCCAGTTGCGGGTGTGATCAGGCGCAGTGAGTTAGCCCGCTGCGCGGGGTTGGCAGGTTAGCGAGTTCGCGGAGGCATCGGCCGGCTCTTGTTTTTATTCAATCGCGGCCGGCGAGCCGGTGGACGACTGAGTCGTCTTGCCGGTTAAGCTTGAGTAAGGCAGTATGGATTTGGGGCCGGTGTTGACGGCTTGGAGGTTACGCGATGGGCAAGGGGATCAGGTTTGGGACTTCGGGGTGGCGGGCGATTGTGGCCGACGAGTTCACTGTGGCCAATATCCGGCTGGCGGTGGCGGGGATTGCCGCCTTTGTGAAGACGCAACCGGCGCCGCATCGCGTGCTTGTCGGGCGCGATCCGCGATTCTTGGGCGAGAGCTTCGTTGATATCGCAGCCAAGGTGCTGGCTGGGGCGGGAGTGACGCCCATCGTGATTCCCGAGGCTGCGCCGACGCCGGCGATCGCTTATGCGGTGCGCGTGTTGAAGACCTCGGGCGCAATCAACTTCACGGCCTCGCACAATCCGCCGGAGTACAACGGCATCAAGTTCTCGACGAGCGATGGCGCGCCGGCGCTGCCCGAGGTGACCAAACAGATCGAGGCGGCGATTGCGGTGCGGGTTGCGGGCGGCGCGAATGGCGATACGATTCCCAGCGCCGACGCTCCGGCGGCAGGTTTTGAGACGGCCGATGTGAAGCCAGCATTCCTGAAGCGGCTGGGAGAGCTGGTCGATCTGAAGGCGATTGCCAAGTCGGGAATCAAGGTTGTTTACGACCCGTTCTGGGGCGCGGGAAGGGGCTACAGTTCGGAGATACTGCGCGAGGCGGGCGTGGCTGCTGTGACGGTTCACGATTACCGCGATGTACTCTTTGGTGGTCATGCGCCGGAGCCATCGGGCGAACTGCTGGGCGACGCCAGGACGAAGATGAAGGAGATTGGCGCGCATCTGGGCATTGCAACGGATGGGGACGCCGACCGCTTCGGCATTCTGGACGAGGATGGGACCTTCATTCAGCCAAATTACGTCATTGCGTTGCTCTTCGACTACCTGGTGGAGACACGGGGCTGGAAGAACGGCGTGGCCAAGAGCGTGGCGACGACGAACATGATTAACGCGCTGGCCGAGTATCACAAAGTGCCGCTCTACGAGACGCCGGTGGGATTCAAGTATATTGGCGAGCTGATCAACGGCGACAAGATTGCGATCGGCGGCGAGGAGTCGGCTGGGCTGACGATTCGCGGCCACGTGCCGGAGAAGGATGGAGTGCTGGCCGGCCTGCTGGTGGCCGAGATGGTGGCCAAGCGCGGCAAGAGCCTGGGCACGCAGTTGAAGGAGCTATTTGGCAAGGTTGGTTCCTTCTATCCGGTTCGCGAGAACTTCCACTTGACCGTGGAGGGCATGGCCGCGTTCACTGAGAAGATGAAAGCCGATCCCAGCACGCTGGGCGGGCGCAAGGTTGCCGGCGTGGTGAGGACTGACGGGCTGAAGGTGATCCTGCAAGATGGCTCGTGGGTCTGCTACCGGCTCTCGGGAACTGAACCGGTGGTGAGGGCCTATAGCGAGGCGCGCAGCGAGCAGGATATGGAAGCGCTGAAGGCTGCGGCTGAAAAGTTTGTGATGAGTTAGGACGGGTTGAGTTTCATGCAAAAAGGGTTATTCGAGGTCAAACGGGATTCCGAGGCCAACGAGGACGAAAGGGTTCGCGTTCCGATCTCTGATCGGGCGCTGAGCTTCGCGCAGCAGGCGTGGCGTCCGGCGGCGTCGGCGCTGGCCGTGGCGCTGGCGGGGCTAATTGTCTGGCATGGGATCAACGGCAAAAACGGACTGCTGGTTTGGCAGCAGAAGCGCGTTGAAGATCAGCAGTTGCGCAAGGAGATCGACAGCCTCAGCCAAGAGAATGCGCGGTTGCGCGATCACGTAGAGCGGCTCCAGACAAACCCGGATGCTATCGCAGTCGTCGCGCGGGACAAGCTGCACTATACCAAGCAGAACGAAGTGATCGTCGACCTGTCCAACGAAAAGAAGACGCCGGAGCAGCCTGCCGCGGGCAAATGATGCATTAGAGGCTTCTCGCGGATCGCCGGGTCAACGAAGGAAAGTGCAATCGCAACAATGCCTCACGAAGCAATTGTCATCATTGACGTTCAGAACGCGATTCTGGGTGCGGACTGCAAGAAGGAGAACCGCGCGGCCCTCGACGAGGTTGTTGCTAAGATCGCGAGGCTGATCCGGCGTGGCAGAGAACAGCGCGTCCCCGTCTTGTTTGTGCAGCACGACGGCCCGGCAGGCCATCGGCTTCAGCGTGGCACGGCCGGCTGGCAAATCAGGTCTGAAATATCGCCTGCCGAGGGCGAACCGGTGATTCACAAATCTGCGTGCGATTCATTTTTCGAGACCACCCTGAAATCTGAGATGGAATCGCGGGGAATTGAAAGCCTGATTGTTGCCGGATGCATGACGCAGTATTGCGTCGATACAACGGTGCGCAGGGCGGTGAGCTTGGGTTACGATGTAACTCTTGTTGCGGACGGACACATGACAGCCGACTCCGGTGCACTCCTCTTTGAACAGATCATTGATCATCACAACGCATTGCTGGATGGTTTCGATGCGGGACCGCACTCTGTAAGAGTTTTTCCTCTCGATCGGGTTATTCAAAGATGGAATTCGTAAAAACTACCGGCAATACCTTCCATATTTACTCTTAAATTTTATCCGTAAATTGAGAGAAGAATGTAGCGCCGGTCTCTAGACCGGCTGTACTAGCGGCGTCCACGCCGCCAAACGTCGCCAATTTACGGATATGCTCTTAGAAATCCACATGCGCGCGAACTGAGCCTACCCAGGCTGGGCCGCGGTCGCGGTTGTAGCCGGGGTTGTCGATGTGCTGGATATCGACTGCGTAGAATAATCCTCGCCAGGCGTGCCAGTTGTAGTAGCTTTCGACGATGTTTTCGCGGCCGTAGTTGAGGTTGCCGTTTGCGCGGCTGTAGTTTGGACTACCGTTGCCGTCGCCCAGGAGGAAGCCCTGGCCTCCGAGTCTTAGATATTCCTGATGGTCGCGCTTGATGGCGTTTGAGACCATGACCAGGCCGATCTTGTCGACGGGGCGATGCCAGCGAGTACCGGCGTAGTCGGCTCCAGCCTCGACGGTCTGGTCTACCTCGGTATACGCGAAGGACTCGTGCTGGCCCTCGTTCCAGCCGAAGCGGGCAAAGACGCGCAGATTCTC
>CAZGHZ010000091.1:0-18189 GCA_964525655.1 uncultured Occallatibacter sp.
ACCTTCTCCGATTACCACCTGTTTCGCTCGGAATCTCGCATCTTGACGGACGCTCTTCCCACACCTTGAGAACCGACTCGATCACGTCCCTGCACTGGCGAATCCGCGAATCACGAGTTGGCGCCTATCTATCTCGATTTCCGATATCTATGTTTTCGAAGAGCGCATCATCGCCAAAGCGCTCATCGACCGCAGATAGGGAACGGAAAGTCGCCTTCTCGAATGTTTTCCGCGATTCACGGGTTCTGGTTGTATCACTCCTACACGATCCTGCTTTCCCCAGTTTTTTGCCTTCGGCGTCGCAAATCAGGATCGGGGACAAGTAGGATTCTTCGGGCGCAATCCGCCTTGAGAACAGCTCACTCCGCGCGAATCCCTCCTCCGAATCCTGATTGGTCTACGGCGTGAATCCAATACATTGCCAGGGTTGAGGTGTTCGTTCCGGGGCGAACCTCAACATTGCGACCAAGCGTCGGAGCTTGCTCGGGGACTGTGCGCCAACCGTCCGGTTGCGAAACATAGATCAACTCGGTACCGTCCGGTTGCGGTAACTGCGTCTTGACCAAGAAAGAGGAGGTCAGAACAATAATCTGAAGAGCCTTCTTGCCTGTGCCGCATCGATCGATCTCGGCTACACGGTATGGGCCAGGAAATCCGGCTTTTCGCAGTGCTTCCAGAACATGTGCTGTCCCTGCATTTGCTTCCGCCCCATGAAGAGGATGTGGTCTGGTGCTAACAATACGCGGCGGTTTCATCTCACCTGCATCGGGACTAGCCGGAATCACAAAAGCGACTGTGAGCTCTTGGTTGTTCGTTGCAAAGTTGAACACCGGGGCCGGCAGGACGACTGCCAGCAGGCAGAGCGCGGCCACGGAGACCAGAACGGCTGGCGTTCTGCGGGTTAATGTCACCAGCATCGCTGATGGGCCTACTGCTATCAACCACGTGAAGATTTGAAGTATGAAGTAAAGCGGGAGGATAGTGCCCAGTTCCCTCCAACCGTACCGCAATTGGCCTGTATAACCTTCTCGGATCATCCACACCACGAACACAGAGAACGACAGGATCCCCGTGGCCGCACCGACCGCCGCCACGATGAATGCGCCGCGACGGCTGGAGAGCCATCGGCGCGGATAAGCGGCAGCGGCAATGCCAACGGCAAACGCGAGCGGCAAGAGGATCAAGAACCAAACCAGTCTCCACTGGAACCAGGAAGATACAAGAGCTGCGAACATGCCCATTGCACGCGTAAAACCGAAAATGATGCCGCCTAGTACGAAAGCGGTACTGCTCGCCAGCCCCAACCGTAGGAAGCGACTCACTGGCCGCACATCGATTGCAATTGAACAGCTCTGTATGGCTTGGGATTTCATGGACACAAATATAAAACAAGAATCGCAATCACAGGAACTTTTTCTTCCTATCAATTGGTCTTCCAAGATTGTTCCCCAGGAAGTCACCTTTCCGACTGCCTTCCGCAATTCCTGTGCTCCAGACAGAATCACCTGCAACTCGTCGCCAATCCATTTTTCGGGTTGGGAAAGCACCCTCAGTCCTGCATCAGCCTTGAGGCGGAATCACCTGCTGCTGCGGATAAGACGGCTGAGGTGGCCAGCTCGCCTGGGGTGCCGGTATCACTTTCCAATCGGCGAAAGCGAGTACGAAGTTGAGTACCCAGCCGCCGAGCGGAACGATATAGAGCAACGAAAGCCACGGCGAAAAGCCGGCTTTTCTGCAGATGAACCAGAAAGGAAGAACCCTGAAGGGAACCACAACAAGGGCGAAAACTACGAAAAGGACGATCAGATGCCAAGGCTGAAGAAGCTCTCCCATCGCGGTCTCCTAAGTGCGAGTTTTCCAACGCGCCATCGTAGCACGTGTATGGACAAATTGTCGTTCCGAGCAGATGACCGGCCAGCCGGAGATTGGGCGAAAACCGGGCCAAGTTCCCACATGCCGACCAACCAGGTTCTACCACCGTTCAATAACCTGGACTGGCGATTTCGTACCGGCGCGCAATCTCAGACCGACGATGGAAAGGCCAGCGGCACTCGCTGGACCCAATTTTACACAAGGAGCAGCCACTCAATACTGCCGCGAAGAACAGTGGTTCTCCATTTTAAGCGACTCGCGCACATAGGGAACCGGACCATTAGTTAAAGCCATGAATGACGGAATCGGCGCTGACTGTACGAAGGCAGCCTTGGAAAGCGCAATTCCCCGACAAGATCCTCTAGTTGTCGTCGAACTCGATCGCTGACTTGAGGGAATTGAAACCCTATCACGCTCTCTGATCGGATCGCTCGTACGCAGCCTCTCACTCGGATGGGCATTTGGTTGACGCAGAAGGTCAATTCCACGATCTCGTTCTTAGTAAGCGTCAGCGACCTCTCGGACTCCATCAGGCATCCGCCGATACTTAAATTGATGATCGTGGCTGGACAAGGCTTATTGCAGGCCGGCAGCGTCTGGATGCCGGCGGCTCCCGAACATTGAAGACGGGGTGCGCGGCGAAGTTCTTCGCGCGCCTTTAGTTCTCCGTTCGCATTAGATTCCTGGCTCATTAGATCGATCCGTTCATCCTGGTGCTTGGTGGCGAGCCTTGCGCAAACCGGTTAGGTCATCCCTCGCGATGAGCACCTTATGCTTGCGGTTGACGCAAGAAAGTGCTCCCCGTGTCAGGAATGGCCAACTTTGAATATCTAATATCGGCATTTGGTCGCCGCTTTTTCTCTTCTTGTTCATCCTGGCAGGACTAAAGCGCTCATGCGGTTAGCTTGATTCGGAATTTCCGTCAAGCAAGAAACGAGAAGCGATGACCAGAAAGATGCTCGGAGTTTTGGCTTGGTAAACTTCACAAGAGGAACGCGATATCCCCCGATCACAATCGGAACACAGAACAATGTAGGTACGGAGAGTTCTTATGATTAGGCGCGGTTGACACCCAGCTTTATCGGGTGGTGGTAGAGGAAAATATTGTGGCCGTCAGTCCTCAGGCCTGGCCGGCTGCGAATGAATTCCCAGACCCTGCCCAGTGCTTGGCCCCACGCCGAGCCAACGACGCCCGGCGCGACCTCGCATCGCTCTGCAGCCAATTTACGGCGGTGAACAATCTGTACGTTGACGGTGACCGACATTCCTTAATCATAAAACCAAGATCGTGATCGCTGTCAGCTTACCTTCGGCAACGAGGCTCAGGCGTCGGGCGAATTCGGCGCACGATGTTCGGGAATGACGATGTCCAAACGTCAGGAACTCTTCGGTCGGATCACGCGCCCACCTGCTTCGCAGCGCCTTCAGGCGTACCCCGGTTTGCGCCGACTCCCGGGTTGGAGAAGGTTGCGACAATGCAGGAGCGAAGGGACGTTGGCTAACTCAATCAGAGTCTTTATTCGAATTCAAGCTCCAGGCCGTTTCCGCTATCGGGTACGGTTACCTGCCAACAGTGGGTTACATCGTTCCGGATCGTATTGACAGCTCTGCTTGCCAGCTTCGCATGTCCCTTGGAGGCATCCCAGCCGTAAACTTCGATTGTGATCGCCGACCACCACGCCGCGTAGCTCCCCACGTGAGGACCCACCCGAACGTGAAGCGTGTTGTCCTCCAGGGAGCAGGTGCTCGCGATGCGCAGATACTTTCCTTGCTTGAAGTCGTAGGACTTACCATCATCCTGATAGAGCGTGCCTTTGCAGTCTTCACCCACATAGACTCGCAAAATAAGAGGACCGACCGGAGTTTCCATTGTGCTCTGCGTGAGCGGCGCAATGGGAATGATCGATCCGCCTCTCGCATAGACCGGCAGCATAGATGTGCGTGGCTGAACCATGAATGGCTTGAAGGCAACACTACCGGCTTGCGGCTGCGCCTCCTTCTTCTGCTCTGGATCGTGGCTCTCGATTGCGATTGATCGATCGATTCGTTCGCCTGTCCAATAGTCGTACCAGATGCCCGGCGGCAGTTGGACCTCATATTTGTCTAACTCATCCGGGTACGGAGCGGTCGCAACGAGAATATCCGGACCGAATAGAAATTCGCTCTGCGCGTCTAAGTCAATAGGATGACGGTCCTGCGCGGCGTCCGGGAACTCAAGAAAGAGAGGCCGCTCGATTGGCAGGCCTGTTCGCGACATCTCCTCTGCCGTGGTGTAGAGATAAGGCATCAGCCTGTAGCGCTCTTCGATCGCACGGCGTCGGATCGCCTCATGCTCGGGCCCGTTCACCCATGGCTCCTGATCGTTGGTTCCGACGGCAGTGTGATCCCGGTCGATCGGCTGAAAGGCAGCAACCTCAAGCCATTTCGTCAGCAAATCCGGTTGCGGCGAACCGGCGAAGCCGCCCACATCCGCGCCACTGAGCGCGAAGCCACTCAGGCCAAGGTTCTCAAGCATCGGAGTCGTCAGGCGAAGGTGATTCCAGGTTGAGCTGTTGTCGCCGGTCCATGTAGCTGCGTAGCGCTGGCCGCCCGCATAACTGGCTCGAGTCAGCACAAATGGGCGAACATTGGGTTCCAGTGTTCTTAGGCCGTCGTAGGTCGCGCGCGAGTTCTCCATCCCATAGACGTTGTGAATTTCGAGGTGAGTCGCCGTGCGCTTCTCGAAACCAGGTTCATCGATTCGATGCTGAATATTGCCAGGCATCGTCTTTGAGTCGACGCCGAAGATCGCGGGCTCGTTCATGTCGTTCCAGAAACCCGCGATGCCGTCAGCCACGAAGTCCTTATAGAGCGAACCCCACCACGATCGCGTCTCAAGCCGTGTGAAATCGGGAAAGACAGAATCGCCCGGCCAAACTTTTGCCACATAGGTTAAGCCGCCCGGTCTCTTTACAAAATGATCGCCCGCCACACCCGAGTCGTAAGGAGCGTAACCGGCATCCGGCAGAGCGGCAATGTGAAGATCCGTGATGGCAACGACACGAAAGTGTTGCACCGCAAGATCCTTGATCATCTTTTCAAAAGCCGGAAATCTCTCGCGGTTGACGGTGAAGGGCCGATTGTTTTGTTGATAGTCGATGTCGAGATAGATGGCGTCGGTGGGAATCTTGTCGGCGCGCAGGCGATCTGCAATCTCACGAACTTTGGTTTCCGGGTAGTAGCTATAACGCGATTGCTGATAGCCGAGCGACCAAAGTGGCGGGAGCGGAGTGGGACCGGTCAGCCATGCATATTCCTCAAGAACCTGCTTGGGGCCAGGACCATAAAGGAGGTAGTAGTCGACCGGGCCGTCAGGCGCGCCGAAGGAATATGCGTTAGCGAGTTCCTTGCCAAAATCGAAGCTCGCCCGCCAGGTATTGTCAAACAACACGCCGAGGACGCGGCCCTGGTTCCAGGATAAGAAGAACGGAATGCTCTTATAGATCGGATCCGTAGACTCCTGCCAACCGAAGGCGTCTGTGTTCCAATCTGTAAATGCCTGGTTGCGGCGGTCGAGTGGGCCAACCTTGTCGCCGAGCCCAAAGAAGTGTTCCTCAGGCCCCATCGACTTATAAACCCGGAAAGTCGGGCCATGGAATTCTATTGTGCGATCGTCCCGTTGCAGAATGTGGCCAGAGAGATCGCTGACCGTCAAACGTAGTTCGCTGTCGAAGCTGACCCTCAGCGCTTTAGTGCTGAAGCCTGCTTTTTCCGGCGTAACCGGGAGACTCGCCGTGCGCGATGTGTCCAGCACAGCCCAGGAGGCATCCTCACCGAGTCTTCCGTTCTGACCGGCACGAACGCGTAACACGTCGTCGCGTAACGCTGTTACTTGAATCCTAACTCCATTGCCCAATAACTCAATGCCGTTAGACAGCCGATGGGTCTGTGCGGTGGCCCCATGAGCTTCGGACGATGTTTGCGCTGCGGCCAGTGGAGGCAGCAACGCGCCGCCAATGAGGAGAATGATATGAACCGCACGGACGCAATTGGGATGAGTTGTCACCAGCCTGCCTCTTTGTTGAAATCACTGCTTTGATTATGGTTCTCCGGGACCTGCTGTTGTCGAGCTCGAATCACCGCAACTCATAAATCGTCATCGATTCTGCTGCTTCTTCGATTTGCAACTTGCCGCCGTTGAGTTCCGGCACGGCTCCCGCAGTTGGAGCAAGCGGGCGAAATTGCGTGCATTTAGAAAGCGCCGTCTCATCCACGGGCAGATCGAGGACCCTGCTTTGCCGAGCCTTGTTGACGGCGATCAGAAATGTTTGCTTCGAATGATCGGTCGAGCAGCCTGAGCCGTCGGTTGACCGCGAAAACGCGAAGAAATCCTCATTGGCGAATAGGTTTTGTTCGATCCCTGTCTGCAACGCCGGATATTCTGCACGTAACTTGAGCAGGCCCGAGGTCCACGAGAAGACCTCCTCTTCTGTAGCTGTACGGCTCGGTCTGTTGAGTGCGCTGTGTGTGTCTGCCGCAAAGCCGCCAGGAAAGTCGCGGCGGTTGTCCGGGTCCTCGCGGCCCGCCATTCCGATCTCGTCTCCGGAATAGATTTGTGGCATTCCGCGCAAGGTAAGAATAAGCCCCATCGCCAATTTGAGTTTAGGCACAGAGCCGGCAACCTCGGTGAAGAAGCGTGTCGTGTCGTGGTTGCCGATGAACGTGATCAGCCGCTCTGGATGCGGATAAAGCGCATCCTGGCGAAGGACTTTGGCCAGATTCGTCATCGGCCTGCTATGAGCCAGGACATCGCGCAGAGCAAAGTAAAGCGGAAAATCAAGGGGCGTGTCGAGTCCAGTGTCAATGCCGCCATGCGCGACTCCTCCGGCGAAGAACGAGGTAACCTCAGGATCGCGATGGAAGATCTCGCCCGCGGTCGCCAGGTGCGGATAGATGCTATGCAATGCCTCATGGTAGGCCTGCCAGAAGGCGCGGCCTACATAGGGAAAGGTATCTAAACGAATATCGTCGAGGTTGACCGTCTCAATCCACCACAACGCATCCTGGATCAGGTAGCGCGACACCAGGGGATTCTCCTGGTTGAGGTCGGGCATGGCATCGGTGAACCAGCCGGTGGTGATCGCGCTCCAGGCTTGAGGCGGCGCGTGCGGATCCACTAACTCATAAAAGTCATGCTGCGCTGTGCGATGATTCTCGAGCGTACCGTGAAACCAGTCGGGCGCAGGCGGATCGAGCACCCACGGATGCTGAACGCCTATGTGGTTGGGCACCAGGTCGATCACCAGCTTCATTCCTCTGGCGTGCAACGCATCGGACAGACGCCTGTAATCCTCGATGGAGCCGAAGTGGGCGTCTACAGCATATAAATCGGTCGCTGCATAGCCATGGTAGGATTCCGGCATCGCGCCGTTGGATGCAACCGGCGTGATCCACAGCGCCGTGACGCCAAGCTCACGCAGATAATCGAGATGCTGCTCGATGCCGGCGAAGTCTCCGCCGTGCCAGCCGCGCGCGGCTGCGCGATTGAGGCCGGCCCGCTGTCTGGCAGGGCTGCCATCGGCGAAGCGGTCGGTCATGATCAGATAAAGCACATCGGCGGAAGAGAAGCCGCGATGCGCATCAGGGTCGTGGGATCGCTCGGCGAGTTGGAAGGCCTGGCGCGCCTGGCCCCCGTCGTTCGTGGCTATTATCCATAGGGTTTGCGGTTCGGCATTCGCGGTCTTAAGCCAGAGGAAAGCCCAGTGGCCGTTCTCCGACGCTTGGGTGCGCTCCAAACTTACGCCTTCGCCGTTCAGCGTAAATCGCGCCCCGTTCAAGCTCTCGCCATGTACCAGGAGCATGGGGTCCGGCAGTACAGCAAACCAATTTGGTGGATCGATCTTGTCTATTTTGGGGGCCTGCGGGGGTTGAGGGAGTTGCGGATGCGTAACTTGCGGCCATATTGCGGCCATCGCGCAAATCAGCCAGGAAGTCAAAAGGATGTGAGGCGGCAATCGCACAGGGTTCTCCAAGGGTTGCTCAGTTGAAGAGAGCGAGCGAACTTTCTTTCCGGCGCTCTGGCGCATGAAAGGAAAGCTGAGCCGGGAGAGAACCCGCGGCGGCCCCAGCGGAACCGCCGCGGAATGGAAAGGCAATCGAAAGGTCAAAAGGTGAAACGAGCGGCCAACTGGATCTCGCGGTTGCTGTAGACCTGAACTCCGTTGATCTGGCCGAAGTTCCCATCGGACAACTTGCTGTCAGGGTTGGTGAATTCAGCCGTGTTGAAGAGGTTGAAGGCGTCGCCGTGCAGTTCCAGAACATATCGATCTGTCAAATGGAGATTCTTTTGCGCGCTGAAGTTGACCACGCGGTATCCCGGCCCGAAGACCTGATTGCGGCCCAGCGTTCCGAGGCGCGTGTACGTGCTTGCCCCTGAGACGCTGCCAGTGACCGTGGGGGGATTGGCGAACGAAGTCGGATCGAACCAGTATCCGGTGATGCTCTTGGGATACTTGATCGACGTTGCCAAGTCTGGACGGTTACCGGGTGCGGCCTGTCCTGTCGAGAGATCGACCGGCGTACCCGTCTGAAGGAGTGCAATCAGGCTCGTCTGCCAGCCGCCAACCAACCAGTCCACCGGACGCGAAACATTTCCGGCGAACTTTTTGCCGCGGCCAAAGGGCAGGTAATAGAGAATCGACGAACTGAATACCTGGCGTTGGTCCTGGCTGGCATTGCCGTAGCCTGCCATTGGGTTGTAGTAGAGTGCCGCGCTCTGCGATTGGAAGGCGCCCGGCGAGTCATCCAGCGTATGCGACCACGCATAGGATACCGTTCCGGTGAGTCCGCTGTTGGCGCGGTGCTCGGCGTGAATCTGCAAGCCATCGTAGTTGGAGACGCCGTTGTAGTTGTTGTAGTTGATACCGCCCAGGCCGGGGAAGTTCTGTGCTCCCGTTGTGAACTGATTGAGGTTGTATGGGTAATACGTCGAGAGATTGCTGCCTCTGGTCCCGACATAGGCGATATTGACGACGTTGCTGGCGCCAAACTGCCTTTCCAGTTGCAGATTCCACTCCTGTACCTTGGAGTTTGCGTTATTACGATTGACAGCAATCATGCTGGTGCCCGCCGGCGGATGCGCGGGGTCGAAGTTAGGATAACCGCGTGCCGGCAGTGCGCTTACGACTGTAGCCGGGCTGGTGTATCCCGTGCAGTTGTAGCCGCCGTCCGAAGCCATTGGGGAGGGCGATGTCGCAAGCTGTCCCGTGAATGTAATGCAATAGCCGTTGGTGGCCAGATAGTCGTTGCTGCCGCCGAAGGGAGGCTGTTCCCCAAGCTGGTTGTTGATCCCACCGTAGTCAAGGAAATAGAAGATGCCGTATCCGCCGCGAACCACGGTTCTTCCGTTTCCAAACAGATCGTAAGCGAAGCCAAAGCGCGGACCGAAGCTGCTGTAGTCCTGGTTGAGAATGCTCTTGGAGACACCATTCTTACCCGCAAGCAGCACCGTGCCGGTTGCGACGTCAAAGGAAGACTGCTGGTTGTGCGCCTCGTAGGGATGTGAGAGGTAATCCCAGCGCAGGCCGAGATCGAGCGTCAGGCGGTGGTTGAACCGCCAGGTATCCTGCCCGAAGATGCCGTCTTCCTGGCCGATATTGGCAAAATAGCCTGATTGTGAACCGATCTGATACTGATCCATGCCTCCTGCCAGTAACTCGGCAACCTCGTAGCCAGTGAAGTCGACCGTCCCTTCGTCGATCCAGAAATACCCTTTCCCTTCCTGGGGATTGAAGAACTCCACCTGGCGGCGCATCAGCGTTCCGCCGAATTTGAAGGTGTGCGAGCCGCGCCCCATGCTCACAGAGTCGGTCACTTCATAGGTGTTCTGTGGGACGGCATAGAGACCGTAGTCACCCGTGTATTCGAGGTCTCCTTTCCAGCCGCCAATCAGTGCTCCGCCGGTGGTCTCCGTATTGATGTTGGCGTTCACGATGCCCAGATCCTTCGAGACATACTGGCCAAACAACGGCGGCGTGTAACCGTAGTTGTCGCGGCTATACGCAATATGCGCTTCGTTTACGATGCTCTGCGAAAAAAGACGCGTGTAGCCAATGTCATAGCCGCGCGCATGGGTGGGATTGATGCCGGTGCCGCCACCCGCGGGAAGCTTCTCGAATTCAGAGGTCTTCGTATTGACCGAGTTATCGTAGCTGAAGCGGAAGAACGCAGTATCTCTCGATGTGGCATTCCAATCAATTCTGCCGTCGAAGGTGTTGTACTTATTGGCCTCCGACTGATTATCCAGGTAGTTGTTGTGGTAGCGATCTGTGCGGGTCGGCATGGGAAATGCATTGAGGTAGTTCTGCGCAGCCTGATTCATCCGGCCCGGTGGAATTACATTGGCCTTCCCGTTATAACTGAACTGCGCCGGCGGCAATAGCCCGGCGGGGTCGCAGGTGGAGGGATCGAAAATAAACCCGCCCTGTGGAGCGCCCGCCGGGGCGTAGGTCGACGCGCCGGCATACGGCACCTGCTTGCTCGACGATGGATCGGTGTAACTGCCGGGATAGCAGCGCGGATATTGCGATGTGCTCCCGCTGAGTGATTCCATTCCGCTACTGAGCAGTTCGGAAAAGTCCCCTGTGCGCATCAGCGTAGTGGGAACCGTCAGATAGTGCGAGGGAACGGCGATCGTCTCGCGCAGAGCCTGGTAGTCGCCGAAGATGAAAAGGCGGTTCTTCAGGATAGGTCCGCCCACTGCGAAGCCAGGCTGGTTGCGCAGGAAGCCCCCCGCCGGCGACGCCGGAGCGCCGTTGAAGCGGTAATTAGGGTTGGAATCGAAGCTGCGGTCGCGATAGAACTCGAAGACCGCGCCATGGTAATCGTTGGTGCCGGACTTGATTGAACTTACAACGATGGCCCCGCCTGCGCGGCCGTATTCGGCCGGAGCGACGCTGGTATTGACCTTGAATTCCTGCGTCGCATCGACGGACGGGAAGAACAAGATCGTGTTGACCAGGCCGTCGTTATTGTCCACGCCGTCCAGGATGTAGTTATTCGCCTGGGGACGAAGGCCGTTGATAGAGAGCGCGGCGCCGCCGCTTTCGTTGAAGCGGGCTGTTTCGGTCTGGTTGTTGCTGCCGCCGCCGCTGGCGTTGTCGCCATAGGCGCCGCGGGTCACGCCCGGCGTCAATAGAGCAAGATTGCTGAAGTTGCGGCCATTCAAAGGCAGTTCCGATACTTGCGCGCTCTCAATCGTGGAGCCGATCGTCGCGTCTGAGGTGTTCACCAGCGGCGGGGCCGCGGTAACCTCGACGGTCGTCGATCCGCCGGCGGCGCTTAGCTGAATGGGAAGGTTCTGCGTGGTTGTGACGGTGATTGTCACCGTAGTTGACTGCGACTGAAACCCACTCGCCGCGGTCACTATCGTATAGGTACCGCGGGGCACTGCCAGGATTTTGAATTCGCCCGCGCCACTGGACAAGGCGCTGAGCTTGAGTCCGTTGTCGGCATTCGTAGCCGTAATCGTTGCGCCGGGGATCACCGCACCTGTCGTGTCGGTGACCGTTCCGACGATGCTGCCCGTGTCGGTTTGTGCCGACAGCCGGGGGAGCGTCAGGCAGGACAGCATGAGCGCAATCGCCACGAAGATCCGGCGAAGGCGATGCTGCCCGTTGGGGAGTAAACGGGCATTCTTGTACATCACGAAAACCTCCAGACACAACCTTGTGTTGCTTGGGAATTCAGTTCCAGGGAAGTGGCCGTTCCAGCGTCTCTCCCCGGTAGCCGATTTAGACGACACTCCTTCAGGTCTGCAATGGTCAATTCACAGCATGCCAATTCGCCATCAATTGATCTTCTTCAGCTAAATGATCTATCTTTCTCTAAGTTGGAGGCGGACTTCTCCTGAGGTCGGGGCGATCAATGAGGTGTTCAACCGGCATATGTAGCCGGTGAAGCGCCCGTCAGGACACTCGCCGCGAGGATTCGCTGGCCAGTCATGGCAACGAAACAGTACAGCAACGGCGCCAGTCGTCTGCAGTTCGGTGTCTTTGAAGCCGATCTGACGAGTGGTGAATTGCGTCGATCCGGTGTGCAAATCCGGCTGCAGAGCCAGCCCTTCAAACTGCTGGCGGCTCTGCTCGAGCGGCCCGGCGAGATTGTCTCCCGAGAGACGCTGCAGCAACAACTTTGGGGCACCGAGACAACCGTCGACTTCGACCACAGCCTGGGCATCGCCGTAAACAAGCTTCGGGAGGCCCTAGGCGACCACGCCGAGAATCCGAGGTTTGTTGAGACGCTGGCCAAGCGCGGCTATCGGTTCATCGCCCCAGTAAAGGCAGTTGAGGTTCAAGTCTCCCCACCAAGGCCTGAATCCCCCTCGGCCAGTGTAGTTTCCCTGCCGCGCGCTGCTGACAGGGCACTCTGGTTTTGGATTGCAGCTTTGCTCGTGTGTGTCTGCATCGTCCTGATGCTTGTTCTGCTCATTCGTCCGGCCGCTCGCCGGCCGTACCGGGTGGAGCAGGTCACTCATTCCGGGCATGTCCTTACCAACAGCTTGAACGATTTGGACGTAGAGAGCTTTTCCAGCTCCGCGAGCGACGGCACTCGGCTCTATTTCTCTCATATGGAGAACGGCAATCCGGTGCTGGCGGTTGCCCTGGCCGCCAATGGCGAGATCAGCCACTTCAACCTGCCTTCCGAGATAGGCGCCCCGCTGATAGGATCGCTTTCCCCGGACGGATCGAAACTGCTGATTCACAGTCATCTGCAGGCAGAGCCCGAGCAGCCTATCTGGATTGTGCCCACGCTGGGTGGCGACGCGCGCCAAGTTCCCAACGTGCAGGCTCACGACGCAACCTGGATGCCCGATGGACGACGTCTGCTGGTCGCAAGCGGCAACGAGTTGACGATTGTGAACGCCGACGGCAGCGAATCGCAAAAGCTGATTGCCACCTCCGGCCTGGCGTTTTGGCTGCGCTGGTCACCTGACGGGAGGAGATTGCGCTTTACACTCCGCGATCCCAAGCGGCAAACTTCGGAGTTGTGGGAAGTTAAGGTCGACGGCAGCGATCTTCATCGGCTGTTGCCCGGCTGGAGCCAGCCCGCCTCGGAGTGCTGCGGAAGCTGGACCTCCGACGGAAGGGAGTTTGTCTTCCAATCCTGGCACAACGAAAGCGGCCACAGCGAGATCTGGGCCTTGCGGGAACATCCGTGGTTCATGAAGGACCGCGCCCCCAGGCAGATCACCAATGGTCCATTGGACTATGAGGCGCCCAGCACATCGCCGGGGAGCCATCGCATCTACTTCATTGGAGTCAACTCGCAGATTGAGTTGTTGCATGCGCTGCCGGGTTCTCCGGTCTTTGCGGCTTTGGAACATGAGTTAAGCGCCGCAGACCTGGCAGAATACTCCCCCAACGGTCAATGGGTTGCTTGGCTCAATGCCTCCGACGGTTCCCTGTGGCGCAGCCGCGTCGACGGCAGCGATCGCATCGAGTTGACCACACCGCCTCTGCGCATCTTCACTATGAAATGGTCGCCCGATAACAAGCGCCTCGCATTGATGGCCGAGGCGCCGGGGATGCCCTGGAAGCTCTACCTGATTGACTCGGAGGGCGGTAAACTCACTCCGCTGCTCAACGAGGACCGCAACGAAGCCGATCCCGCTTGGTCGGCCGACGGCCACTCGATCGTCTTTGGCAGGCCTCCCGACCGCATGGACAGCCGGCAACCGAAGGCAATCTTCGCGCTGAATGTTGAAACTCACGAAGTCA
Source organism: uncultured Occallatibacter sp. (assembly GCA_964525655.1). Classification (GTDB taxonomy): domain Bacteria; phylum Acidobacteriota; class Terriglobia; order Terriglobales; family Acidobacteriaceae; genus Telmatobacter. The sequence continues at coordinate 13,629 of CAZGHZ010000091.1, forward strand.
CCGAGATTCCCGGCTCGGCTGGTCTCTTTAGTCCGAGACTTTCTCCGGATGGCCGCTACATCGCCGCGATTCGTTTGGACCAGAAGGCCCTGCTGCTCTTCGACCGCGCGCAAGGGCGCTGGACGACTCTGACCACGCACGGTGTCGGCGACCCCGCCTGGTCCCGCGATGGCCGTTCCCTCTACTTCCAGGATTTTCTTGAAGAAGGTAAGCCCATCTATCGCGTTGCCGTACCCGAGGGACGGATAAAGACTGTGGCCGCCATCGCCAATTTAAGACCGATTGCCGCAACCGACTATCGCCTGATCGGCCTCGCGCCGGGCGACCTGCCCGTCGTCAGCGCCCGAACTTCTACGGTCAACCTCTATAGCGTTGACCTGGACGAGCGTTGATCTGCCGCATCAAAATGACTTACCGAAATGGCTGGCTTTTCACCCGTCCTGCGCCTTCTCTTAGAGTCAGAAGCTGGTTGGCCGCAACGGATTTGATGGACTCGACCAGCCCCGACGGCCAATGCACTTCAACATCTGCCATCGTTGCAGCGCCGAGCCCGAAGTGCAGCCGCGGGTCGTTCGATGAGAGAAAGCTGGACTGGCTTAAAAGCTCCTGCACCTGAACCCTGCCTCCATAGTGCACCAGAACGCGCGCGCCGATGGCGCTGCGATTGCTCTTCGTGCCTTCCAGACGAATCTTGATCCACTGATTGCCCGGCGGAGCATCGTTGCGCAGCAGAGTTGGCGGCTCATTCACATTCATGATCAGCACGTCGATGTCGCCATCATTGTCGAAGTCGCCAAAAGCAGCGCCGCGGCTGCAATGAATCGCATTGATGTCGGGACCGGCCTCCGCGCCTAACTGGACGAATGTGCCGTCGCCCTGATTACAAAAGAGTATACGCGGGCTGCGCGCGGGAAATCTCGGGTTAACCCGCGCAACCTCTGGGTAGACGGTGCCCGTCGTGATTAGGATGTCGGGATAGCCGTCGTTGTCGAAGTCGACCATCCCTGCGCCGAAGCAGACGAAGCGAGTTTCTTTGTTGAGGCCGGCCGGAATCGTCACGTCGTCGAAGTTACCTTTGCCATCGTTGCGGTAGAGGCCAGTTGGCTGATTGTAGTAGTGAGTCCTCACCAGGTCGGTGTGGCCGTCGAGGTTGTAGTCGCCTGCGCCGGCGCCCATGCCGCCCATCTGCCGGCCCTCGCCGCTGAGCGCGATGCCGCGAAACAAAGCCTCCTCGCGAAAGGTGCCGTCGTGGTTGTTCATCAGCAGCAACGATGGAGTCGAATCGCAGACCACGAAGATATCGGGCCACCCGTCCTCATCGGCGTCGATTGTGAGAACTGTAAGTCCATACGACCCGCGAAAACCAGCGACGCCCGACTCCTTCGAAACATCGGTGAAGGTGCCGTCGCCATTGTTGCGATAGAGGTAGTTTTGCGCTTTGGGCAGGCCCTCGGGACCGCACATCGTTGGCACGCCTTCATAGTTACAGTTGGGCACCGCCAACGACGGCTTGGGCGCTGTCGCCATGTCGATCTCGAGATAATTCGAGACAAATAAATCGAGCAGCCCGTCGCGGTTGTAGTCCAGGAATGCACAGCCGGTGCTGTAGCGGGTCCTGGGATAGAGCAGCCCCGCAGTGCCCGTCACGTCGGTGAATGTGCCGTCACCGTTGTTCCGATAGAGTCGATTCTGTCCGTAATAAGTGAGGAAGAGATCCTCAAATCCGTCGTTGTTGTAGTCGCCCACGCAGACACCCTGGGCCCAGCCCGTGTCGAGCAGGCCGGCCTTGGCAGTCACATCCGTAAATGTTCCGTTGCGATTGTTTTTGTAGAGGCGATTGCTCGAGTTAGCCGGAGTGTCTTTGAGACGCCGGCCGCCGAGGATGAAGATGTCCATCCATCCGTCGTTGTCGAAATCGAAGAAGGCGCAGCCGGTGGCCATCGACTCGACGATGTAGGTGAAGCTCTCCGGCTCGCCATAGACCATCGTTGCAGTCAGGCCGGCTGCGTGGGCCACATCCACAAAGCGGGAAAACGGCGTAGCTGGTTTGCGGGCAGGGACGGCCGACAACAATGCGCACGGAAGAAAAGCAGGCGCAAGCGCCGCAGGCATCGTCCGAAGCAGGCGCCGACGCGACCAGGGGCGGATTTCGCTGTTCTTCCTCACGACGGGCTTCCTTTCCGGCTAAGAATTTGCGCGCTCTAGCGATGCTCCAGCGCGGCGGCCAGTTTCTTGCTCAGTTCCAATGCGCTGGCGTTGTTTGGTTCCAGAGTGAGAGCGTGAGCCACGGCATCCTGACCTTCCTGAAACCGTGACTCCGTCCCCAGCGTAGCCGCGAGAGAGATCCATGCCTGCGCATTCTCGGGGGCTATCTTCACCACGAGGCGGAACTGCCCCTCGGCGGCGGCATTGTTGCCGGCCTGAAACTCCATGTAGCCGAGCGCATAGTGCGCCAGGACAGAATTGGGATCGGCCTGGATCGCCTGCTCGAGCGCTGTACGTTGGCCCGCTTTGTCACCGAGATTACCAAGAACGACAGCCAATCGGTAGGCGAACCCAGCATCGTTCGGCTGCGCGGCGCAGGCCTCGCGATACAGATCAGCGGCCTTCTGGTTGTCTCCGGCCTTGGCGGCCTCCTCTGCTTGTGTCGCCTTTAAGACAGCGAGAGATTGATCGGCTTCTTGCTTCAACTTCTGCTGGTAAAGTTTGAGCTGCTCCTGCGCTTCGTCGTTCTCTCCCAGCGTCCGCAGAACTTTGGCTAACTCGAAGCGCACCTGCGCTTCAGTTGCGCCAAGCTCTACTGCCTTTTCGAGCTGCTGTTTGGCGCCAGCGGCGTCGTTGAGCTGCGCAAGTACCAGTCCAAGATTAACGTGCGAGTTATAGTCGTCGGGGTTCAGAGCAACAGCCTGCTCAAGATCTTTGCGGGCCGCTGAATACTCACCCGCCTTGCGCTCCAGAAAACCGTTCAGATTGAGCAGATCGGCATCATGTGGAGCCATGGTCAGCAACCTGCGCCCCAGCGGCGCAGCCGCATCGGTATCTCCGGTGATCACCAGAGTCCGAAGAAGAATGCGCTGTGCTTCAAGGTCGCGTGGCTTCACACGCGCCAGTTCGCCGGCCAGCTTGGACGCGGCAGCGAAATGGGATTCGTGGACGTAAAGCGACACAAGCGCTCCCGTCAGGCTCACTGAGTTCGGATAGGTCTTCAGCCCGTCAACAAGCGTCTGTGTTGCCTCATCGAATCTCAGGGCCTTTCGGTAGGCTACGGCGAGATCGAGAGTCAGTGCTTCATCGCGCTGAGCGGAGCGAAGCCGGCGGATCGCCGTCTCGTAATCTCCGGCCGCGACGAGTCCCTTGGCCAGACTGTCAAGAGCCTCCTTCGAAGCGGGGTCGAGTTTGAGTGCCGATTGAAAGACCTGAAGGGCGCAGTCTGGCCGGTGATTCTCATCGAACCAGTTGCCCAACGCGAGATACTCCGCGGCACTGGGTCGGGCGCGGAGCCTGTCCTCCAACGCCGCCGGGCCGGAGCAGCTTTGCGCCCCTGCAGAGAGGGATGCGGCAAGGTAGCCCATAAGGATCAGCCCCGATTTGGCGCGCTTCAATAGCTCCAACATGCTATAGCTTGAACTCCCTGAACCGGCATGGCGTCTGAATCCAGGTTCCCGAGGATAATTGAGTGGACACGGCTCTTGCAACCAGGATTTCGCGTCGAATGGAATGCCAACGCTGCGATTACCTATCCCGCATATTGCCCAGATCGTTGGCACCTCCAACGGGTTGGACGATTGCCGTAATGTGGTGGAACGTAAGCGCGTCAAGCGCCTGATGCGGGCCGCGGCCCGGACGGAACCCGTAGGACGAGGCCTCGAAATCCACCTGATTTGCGTGAATGGACCTATTGAGCAAAGTCTGAAGGTGAATTCGTGCCCCGCCTCGATTTCGCGTTTGCAGGGATGTCCGCATTTCCTATAGAAATCCATATAGCACACGATCCGCAATGGGACAGGTATGAGCAGGCTTAAGGCTGGGGTTAGAGAAATCGTGAACTAATCGCTCAATCGGAACCGTTCAAACTGGCGTTCTGCCCATATGACCGGCCATACGCCGTGACGCGAATCGAGCGCAATGGGGCCCAAACCGGGATCGTGTCCAGCTTGGCGACGACGCAGACAGAATGCGCAATTCACATCCGTATTAGGGGTGGACCCAACTATGCACCCAAGCTGAAGAAGCAGATAGCGGTGTTTGAAAAGCTCAAACAACACCATGCAGGGTGCAACGACCGGCCCTATCTCAATCGACTCAAAATCGACCGATGGAGTCAAGCGCTGATCGTGGACAGGTGGTCACCGTTGGATAATAATTCCAACCCTCACCCCAGACCGAACCGCCATGACGGACACAACCCTTCCGACCCGGCCTTCGGCTTCCAGGGCCTTCAGCGGCTGAGATCTGGGATCATGTAGGTTGGCCGACAAATCGTTCAGAACTCAAGAATGGAACACAAAGGAGACCCTATGAACGAGAGCAGGCGGCTCGGACTCACGGCCAAAGAACTTGC
>CAZGHZ010000092.1:0-18069 GCA_964525655.1 uncultured Occallatibacter sp.
GCTCCAGCTCCACCAGCGCCGCCATCAGCGTCTCCGGCACATACCGCCCGCCATAGACGCCAAACCGCCCCGCCCGCGACTCCGACGGAACTGAAGGAAGAATGATCGATGCCATAGGGGCCTCCTACGCGTCTTGCCCGGAATTGGGGAACTATCCAGTTTACAGGAGCGTGTCTCAGCAGCTGCCTCGCATCAACCCGTCTTGGATAACCGGGCAGGTGGCCCACGCACCGATCCAACCAACCATCTGACCTTCCCAAAGAGCAAATTCACGCCCCATTTCATCGGGGTTTTATCTCGATGAGTGGGATCGTAGGACCCCCCAATTCCAGCCGCAGCGAAATCTTCTCAGATTACGGACACAAATCGAAGAAATCGGAAGGAGCATAGGCCTTCAGATCCGGGCCCTCTTCGCCTCTGCCCGCCGGGCGGCAAAGTGCTCCTTGACCTGTGCATGAGGAACCGCCGGACATGAGTCGTTCAGCGTCTGCTGTACCTAGGCGCGGATTCTGGCGCAAGGTGCACCAGCAACCGAAGGGGGCACAAAAGCAGTTCATGTCTCCAACAGGTCCCCAGAGTGGGTGCGTCTTCTGATCGGCAAATCGATATTAGAGATTGACCGGTTACGCCTGTCGTGCACTGGAAAATAGCCGAAATCCGAGGCTCTCCGAGTCAAGTTGATAGTGCTTAGAGATTTCGACTGCGTCACTGAGCCCAGCCGTCCGGCGGTCAATAGGTGAGCGTCGCGATGATCGTATCGGTGTAACTGCCCATCGGCACGGACTGGCCCGCCGGAATTAGGCCATAGACGGTAAGACTCTGGATTGCGTTGTTGCCGTTTCCGGCCGCTGTATCCGTGCCGACGGTGTTGCCCCAGTTGGCGGAGTATCCGGAGTTCCTGTAGAGAGCATAGCCCAACCCAGCTCCACCCGGGCCGGTCATCTCGCGAGTGGTCACCGATGCTCCGCCCCAGGTACCTTGATTAAGGCCGACATTGTATGGAGTGTTACCCGAGCAACCAACGGAGATGGTCGTCGTGGCAGTGAGTTGCGCGCCCGAGTAGTTGCCGAAGTTCAGATTATTCGCCGTGATTCCGCAGCCCGAAGCTGTCTGCTGCAGATGTACATTCAACTGTTGATTATTACCCGAGATGGAAGTACATGTGGAACAGACAATGGTCACGGTGACTAAGTCCGTGTAGTTGCCGCCATAGCCGTTCGCGAAGAAATATTGAAGCGCCGGCATCTGCGCATAGATGGTAAAGGTCTGGGACGACCCCGTCCCCGTCCCCGGCACCGTATCGGTACCGGGAATGTTTCCCCAGTTTATTGTGTAGGATGCATTGCTGAAGAGTTGATAAATCAGTTTTGTCGGTGTGCAGGATCCGCAGTACATCGTCCGCTGCGTCGTTGAGCCGGATGCACCGGCGCTGAGGGCGATGGAATAGGCGGTACCGCTGGAGCAACTGACACTGACCGAGCCGGTGGTCTGTATTGTGGCGGAGCTGTACTGCTGAAAGCTGATTTGGTTCAGGCTGCCCATTTGACAGCTTTGCGCTTCAAGCCGAACGGCGCACAGGGTCAGGAAAAGCAACAAAACCGAAAGTCTTTTCATCATGGCTTTTTCTCCAGGCAGCGCAACGGCCCGATCGACGGAATGTCTCCGGGCAAGGGCTCGTAGTCGAATACAATCGCGCAGCGATGCCCATTCGGCAGTTCGACGCCAAGTTCATTATGGGAGCTGAGGCCCTCAACGTATGCATCGCCGTCGTAGCCAACCGGAACGATGACGCCGGTTGAACGCAGAGTGGCTGCGGTACCGAGTGGCAGCGGGGTGCCGGTTGCATCGACAAGCTTCAGCAATGCGGCATGGTTGAACTGAATTGGGAATCTTACCACGACGCCGGAGCGGTCCTGAGGCCGCACCACTCGTTTGTCGGTGCCCAGCGTCGCGTCCGCCGGAACATCGTTTGGCTCGATGCCGAGGTGATTCACATCGAATGCTCGCATGTCCGGCACCAGCAGCCGGCCTGTCTTGCCGGTGGTGCCCACATCGCGGTTCTCCTGATAGACATGGACGTGCTTCGCGGCGCCGGTATCCACGATCGCAAAACTATCGTAGATGGTGTTCGAGGGGAACAGGCCCTTGTCGACGAGCGAGACGGCAGCCTGAGTTTCCAGGCGCACAGTTGTTTGCCCACTCAACTGGTCAACTCCGGCTGTCAGCAGCCCCACGGGTGACTTGTATTGCACCTGGCCGAATTCATGACTTCCGTTGCCCTCGGAGACATAGCCTTGGTAGCCCCAATCTCCGATTCTCACCGCCGACTGTTGCACTTGCACCTGCCCGCTGCCAGCCGACGAACCGCTGAGAGAGGCCGAACTCCGCCTGCCGAACGGGATGGTGAAGCCGGCCTGAAATCCGTTGCCGCTGCTCGAATCGAGACTTCTGAACTCGATGGCGTAGAACGAAATGTGACGGAACTGCATCGAGTAGTTGGCAGTTACGACGCGAGAGTGCTGGGGTTGCACGCCAACTGCCTGAACCGCTGTCGGCGAGGCATCCTCATCGACCTCTGCGTAGGCCACGCCGGCTGTGCCGAAGTACCGGATGTTGAGGCCTGTGAAGGCGGTCAGCTGTTTGCGTGGAATCCCGGAGCCATTCATCGATGCCACATCCCGGTAGTTGCGGTTCGAGAGAATGGCAGAGCCGCCCAAGCTGAATTTGGTTCCAATGTGCTGTGCGCCCAAGGAGAAAAGTTCGCCAGCTTCTCCCGAAGCGCTGCTCGCCGCAACATCGAGGTTGGCCACGCCGAATCTGCCCACCAGCAGGGCTGCGCCTCCACCGCCCATCAACGCACCTGGCGTGCCCTCCGCAGCGGCCTCGACGGTAATTTTCGGGGTTAGCCCACGGCGATAGAATGCAGTCCCCGCTATCTTCCCGTAGTCATTGCTGATCGCGCCCCAGTTACGCCGTACGAGTCCTGTTTGAGCGGAAAAGGACTGCAAACCCGGAGCAAGAAGCGCGGAACCGCCGTAAAAGGGCTGCGTCACACTCACCTGCTGGCCCATGGCGTTAGTCATCGTCATCGTGATCGTGCCCGCTCCGGAAATCACCGGGAGTTGCTGAATCTCGAAAGGGCCGGGATCGAGCTGGTTTGAAGACACCACGTTGCCATTCACCAGCACTTGCACAGTAGAGGGCACCGCGGCCGAACCGGTAAGCGTCGGGAGCGGAAACGTGATGAGATCGGGGCGCATGCTGAAGTCCGAACGGATCTGTGCGCCCGAAATGTGAATCGGACGGCTCCACACCAGACCGCTTGTAATCGTGTCCCCCAAGGTATAGCGGCGGAGAGAATCAACATCGGCAAAGGAATAGGCTGAATCAAGGCGGATTGCCCTAGCGGACCCGCCGCCACCTACGGCAGCACCGACAGTGCCGAGCCACCCTGAGCTTGCGACGCCCCAGGGCGTAAAGACCCTTAGGTCCACAGTTCCGTTTTCGCTCGTCTGGCTGTTGGCGAAGATACCGGCGATGTCGTAGTTGAGCGTCATGCCGGTGCCGCTCTCGATCACTCGATGGCCTGTGGCCGCTTCTCCGTTTCCCACTTGCAGCATTGTCGGAGTCAGGGCGACATCGCTGGCCGTGACGCGCAATATCTGGTTCTTCTGGTCGATCGTCCAGGTCAATCCGTGGAGATCGGACAATGAGACCAGTGCCCCCGGCCTCGAAGCAAAAGCGTCGGGAACCCTGAAACCGAGATCGTGCAACTCGTCTGGCCGCGCCATCAACGTGCCGCGACGGAGAGTAAACTCGCCGATCTTGCCAATGGACCGGCCATTGATCCACACTTCTAGAAGAAGTTTCTGGTCGGAGCTTGCATCGGAGGCTTCCTCAAAGGCTGTCTCGGTGACTGCTTCAGTAGCCTCGCCTGTGTTTGTTCTTTCGGCCGCTTCGCAGGCCGCGGCAAGTCGCGGCAGGATCGTCATCAGGAGAAAGATAGTCCCTGCGCGGCAGCGCCATCCGGTTGCCATTTTGGCAAGATCATCGCGCTGCATTAAAACGGACCTGCTCATTGATGGCGCCGGCGTCCGATTGCGCCGTCAACTGCAGGGTATCGCTGGTTAACGGCAGGGAGTCCGGCACGACTATGTGCCAGCGGTGCGTGGCACCGCAAAGAACATAGGGCGATCCCTTAGAATCTTCTTTCAGCTTGTGGCCATCACTCGTCGATAGCACGATATCCCGGATTTTTTCGTGAAGGATGCCGGCATTGAACCCCACGAGATAGATCTGTCCGTCAGCGCGCTCAAGATGAAACTGGACATCGGGAAATGCACGGATCGCGGGAGAGGCAAAAACTGGAACGGACAGGCGCAGCACCATGTGTACGACCCCCAGCTCGGCCGGAGGTGGAATCTGGTCAATCAGTATCCGGTAAGTGCTTTCTCGGACTTGAGGCGACTGACGCAGAATGATGCGAACAACTTGCGTAGCTCCTGAAGCGATCTTGGTGAGTGGCGGACTAATCATCACTTCGTCGGAGGCCGTCAACTGGTCATCGCCATCTTTTTGATTCCACGCGTAGGCACGAATCTGAATGGCAGTCTCGCTGCTCCCCTGGTTGGTCACTGTCAAGCTCGTTGACTTCTGACCCGGCGAAAGAAAAACGTTGACTGGAACGACCGACAACGACTGCGCTCGGGCCACGGCTGCGGTCAAAAGGATGAAGGAAATGGCGGCGAGCGCTCTGGCCGCCGCCATTTGGCGAGATGAGTTCAATGGGAACATGAGGACCTAGGCTGATATGCGGCTGATAGCTAGTAGGTGAATGTGGCGGTAATCATATCGGAGTAAGCGCCGGTAGGTTGAGACTGCCCTCCAGCAAGCGTGGCGTAGATTGGGGTAGTTACTGCGGTCAATGCCGTCGTGGTGGGAACGGCCAAAGTGTCCCAGTTGGCCCCCGTGTAAGAGGTCTGATTCAGCGAGTAGTTGAGCTTGCCCGAGTTGGGTCCGGCCATTTGTCTCGCAGTCGTAGATGCACCATTCTGGCCCTTGTCAAGAGTGATGCTAACCGACACGTTGGCTGCGGTGCAGGTCACCGAAAGCGAACCCGTAATTTGCACCTGCGCGCCAGTGTAGGGTCCGAACGCGATTCCAGCGCTGGTGACCGAACAGCCGGCAGTCACGTTTGCGGTGACTAGGAAAGTGGAGGTGTTAGTTGTTGCGGCAGCCGCTGGTGTGGAAGCTACGCCCAGCGCCAGGAATCCCACAACGGCGGCGGACAAGGTGGACAAGGCAGTCTTTGATAACTTCATTGCGAATACTCCTGGTACAGCAAAGAATCTGGAAATGTGAGCTTATTATTGCGTTGAATTAAGTTATTGCAATAGCTTTTTCGCAGGATGAACCTACTTTGGCTACATCTTTAGTCCCAAGAAAGATTACCCTCACAAACTCCGAGAGGTTACCGGGATTCTCGTGCGCAGGATGGAAGAGTTTCTGTCCAGAGGCGCGGAGCGAGAGTGCCGGTAACATTGCCAGGAATATAGAGTGAAATAAGATCCAGAGTGTCTTTGGCGTTCTCGGGAGCGTCTTCTTTTCGAATCGAAATTAATAGGTGATCGTCACGGTAACCGCGTCGGCAAAGGCGCCCGATGCGACCTCTTGCGTCCAGTAGGTCTGGCTGTAGGCAGCTTGCAAGTTCGAGGATTGGTGGCCGGTTCCGGCCAGAATCCCCGTTCCGGCTGTTTTGCCCCGGTCGAAGGGTCCCGCCGAGCCCTGAGCCAACACATAGCTCAGCAAGGTCTTAGCAGGGTAAATTGTCTTCCGAGTGGCGCTCGTCGCCAGATTCGGGCTGAGGCTGACATCAAATGCCGTGGGAAGGGTGCAGGCGACCGAGACAGGAGAAGAACCCCCAGATGGGTGATTTCCAAAGGCCGAGGCGGGAGCCGAAGCCTGGCAGGCTGACTGAACCGTCGCCGTCACTGCAAATGAGGAGGTAGAGGTTGCTGCAAGGGCGGGCCGCAACGCCAGGCTCGATGCCAGAAAGCTCAACGCAATTGCGATTGAAGCGGACCTCATGGAATCTACCCGCATCGTTACCTAGAATAGGTATCCTGGGTAATCTCTTTCTGCTTACTCATATCGACATAAGTAATCAATAATTCAGTTTCTTAAAGTTACTTTGGTTCGCTCTAAAGCCTCAATCTGCCCGCGGAACTACACCCTGGTAACGAAGAAACGTCGGGCGGCGTCCCCGGCCTGGTGGCCGCTTCGATACGAGCGGTATTTCCCGGCGGGAGAGCCTCTATGGTCTCAGGTTGTCAGGCTCTTCGAGCTTCCGCTTCGGCCAGCCATCCGCGACGCAATCTGTCCTCTGGAATGTTCGAGAGGTAGGGCTTAATGTCGAGGACGGGCGTACCGTCAAGCATGTCGACGCCGCGCAAGTTCAGCAAGCAGCCTTCGCGCCGCAAGAGTTCGACTACGGTAAGGCCAATTGGATTGGGGCGGCGCGGCGATCGGGTGGAGAAGAGGCCGTGCGGGCGATTGTCAGAGGGCGGTGTGACGAGCAGATCGTAGCCGTCGGAGCGGTCGAAGGCCCAGAGAACGATGAGGTGGGAGTAGCCTTCGATGTCCGTTAGCCCTTGTTCGAAGACTGGCAGGACCTTGAGCACCCCCTCTGCCTCGTGTTTTGCTCCCAGACCTTTGGGAATCGCGCCTATGTGTTTGAATGGGCTGGTGACGAATCCAATCGGCTGCGGCGCAAAGAGCGGCATTGGGTCCTCCGATCCTCAGGTCAGCTACCGGCTCAGGTCTGGCCTTGCCGGCTTACATTGGTCTACGAGAAGGAATGAGTTGGCCTAACCCAAATATGAAGACTTCTGCCTTGGCTTCCTCTCACGCGGCGCGGACTATCGCGTAGAGTCGGGCAGGCGAAAGTCGACGCCCGCGTCCTGATTGACCTTTGCGGTTGCGGCCAGATCGAGCTGGTCCGTTGGAATCTCGCGGCGTTGCTTGTCGCCCACAAAGAGCGTGGAGCGGGTCAATATGTAGTTATGAATCTGCTCGGGCTGCCGGCCGTCTTTGAAGACGATCGTGACCGCCTCCTCACTCTCCGGAGCGGATGAAGGATTTGGGAGAACCGAAGCCGGCGGGTAGGCGCCGGGATAGGGTGGCAGACCCTGCTCATCGGGCTGTGCGTCGTATCCCTCGGCACTGGTCTGATCCGGCAAGGCTGCGGAATTGTCCGTGCTGCCCGTCTCCGGGTAGTCGAGCGGATAGGGACTGATCCATCCGAGGGCGCCGTAGCCCGGACCGTAGAGTTCGCGGGAGCCGTAAGGCGAGATGTAGGGCCTGCGATGGTGTCCTCGATCATGGTCGCCGCCGTCAGCACCGGAATTGCCGTTACCGCCTCGATGGTCGTTGCGAGTCATCGTCAAGGGCCTGCCGGCAGTTGCGCGGGACGAGCCTGTCTGCCGATTGAGTCCTGGCCCGATGAAGCCTCTGGGGGCGGGGGCGCTGAAAACTCTGGAAGCGGATGAGTGAAAGCCTCCGTGAGAGGCCGTTGAAGAGTGGCTGGTTGAACCGCTGTGACTCGTGGACCGCTGGGCGCAGACCGGGAGCGCAACCACACCGGCCATCAGCGCGACTGCGGCAAGACGCCTCATGCAGACATAGTACGCCTCTTTGGAAGATGCGAAAAGGAGGCAATTCCGACATGGAGGGAAGAAAAGTCGCGTGATCTTCAGATGTTTCCCGTCGGCTTCAAAATACAAACTTTATAGCGACTCGGATCTTTTCCGCCCAATGCTTTCTGCAAGCTCTGTCATTATCGTGTGCCGGTTATCATGCGCGATGAGCGTAACGATCGTGCTCGGCCCAATTCACGCTTGCCGGGTTTCCTGGTTGGCGTCAATGCGCAGCGCTTGCGCTGCCTTTAGGGCGGGTGGTTCAGTAAGCGGATGCCGGTTTAGACTGTGGTGTGCAGGTCGGAAGCAGAGAACCTGAACCCATTGAGAATACGAGAGCAGAGCATCGAGTGCAAACCGGTATAAATGGCTCTGTAAAATCTGCGAGACCTCTATGCGCCGGTTCGATCCCGGCCCGCGCCTACAAACCTTATGGCCTCTCCGGCGAGGGTAGACCGTATTATCAATAGAGACTCAGTCCGTAACACCCAATCACCCGCATCGCTTCTCGAGGAGATCATGCCCGAAACAACCGCGCAAACCATCGAACGCGTCGGCCTTATTCCCGTCCTCCGCGCCCGCAACGCCTCCCAGGCCCTCGCCGTCGTCAAGGCGATGATCGCCGGCGGCGTCACTGTCGTTGAAGTCACGATGACCGTCCCCGGCGCTCTGGATGTGCTGAAAGATCTCAGGAAAGAATACGGAGCGGATCTCCTGCTCGGCTCCGGCACCGTGACCACCGCCGATCAGGCCGCGGCCACCATCGATGCCGGCGCTGAGTTCGTCGTAAGCCCCAGCTTTCACCTTGAGGTGATCGCCAAGACTCGCACCCTCGGCAAGCTCTCCATTCCCGGAGCCCTGACGCCAACCGAGGTCATCACCGCCTGGGAAGCCGGCGCGGACTACGTCAAGATCTTTCCCTGCTCGGCCGTAGGCGGCGCCAGCTATCTCAAATCCCTGCTGGCTCCCTTTCCGCATCTCAAGCTGATTCCCACTGGCGGTGTCACTCTTCAAACCGCCGAGAGCTTTCTCCGCGCCGGAGCCCGCGCTCTCGGCGTCGGCAGCGACCTGGTCGATCTCGCCGCCATCGACGCCGGAACCCCCGAGACTATCACCGAAACCTCCCGCGCCTATCTGAAAGCTCTGGCCCGGTTTCGCAACGGATAGTGTCCGGCGAGCTGCGCTGTGCTCGATCCGTCCCCTAAATGCCTCATCACGACGGACGAGCTAGATGAATAGCGCAAGCTGCAGGACACCCCAGCCGCAATGTACGATGTTTGTGAACACTACCCCGTTGATCCTGTTCAAACCAAAGGCAATTGCACAAATGAGCCAATAGGAGGGAAAGATGCTCAAAGGATTTCGCGATTTCATTTTGCGCGGCAATGTCGTCGATCTGGCTGTGGCTGTCATTCTGGGCGCCGCCTTCAACGCTATCGTGGCGTCGCTGGTCGGCGATGTGCTCAACCCGCTGATCGCCGCCACCATCGGCAAGCCCGACTTCAGCGGCGTCGTGCTGAACATCGGCAGCGGACACGTCAAGATCGGCAGCTTCCTTAACGCCGCCGTCTCCTTTCTGATTGTTGCCACCGTGGTTTACTTCGCCATCGTCTTGCCGCTCAACCATATCCAGGCCAGGCTTAAGAAACCAGAACCGGAGGTTGCGCCAATCACCAAGCCCTGCCCCGAATGTCTGAGCGACATTCCGCTGGCCGCGAAGCGCTGTGCCCACTGCGCCCAGCCGGTGGCGTAATCGATACATGTGGCGGCCGCTCTGTTTCGACCGCCAATCTCAGTCCAGTTCGCGCAGCGCCGGTGAACAGGCGAAGAATCCCAGAAACGTCAGCAGTGCCAGTCCGGCCATAACCGCCAGCACGTGCCCGGTGGGATAGAGCCGCGAAAGCGCGCCGACCAAGAGCGACCCCAGCGGCGGCAATCCCAGGAAGCAGGTGGTGAAGATGCTGGTCACGCGCCCGCGCATCTCGTCGGAACTGAGGTGCTGCATGGCCACGTTGACCGAGGAGAACATGAGAATCATCCCATAGCCCTCCAGCAGCATCAGGAATGCGGAAAAGGCAAAGCTGCGGGAGTAGCAAAACAATACGACGACCGCCATCACCGCCGCGCCGCAAAATGAGATCATCGCCCCGCGGTGGCGGATCTGGCCTTGCCAGGCCACGGTGATCGCGGCCAGAACGGCTCCCGCACCGGAGCAGGCCAGAAGCCATCCCAATCCCTTCTCGCCGGTGTGCAATTGCATCCGGGCGAAGTAAGGAATGAAGTTCAGAAACGGATAGGCCAGAAAACCCGAGACGGCGATCATCCACACCAGCGCGAACATCTGCGGCTGCCGGCGCACATAGCGAAAGCCCTCCGCCAGGCTGTGGAGCACGCTTTCACGCTTTGTCTTCTTTTCTTCGGGGAAGCGGATGCGCATCAGCGCCAAGAGTACGGCCAAAAAGCTCACGCCGTTCAAAAAGAAGTTGCCTGCGATACCCACCAGCGCCATCGCATAACCGCCCAGCGAGGGGCCGAGGATGCGCGACATATTGAATTGCGCCGAGTTCAACGCGATGGCGTTGGTCAGATCTTCGCGCCTGACCAGCCGCGGAAACATCGACTGAAAGCTGGGAGCGTTCATGGCCATCGCAACGCCGTTGAGGAAGGCGATAGCGGCCACCTCCCAGATGGTTACGATCTTCCAGTAGGCGAGCCCGGCAAGCAGAAAGGCCAGCAGCATCATCGCCGTCTGGGTCACCAGCATCAGCTTGCGCTTATTCACCCGGTCGGCGATCACGCCGCCAAAGAGCGTGAGGAACAGAAACGGAATCGATCCGGCGAATCCCACCACGCCCAGCCAAAAAGCCGAGCCGGTCAGCGTCAGCACCAGCCAGCCCTGGGCCACGTTTTGCATCCAGGTGCCGATGTTGGAGAGGAAATTCCCGCTCCAGAAGAGCCGGAAGTTGCGGTTGCGCAGCGCGCGCACGATGCGGGGATATCCATCTTCCGTCTCGTCAGCAGGCTCCAGCCCGGCCGCCGCTTCCCCGGATTCCTCGATGGCCTCCGCGCCGGTGGCGGCCAGCAACTCCTCATCAACCTGCTCGATTGCGCCCAGAACGGATTCCCTCCACTGTAGTGTAAGCTGTGGAATTGTCGGGTCACGGCGCCCTGCGGCCTTAATCGGCGATTCACGAGATCTTCACCGAAGCCAGTAAGAGGATCAACGAATGTTCGTAAACAAATCGCCTCTTCTTTTTCTGTTCCTCGCTTCGGCGCCCATTCTTCAGGCTCAAAACTCCGCGCTTCCGGCCCCTGCCGTCTTCGGCTATCGCGACTTCACGGCTGAGGCAAAGATCGAAGAGAGGTTCCTCGCCGTTCCCGACGCCAAGCTGGCCGGACAGCACCTGAGAATCCTCACTGCCGAGCCTCACCTGGCGTCGACTCCGGAAGACCGCAAGACTGCCGATTACGTTGCCCAGAAGTTCCGCGCCGCTGGCCTGGAGACGGAGATCGTTCCTTTCCGTGTCTTAATGAACCAGCCCAAGATGGAACGTATCGAGGCATACGACTCCAGCGGAAGGCTGCTCGTGAGCGGGCCAACGCGCGAGCACGTCGACGGCGATCCTTACCAGGACGATCCACGAGTCGTGATGCCTTTCAACGGCTCATCGGGTTCGGGCGACGTCACCGCCGAGGTGGTCTACGTCAACTACGGCCGCCTGGAGGACTTTGAGCAGCTCGCTTCCCGCCACATCGACGTCCGCGGAAAGATCGTTCTTGCCCGCTACGGCGCCAACTTCCGCGGCGTCAAGGTCTATTTGGCCGAACAGCGCGGCGCCGCCGGCGTGCTCATCTACTCCGACCCGCAGGATGACGGCTTCACCAAGGGCGACACGTATCCCACCGGACCCTGGCGGCCCGATACATCCGTTGAACGCGGGTCGGTCCAATACCTCTTCAAATACCCCGGCGACCCCGAGACGCCCACCGTAGCGTCGACGCTCGATCTGCCTGATTCGGCTCGCGTCTCGCCCTATGGCAGCCAGCCCCGCATCATCTCCATCCCCATCAGTTACCACGACGCCGCGCCGATTTTGCAAGCGCTCAAAGGTGTCGGCGTTCCGCAGGGCTGGCAAGGCGGACTTGGCTTCCGCTATCACATTGGGCAAACTGAAGGCCCCGGCAGCGTCAAGGTTCATCTACTCTCGGTGCAGGATTACCAGCGGCGCATCATCTGGGATGTCATCGGCAAGGTCAAAGGCTCGGAGTATCCCGAGGATTGGGTCGTGGTCGGCAATCACCGCGACGCCTGGGTTTACGGCGCCGCCGATCCCTGCAGCGGCACCGCCGCCATGCTCGAATCGATCCATGGCATCGGAGTGCTTCTGCGGCAGGGCTGGCGCCCGAAACGGACCCTGGTCTTCGCAAGCTGGGACGCCGAGGAAGAGGGCCTGATCGGCTCGTCTGAATGGGTCGACCAGAACGAAGAAGCCTTGGAACGCGCCGTGGCCTACTTCAATACCGACGTGGCCGTCTCCGGAGCGGATTTCTCCGCCGCCGCCGTGCCCTCGCTCAAGCAGTTTATTCGCGAACTCACCCGCTCGGTTCCCAGTCCCATGGGCGGGACGGTCTATCAACAATGGCGCATCAATCATCCAGTGCAAAGCGGCCAACCCGTCCAAGGCGGGCAGACCGGCTCCAGCGCGCCGGCCGCGCCCGGCGTAGAGGTCCACGTGGGCGATCTCGGCTCCGGCTCCGACTATACGCCATTCTTCCAGCACGTCGGTGTGCCCTCCACCGACATCGGATCCGATGGGCCTTACGGGGTTTATCACTCCGTCTTCGACAACTTCGCCTGGTTCACCCTGAACGCGGACCCGAACTTCGTCTATCTCCAGGAGATCGCCCGAGTCTTTGGCCTCGAAGCTCTGCGCATGGCAGATGCTGACGTGCTCCCCTACGACTACGTCGCCTATGCACGCGAGATCGGCTCATACATTGAAGCAGCCAAACGCAGGGCATGGATTCCCGGTGACGCGTCTTTTTATATGCGGTGGAAGGCCAGTTCTCCTGGGCATTACTCGCTGAGCTTTGCCGCCGCAGAAGCCGCCGCCGCCCGCCTATCTGCCGCCGCAGAAC
Organism: uncultured Occallatibacter sp.; assembly: GCA_964525655.1. Classification (GTDB taxonomy): domain Bacteria; phylum Acidobacteriota; class Terriglobia; order Terriglobales; family Acidobacteriaceae; genus Telmatobacter. Next base: position 12,834 of record CAZGHZ010000092.1, read on the forward strand.
GAGCCCACGGACTGCAAATTGCCGCCTCCGGCGACCTCGTCCGGCTCAATCTCGCCCTGCGCCAGGCTGAGACGAATCTGCTCTCCGATGCCGGACTGCCCAATCGCCCCTGGTACCGGCACACCATCTACGCCCCCGGAGAATACACCGGCTACTCCGCCGTAGTGATTCCCGGGGTCAACGAAGCTTTGGATGCTCGCGACGTCAAGCGTGCCGCTCAGCAGTTGGCCGTCCTCACCCAGGCGCTTACACGCGCCGCCCAGACGCTGGAAGGCGTTGAGTAAGCTTGACGCCCATGAAAAGCAGCGTTCGTTCCTTTGGTAACATCTAGATCTTTGTACGGTTGACCCGGCCTCTTAACGCTCGTATCGTTGGAGTTGATGATGAAAACTTCCCCTAACTCGCTTCGCATCGGAATCGCGGCTGCCATTATCGTCGGCACCATCGGCTGGCTTGCTTACTCCGGCTACGGAGCCAACAAGAGCTACTACGTCACCATCGCCGAACTGGGCGGCATGGGCGACAAGGCCTATCACAGCCAGTTGCGCGTCGAGGGCTTCGTCCAGCCCGGCTCCATCGAGCACGACGGCCCTCATGTCACCTTCGTCATGAATGAGTTCGAGAGCCACTCGCCCAAGGCCCCCAGTGGCCGTCTGCTCAAGGTTGTTTACAAGGGCTCCGAGCCTCCGCCCGACACCTTCAAGGACGACTCCCAGGCTCTGGCCCAAGGCTCCTATGGCCGCGACGGAGTCTTCCACGCCACGGTGCTCCAAGCCAAGTGCGCCAGCAAATACGCTCCCGCGCAGCCCGGCGCTCAGCCTGGAGCCGCTCCGGCCCAGCCCGCCGCCGCGCCCAATGGCAACCCGCGCGCCGCCGTTACACCTCCGTCCAAACCAGCAAGTTAGCCCTGCCCGGAAAGGAGCCTCGATGAATTGGAAACGCTTGATCTCGGATTTTCTCAGCTACGCCGCGATGTTGTTTGCGACCTTCCTGCTGATTGAATGGACCAGGAGAACCTCTCACACGGCCTCGAATGACATCGTCGAGAATTCACTTGCGTCGATCGCAATTGCCTTGGGGATTGCCGGCTATCAGGATCTGGATCGGCACGGGCACCAAAAGATTCGCCGCATCTTGAGAAACTGCTTCATCGCCTGGTTCGGCATTTATGTGATTCTCTCCGCCATCATCCTGCTCAGCAAGACGACCATGTTCGATCTTGCGATTGTCTTTTCGCTCTACCCTCTCCTTCTGCTCATTGTGGCGCCATTCCCGCTGGCGCTCTATATGAACCGCAATCTGCCGAAGGCAACGCCACAGGCGGCAAGCACTAAGGCGTCCTGATGGGAGCATCGCCTTAGGCCGAGTCGACCAGGTAGCTCTGCGCACGCAAGGAGCATCGATGATTTGGAAGCAGTTTCTGAAGCCTGTGTTCGGTTTTTCGGCCCTGTTTGCCGCCTTCTTCATGTTGGATTTTTGGACTGGAAAGAATCCAAAACTCGGCTCACATGAGTTCATCTTGTATGCGATTGTGGTAATCGCGCTATCCATGGGGTTGGTCGGCCATTATGAATTGAAAATAGCTGGATATCGAAAGATTCTCGGTGTCTTGAATTCGCTCATCCTCGTAATGTTCAGTGCCACTTTCATACTGGCCCTCGCCAAAAAGTACCTTCACTGGAGGATTACGTGGCTGGGTGCTGACGGTGCATATCTGTTCATACCAATTTACGCACTCATAGCGGCGTTTTTTCCGCTATCGCTTTATCTAAATCTAAAGGAGAGAAAAGCCACTGTGAAGCGGATCATCGCCAATGCACCCTAATGCACCAGCAAACTCAGGCTCAACCGCAGCAGCCGCCCCGCTCTGCGCGCGCCTCGACCAGGTCTCCCGGCTCTTCGGCTCCTTCGCCGCGTTGCGCCAGGTCTCGGTCGACTTCGAGCCGGGCCGATGCTACGTCCTGCTCGGCGAAAACGGCGCGGGCAAGTCTACCCTCCTTCGCATCCTCGCCGGCCTGCTCCGCCCCAGCTTCGGCAAGGTCACAGTCTTTGGCGAAGACGAGCCCCACGAGGCCCGCGAACGCATCGGCTACATGAGTCACGCGCCCATGCTCTACGACGAGCTGTCGGCCCAGGAAAACCTGCGCTACTTCGCCAGGCTCTATCAGAATCGGCAAGGAGGGGGCCGCGCCTGTCTTGCTCCCGCCGAGGCTCTGCGGCAAGTCGGCCTGGACCCCGAGTTGAATCGCCCGCTCGGCCACTATTCGCAAGGCATGAGGCAGCGCACCTCGCTGGCCCGCGTCCTGCTCTCAGTGCCCGAACTGCTCCTGCTCGACGAGCCCTTCTCCAATATGGACGTCGAAAGCGCCCGCCAGATGGTCGAGCTGCTGGCCGGCTTCCGCCAGAGCAACCGGACGATCGTCCTGACCACCCACCAGCGCGAGCTCGCCGCCCCCATCGCCGACTGGGTGCTCACCCTCCACGCAGGGCGCGTCGCTTCACTTGAGCCTGGGAGCCCCACTCGATGAAGACCAACGGCGCGCGCTTCCTCGAATCCCTCGGCATTCTCTTCGAGCTCCGTGAGTACGAGGTCGATCTGGACGATCTTACCGCGATCACCGTGGCCAAAAAGATCAACATGCCGCCCGAGCAGGTCTTCAAGACCCTGCTGACCACCGGGGTCCCCAGCGACAGGTCTTCGTCGCTGGGGTGGTCAACTGGCGGACCGAACTTGTACGTCTTCGCCGTCATCCCCGGCGACGCCGAGCTGGACTTCAAAAAGCTGGCCCGCGCCGCCGGTCTGCGCAAGGCCGAGATGGTTCCCCTCAAAGAGGTGCAGCCACTAACCGGCTATATCCGCGGCGGCGTTACCGTCTTCGGCGCAAAGAAGGCTTACCCCGTCTTCGTCGATGAAACCGCGATTCTCTTCGACAAGATCAGCGTCTCCGCCGGTACGCGCGGCACTCAGCTCATCCTCTCGCCCGACGACTACATCCGCGCCGCCGAGGCCCAGGCCGCCGACCTGACGAAGGATAAGACACTGGGTGCCCCATCCTTTCGCGCCATTGGCGAACGGGTGGGAAACGACGAACCCAACGATTCCACCCCCGAGGGCCATCTCGAATGACCCGCGCCCTCTGGACCCACCTCATCAAGGATCTGCGCATCGAGTGGCGCTCTCTCGACGCCATCATCTCCATGCTCTTCTTCTCCGGGCTGGTCGTTGTGCTCTTCTCGATCGCCTTCGACCCGCGCGGAGCCTTCTCTCAGCAGATCGCCGGCGGCGTCCTCTGCGTGGCCACGATGTTCGCCTCGGTAAGCGCCCTCAACCAGGCCTGGGCCCGCGAGATCCGCCATCAGGTCATGGATGCGCAGCGCATGGTCCCCGCGCCCGGCGCCGAGCTCTATCTTGCGAAGGTTGTTGCGAACTTTCTTTTCGTTTCGATTGTTCAGGTGGTGCTGGCACCCTTCTTCTTCATCTTTTATAACTTGCACATCGTGGGCCAGGCCTGGCTGCTGGCCTTAGTGCTGCCGCTCGGGACATGGGCGCTGGTTGCGAACGGTGTCTTCTTCGCCGCGCTCTCGATCCGCAGCCGCAACCGCGAACTGCTGCTTTCGCTGATTCTCTTTCCCATCTTCATTCCGGCTCTGCTGGCCATGGTGCAGGCCACCGGGGCAATCCTCACCGGCGAGAGCGACCCCACCCTCTGGATCAAGCTCCTGGTGGGCTACGACATTATCTTCACCACCGTCAGCCTGTTGCTCTTCGATGTAGTCTTTCACGCCGAATAGCCAAGCTCAATCCGTGCTGACGTTCATGTTTTCAGTCGCATTCTTCATGCTTGATCTGCCTCGTGGCATGGGCTGGCGCGATCAAGCGTGTTGCTGTTATTCGGTTATCCACTTCATTCCGCAACTCTTTACTATTCAACAGGCGGTCCAGAAGTCGCAGGGAATACGAAAAGTCATCGACCGGCGAGCTCTTCCTCGGCCTCGGGTACCTTGAAACCAACGGCGCTTCGGTCAGCGGCCTTCGCTTCGCGCAGAGCCTTGAATGCGCGATAGACGAACCAGCCCAGATACCAGCCGTCGATGAACTTGTAAGGCGTCTCTCCGGTGGTGTAGTGGCCACAGGGCAGTACGCGCGACTCAAAGCTCAGGCCCGATTTGCCGAAGGCCTCGACCACCTTCAGCGAATACTCTTTGGGGAAGGTCAGGTCATAGTCGGCGTAGACCACGAGCACCTTCTTCTTGTCTCCGGCAGCCTCTTGGCCGGCGATCTTGTCGAAGTAGTAACACGGGCTGGCAGCAGCCCACAATTCGCGGACTCGGTCCTGGGTGAGCCCAGCCTCGGCCAACGCCTGCTTCACATGCCGGGTGCTTTGGCCCGCCCATGTTACATCTCCGAAGGCCGTCGAGGCATGATTGAAGGCATTTACTCGAAGGCGCGGATCGTGCGCACTTGCGAGGAAGGCGTAGCAGGAGCCGAGACTGGTTCCCAGCACGCCGAAGTGCTCGTAGCCCTGCGCCTCAAGCCAATCGAGGCAGCAGCGAATGTCGACCACCGCCTGTCGGCAGGCTGAGAGCGTGCGGCCGATGTTGGCGCTCACCGCATAGTCTGAGCGCTCCAACTCTGCCGGACGGCGAATGTCGTGGTAGGGCATCGAGAGGCGCAGTGCCGAGATACCCATCCGGTTAAAGATCTCGCAAAGCGAGTTGTGGCCAAGGCCGTCGGAGTTCCACTGCGGCAGCACCACGATCGCTTGCTTGGGCCGTGCCGGGTCCTTGTGCGCGGGCGCAGGATACCAGCGTGCGTTAACCAAGTCGTTCTCGGGATAGGGCGACCGCTCCGGCGAGGTGAAGCGCAGATATTGAGCTTTCGCCAGCTTTCCCTCGGCGGCCTGCCGCTTCATCGCCGCGTCTTTGGCCAGTGTCTCGGGGCGAACATTGGTGGGAAACAGCTCCGGGTGCCGCTCTTCGATGCGATAGTCGGTTGGTTTCTTGTAGCCAAAGAAGGCGTCGCTGTGGCGGATGAGGAACTGGTTGATGCGGACCATGGCGGCCTCGGCGGCTGATTCGTCGCCGGCAACCTCAGGGCCCGGCAATGCCTCGTTGAAGCCGTGCTTGCGGAGAAATGGCTCGATCCACTCAAAGCCCCACTCCAGCGGACGCACCACGCGGTTCTCGTCGCGCGTCGTCAGCCGCGTCTCCCAGTCATACATCCAGCGTGCGTATT
>CAZGHZ010000093.1:0-17496 GCA_964525655.1 uncultured Occallatibacter sp.
AGGGAGAACGGCCACGGAGTTGGAGCGCGCCTTCCGCGAGAGCATCGACAGCTATTTGCAGTTATGCTCCGAGACCGGCCAGCAGCCCGACCGCCCCTTCAACGGAAAGATACTGGTGCGCACCGATCCTGAGTTACACCGCAAGGCAGTGATGCGCGCAGCGGTCGAGGGTGTGAGCCTCAGCCGCTGGATCAGCCGCCAGATCGAAAGCGCGCGGTGAATCTGCGGTGCGGCCAATCGCTCGCTATTCGCTCGCATGAGGTTCGTGGTTTTACCAGTTGCGATATGGGATCTTGGAAGAAACTACTTCTACACCCTCTGGAGATTCATCAGTTTTGACTTTGATACCTTTGCTTTCAAGCATTCGTTTGACTCCCTCCACTGTTTCCTTTTCGTTTGGCGATGGTCCAAAAATGATCCTTCGTAAGGGAGATTCCGGCGTAGTAAGTCGCAAAGGGAGGTCTATATATGGTGTTATTCCATACTTTCCCTGTCGAAATTGAACGATTGGTGAACTATGACCAGAACAATGCGCATCCATAAGATTCTCACGGTCGGCATGAATCACGATTCGCCATTCACACTCTTCTGATAACGCCATGTCCTTAAAACGGGCTGCCTCCTCGATGAAATACTTTGCATCAACAATACCGAGAGCATATGTTTCTGAATATCTTCCGATGAGTTCACATTCGGATGGATTTGGTTCTCTGCGAGATTCTTTTCGGAAGTGGATCATTCGACTATCAGGAACTTGAGAAAGAATTCTAAACCCCCAATTACCGAGCCGTTCAGCAGCCTTCCTTTTCTCCTCTGCATTCGCATTGAGTCCAGAATTCGAAGACCAAATATTGAATAATATATTTCCTTTACTTGATGAAGAGCGAAAGAAAAGTCTTCGCAAGCTAAGACAGAATAAAAAGATCCCCGAGGTTTTCGTTGCATCATTTACAGACGATGCTTCGGCTCAAGTTGAGGGCGAGACTAGACCTGGGGATCGCCTAAGTCAATGGAGGGCCTACTCAAACCCGAATGGTGGGTTTAGCCTTGGATTCGACAGCAAACTGATTATGGGAGGATGGAAATTGTCTGGTTTAAAAGGAACATTCGCAAACCTTCTTTTACGTTGTTCGTCGCCATGCAGCACCGAGCCGAAGACCCGCGGGTTTGCCATGCCCGCCTCAAGCACAAGCTGGCGGATCGTCTCCCGGTGCTTTGACAAAACCTCAGACGGCCTCATGGCGAACTACTCCCTCAACTGATCGCAGTTTACCGCCAACTTCAAGGGCCGGCAGACAAATCCTTTGAATCTACAGGCGATAGAAACCCATCCACTCCTTGCGGAGAGGTTTTTTCCTACCTCGCGGAGCCTGTTTACCGGAACTCTGGCCCCGTTCACCCGGCGCGGCTCATACCCGAATACACCTCAGTGCGAATTCACACCAAATGAAGGAGAACGTCATGAAGATTGCCGCGACTATTGCTCGCTACCTTTTGGGCCTGATGTTTCTTGTCTTCGGCTCCAATATGTTTTTGAATTTCATTCCCATGGGGCCGATGCCGGCGGGCTTGGCCGGGCAGTTCTCTGCCGCCCTGTTTGCGGCACACTACTTTTACGTGGTGGGCGCAATCATGGTCGTCTCGGCAATTCTCTTCCTCATTAACCGTTATGTCCCGCTGGGCCTGGTTCTGCTCGGACCCGTGCTTTTCAACATCCTTCTCTTTCACATCCTGATGGCGCCGAAGGGCATAGGAATGGGGGCATTTGCGACGCTCCTGTGGCTGTTGACGGCCTATCAGGTCCGCTCCGCGTTTCGCCCCTTGTTCCAGCCACGCGCTCAAGACTGAGGGCCTGACGACCGGCCTCCTTCACGCGGATTTGCAGAAGCAACCCGGAAAAGCTGTGAGGCGCACCCGCCGGTACTCCGAGTATTCTGTCCCCATGAGGCTTTGCATGATAAGGAGGCTTGGCACTGTAGTGGTGCTGGGAGCGGCAGTTGGTATGAGCGGGCCTGCGCAGACGATTCATGGCCGCGAGGGCATCACTCTGCCTGCTCCGCCGGCAGCCGAGGCCAACCCCGTCGCCGACGATTACTTCGGAACGAAGATTCCCGACAGCTATCGCTGGTTGGAGGACGCGAAGAGCCTCGATACGCGCGAGTTCATCGACGCAGAAAATGCCTACACTGGGCGCTACCTGAAGCAGGCGCGCATTCGGCCGCAACTCGTGGACGACCTGGATGACCTGGAGCGAGTCTCGCAGTGGTCGCTGCCGATCGAGCGTGCCGGGGGTTACTTCTTCACCAAGCGGCTGGCGGGCGAGGAGCAGGCATCCATCTATATCCGGCGCGGCTGGACGGGCAAAGACGAGCGGCTGATCGACCCTGCCGCCCTGAGCCGGGATGTGAATGCATCGGTGAGCCTAGCGGATGTTTCGCGCAACGGCAACCTCATCGCCTACCGGTTGCGCCAGGGCGGCGCCGATGAGATGAGCATTCACCTGCTGAATTTGAAGACCAAGAAGACGCTGGAGGATGAGCTGCCTAGCGCCCGATACGGTAGCGTGACATTCGCTCCGGACGGGGCCAGCCTCTACTACACGCGCCACGACAAGGTGGGGACGTTGCTCTTTCAGCACCAGCTGGGCTCGCGAGTATCGCAAGACAAAATGATCTTCGGACGCGAGTTTCACGGCGAGGAGCTGGGCGCAAATGATCTGCTCAGCGCCGATGTGACCGACGATGGCCGCTACCTTGTCGTCGAGATCGATCGCGGCGTGCCGGCGCGGCGCGTGGATATTGTCTTTCGCAATCTGACCAAGCCGGGTTCGTTCTTCGAGATTCTGGTCTGGGGGCTGGATTCGCGCTTCGATGCGATCTACGCCAGAGGCGCGTGGTATGTGAAGACCGATTATCAGGCGCAGAAGGGACAGATTCTGAGAGGCGATCCCGGCATCCTGCCCGATGCCTGGAAAACCATCGTGCCCGAGGGGCCGGATGTGATCGAGGAATTCTCGATCGTCGGCGGCAAACTCTACGTCGAGCGGCTCCGAGACGTTCAGTCGGAAACTACGGCCTACACGCTCGATGGCAAACCCTCCGGCAAGATCGACTACGACGGCATCGGGTCGGCCTCAAGCGTCGAGGGACACCCCAGCGACCGCTACGGGTTCTTCAGCTTCCAGTCGTTCATCCAGCCGCCCACGCTCTACCGCTTGGATACATTGACGGGCAAGAGAGAGGTCTTTGCGCAGCCGAAGATCCCATTCGATATGAGCCAGTTCGAGTTGAAACAGGTCTTCTTCAAGTCGAAGGACGGGACGCAGGTTCCGATATTCATAGCCGGCAAGAAAGGACTGAAGCAGGATGGAAGCGAGCGGCTGCTGATGACCGGCTACGGCGGCTTCAACGTCGGTGAGACGCCCAACTGGAGTCCGGCATTCGCCTGGTGGCTGGAGCAGGGCGGATGGTTCGCCATGCCCAACTTGCGCGGCGGCGGCGAGTATGGCGAGAGCTGGCATGAGCAGGGCATATTCGAAAAGAAACAGAATGTCTTCGACGACTGGTTTGCTGCGGCCGAGTATCTGATCGCCAACAAATACACGTCGGCTGCGCACTTTGCCATCACGGGCCGCTCCAATGGCGGGCTGCTGATGGGCGCCTCGATCACCCAGCGTCCGGATCTGTTTTCTGCTGTCTGGTGCGGCTATCCGCTGCTGGACATGCTGCGCTACCAGAAGTTCCTCGTGGGCTCCTACTGGAAGACCGAATATGGTTCCTCAGACAACGAACAGCAGTTCTTCTATCTGCTCAAGTATTCGCCTTACCACAATGTCAAGGCCGGTACGGCGTATCCCGCGGTCATGTTCTTTACCGGAGACAACGACACCCGCGTAGACCCGCTTCACGCCCGCAAGATGACGGCTCTCTTGCAAGCGGCTTCTTCAAGCCATCGGCCCATTCTGCTGCATTCGAGTCTTGCAGGCGGCCACTCCGCTGGGGTTGGCGTTGAGCAGCAGATCGACGACGACGCCGACCAGCTCAGCTTCCTTTGGACTGAAACGGGTCAGCCCGCCTCCCCAAAATGACTCAGGATTCGCAAGCCGGGTACTCGCCAAATGTGTTCCACGGTAACCTCATGCCCTGAGACATCCTCTCCGATAATGACAGGGAAGAGACCTGAACACATCGTTCTCGGGGGGTTCTCCAGTCTTTCCCGGCCGAACAAGTCCTGTGTTGAACCGGCAGGGATGGCCGTGCCTCTCTCTTTCCGCAGCCTGAAGCGCTGGGGGTGGTTACCGCCTGCCGCGATCCGTCTGCCAATGCGCCGCGAAGGCAGGAGTCAAGATGCCACGAATCGAAGTGGAGATTGACAAAGTCGAGATTGGCGATCTGGAGACGGGCGGAATCGACAGACGGCAAGAAGTAGAGCGGCTGGCCGCGTTGAATTCAACCGAGATTCTAGATACCCCACCCGAGCCGGCCTATGACGCCATCACCCGGCTTGCCGCCGAATACTTCCAGGCCGATTCGGCCGGGCTCGGTTTTGCCGACGAGAGCCGTGTTTGGATGAAGTCAATCTGGCGCCAGGTTGCCCGAGAGCTTCCGCGGCAGCACTCCTTCTTTGACATGGTTCTCGAAGAAGACGGGCCAGTGATTGTGCCGGATGCTGCGAATCATCCTCGACACGAAGCTCTGATGCCGCGTCTCAGGCAACTGGCCGCTGCGGGCTTCGCCAGCGTTCCGGTGCGCTCTACCGGTGGGCGGATCATCGGCGCTCTGACGATTCTGCACATTAAACCTCGCCCGATGATGCCGCCGGAGTCTATTCGCATCCTTGAGAGCCTGGCCGATCTGGTTTCCAGCCAGTTGGAACTGCGCAAGCTGCGCAAAAGCCTCAGCATTAACAGGCCTGGACCGCGGCGATCCCAACCCTTCGAGGGCAATGACGGAGGCTGGCCAAGCAACGCCGATCTGCGTCAGGCGCTCGACCAACGCCAATTTGTGCTTTACTACCAGCCGGAGATTGAACTCGCGACGCGTCAAATCGTCGGTCTTGAGGCACTGATCCGCTGGATTCACCCTGAGCGGGGAGTGATTCCGCCAATGAACTTCATTCCGCAGGCCGAAGAGAGTGGCTTGATCCTGCCCATCGGCGACTGGGGGCTTTCCGAGGCTTGCAGCCAGATTCAGAAGTGGTGCCATGAAGACCCGCGCCTCATCTCGTTGCGGGTCGGCGTCAACCTCTCGGCCCGCCAGTTCTCCCGCGAGGGGCTGGCAGATCACGTTGAGGCCCTCCTGATTCAATCAGGCATCTCCAGCCGTCAGCTTGGGCTGGAGATGACTGAATCCAGTCTCGTTACGAGTGTGCACACTGCCCTCGACGTGCTGGGCAGCCTGCGCAGACTGGGCGTTTCATTGCTCATGGATGACTTTGGCACCGGCTACAGCTCGCTTAGCAATCTGCATTCTTTCCCTTTTGACGTTCTGAAGATCGACCGCTCCTTTGTTTGCCGCATGAGCGAGGGCGATCAACCGTTGCAGATCATTCGAACCATCATCGAGTTGGCGAGGGCAATGAGCATGGATGTAGTGGCGGAAGGGATTGAAACCGCCGAACAATACCACTTGCTGCGCGGGATGGGCTGCCGATATGGCCAGGGCTTTCTCTTCGCGCGCCCTATGTCGGCTGAGGCGGTCACGCAGTTGCTGAGACTTCCCGGCCGTGTGCTGCCAGAGCCCGAGTTCTCAGAGGCTTGTTTTGCCTGATCCATCCGAGTCTCTCCAATTCTTCCATCGATGATCTCTCACTGAATCCGCGAACGATTCTTGGCGTTCCAATTCAGGAAGACAGTGCGGCTCGTCCGCTCCTGAAATCGCGCGCCGTTTTACATGGGGCAATGCTCACGGTTGCATACTGTCGGGACGTTAAGCTCAATTTCATGCAGCAGCCGACCGCACCTGCCACCTCCCCCGCCACTCCCAGTTTTGCGGGTCTACTTGCTGCGCTTGCCTCGTCCCCGCAAAGACCTCTGACTCAAGGCGACGAGTCTTTGCATGCGGGGTTCAGCGCCGCAACTGCATCGAGTGATGGCCTCGAGGACGACATCGCAACGCTAAGCTACGAGCGCGCCCTGAGAGCACACGCACGCTATCGCACCACGATTCAGCCGCGCCCATATATCTCCGATCCAAGACCGGCGGACCGAGAAGAACCATCTCGGGATGCTCCTGCGGTCGTAGCGCAACCAACCGCCGACCGCGCCGCCGCGCAAGAACAGGACTCGAAGAGAGTCCGGAGCACGCCATTTGAAAGGAATCTCAAATCTGCCAGCATCACCATTCGCCTGAGCAAGGCCGAGTGTGCGCAACTGCAACGGCGCGCCGCCGATGCCGGACTCACCGTTTCGGCGTATCTGCGCTCGTGCACCTTTGAGGCCGAGTCGCTGCGAGCGATGGTCAAAGACACACTGGCCGAGCTTCGCCTTGCCAAGGCTCACAGCAATCCCGCCTGTCCCGAGCCGCCCCGCCGCTCAAAATTTCGGAAAGTGGCAGATTGGTTGGCCCGTCAGTTGAGCCCCAGGCAAACGAATCGCCGTGTGGTGCGCGCATGAAGTCTCGCGCGGCCTACCCGACTTCCAGCATCAGGCATTTAAGGTACTCGGTCTCCGGGAGGTTGAGGACCACGGGGTGGTCGGGGGCCGCGCCTCGCCGTTCGAGCAGCCGTACACGTCTGTGAGTATCAGCCGCGGCAGAGGCCACTGCGCCCTCGAGATCGGCCCAGCTAACATGGTGCGAGCAAGAGCAGGAGACCAGCAGGCCGCCGGAGCGCAGCATCTTGAGGGCCCTCAGGTTCAGTTCCTTGTAGCCGCGCAGAGCCCCTTCGACCGCTCGCTGGCTCTTTGCGAACGCGGGCGGATCGAGAACGATGGTATCGAAGCTCTCGCCCGCCTCCGACCAGTCCCGGAGGATCTGAAATGCGTCACCCTCAACCCACTCGACTTGCGCACCGAGCTGCGCCCGGTTTGCTTTCAAGTTGAGTTCGGCCATTTCGAGCGAGGCGCGCGAGGCGTCAATTCCTGTGACCTGGCCGCAAATCCGGACCAGGTGCAGGGCAAAGCCTCCCTGGTAACAGCAGACGTCGAGCGCGCGACCGGTTGCCCCGAGTCTCCGCGTCCATTCTGCCGTTGCTGCGTAGTTAGAGCTTTGGTCAAGGAAAGCGCCAGTCTTCTGTCCGGAGTTGGCGTCGAAATGGAAGAGCAGGCCGTTGAGTTTGAACTGCGTGCTGGTGATAGGATTGGCGGGATCGGCTGCCCAGTGTGGCGTGAGATTGGGCGCGGCCAACCCTTCCAACTCACGAATGCGGGGGTCGGGTCGTTCGAGAATTGTTGACAGATTCAGCGTCTCCCGAAGGACGCGCACACAACTCTCGCGCACCGCTGCGGAGTCCAGGCCCTTGGCCAGCAGTTGCAGAATCACCAACTCACCGTACTTATCGGCCACCAGACCCGGCAATTCATCTGCTTCGCTGAAGCATAGACGGCAAGAGTCAGTTTGATCGCCGAGCAGAGTCTTACGCCGGGCGATGGCCACGCGGAGGCGGGTTTCCAGCAACTGGAGCCAGACGGCCTCATCGATGGCTTCGCGCGAAACCAGCCGCAGTGCAATCTGCGAGATCGGGCTGTAGAGTGCGGTTCCCAGGAGCAACCCGCGGCTGTCTGCCACGGGCAGGAGCGCGGGCGGGTCGCCCTCGGGCACTTCAAGAGCCTCAATGTCGGAGGCGTAGACCCACAGGTGACCTGAACGCAGCCGGTCGGCGGCTCGGCGGCTGATTCTGGCGCCAATCTCTAGGACTTTGGGGGTGGGATGGTTTGATCGGATCCGGCTCATCGTTCCATCTTCTCATCTAGGGGGGATCTTGCTGGAAACGGCATCGATAGGTTTGTCGAAGGCTCGGATGGAATTCAGGACAGAAGGCAGAAAATCGCTCTAGAACTACTTCAAAGATGCTCTCACTACAGGCTCTATAGTTGCTTTTCTTGGTGTTTAAATGGAGCCGAAGATCGGACTTGAACCGATGACCTGCTGATTACGAATCAGCTGCTCTACCAACTGAGCTACTTCGGCTTCCTCTTGAGATTGTATCGTTGCGCACGCCTCCGGTAAAGCTCCGCGCCCCGATCAGCCGGCGACAGCGAGCAGCAGGATGCAGGTGATGTTGTCCTGGCCGCCGCGCTGCTTGGCGATGTCGATCAGGCTGGCACAGGCCGACTCAAAGATCGTTGATCCCAGTATGGCGGCGATTTCATCCGCACGCATGTAGCGAGTGAGGCCGTCGGTGGCTAGCAGAACCGCTGCGCCTGGCTTGAGATCGACCGAGTAAAAGTCGGGCTGAAGCTCGGGAGCTACGCCGACCGCTCGCGTAATCACAGACTCCATACCCTTCAGGTCGGCGGTCTGCGCGGCCTCAGGGGTTAGCGTGCCGTTGCGTATGAGTTCGTTGATATAAGAGTGATCGACCGTAAGTTGTACGCAGCGGCCGTCCTGAACGAAATATGCACGGCTGTCGCCGACATTGCCCAGGATGAGCCTGTCTCCGTCGAGCGCTGCTGCCACGGCGGTAGTTCCCATTCCCCGGTGTTCGGGGATCTGCGCGTGCTCCCACACATCCTGATTGGCGGCGTTGAGGGCCACTTGAAGCCGTGTGCTGACCGGCGCACCCGAGGCGGCTGAGGCGGCGAAGCTATTCACCACAGCTGCCACCGCATGGGCGCTGGCCACCTCGCCGCTGGCCATGCCGCCCATGCCGTCGCAGACAACATAAATGCCCAGCGACTCATCGTAACCGAAGGCATCTTCGTTGTTCGTCCGAACGCGGCCCACATCACTGAGCGCCGAGGCGACGATGCGCATGGGCGCAGGCGCGGCGGGAGTTTGCATGGCTTCGGGCGCGGAATTTGACGGCACTCCTGAGGTTGTTCCGAGTGGCGCAGGCACGTTTGTATATTCTTCGGGCATAGTCTCCGTAAAAAAACAAAAAACAGCCAGGATCGGGGTTCACGCAGCCGAACCCTATCCGTGAGAATACTCTAGCGAGCTACATTCGAGACACACCGAAGTCCTTTCATGAACTCCGAATTGAGCAGTGGCGCTCCGGGGCCAGAGGCGTCGAAGAGCACCACCTCCGGCGTTTGATTGTTGAAGCCGAAAGAGAACTTCAAGCGGTTTGGCGCGACCTGAGGCGCCGAGAAACTGAAGTGAAAGATCGACCACGGGCCAGTCATCGCCGGGGCGGTATTCCTTTTTGTGGCCAGGGTGATGTTGCTCGAGGGTCGTGAGACCCAATGGAACGAGGCCGATTGACCACCCGATTTGATCTGCTTGCCATCGATACTGAGTACCGCATCGGAGGCTCCAGAACCTTTATCCTCGCTCAACGTGAAATCCAGCGAAGGCTGGTTTCCGCCTGCGGCAAAGAGTGCTGACGAGACTTTTTGCGCGTTCGAAAGGGAACCCAGAAAAGCAGGATTGATGCTCGCCGCCGAGCTTGGCGCAGGCACAAATTGCGAGCCCCGCTGGGCCACCAGCGCGCGCAGCGTTATGGTGAACCGCGCGAGGGAGCCCGATCCGGGCGCGAAGACCTGGGCCACCTCTTCGGTCGAGGCTTCCAAATTCGACTGCGGGTTAAAGGGGAACTTGGCCAGAATCGGTGCAATCTGCGCGCAGAAGGCTTTGGCCCCGCCGCCGGCCGCGTTGGCGGGCGCCTGGGCAGCCAGGTTCATGGCCGACTCGATCGGCGCTTCAAGAAGATTGAATGTCGTCTTGTCCATGCCGCCCGTCGGGTCAGGCACAAAGCTGTTGCGCAGGGTCTCCGCGGTCTGCTCGGCGGCGAGGGCTGCTTGCATCACCGGCGCGGCTGCGGTGGGATCGTTGGCGCTGGTTGCGTTCAGGGTGAGATTCTTGATCGCACCTTCCAGTCCGTGCAGGGACTGGATGTATCCCTGGTTGGATGCGCCAATCAAGCGATCGCCGGGATTGACGGACGCAACGACGGACTGCGGCGCTTGGAAGGCCGACGCGATCTCCGGCACGGCAACGCCCGTATGAAGCGAGATCAGCGAGAAGAGTTCCAGCAGGGCGGAGGTGTTCGAGTCCAGCGCGCCTAGCTTGTTGCCCGCGTCGGCAAAGCTGCGGTAGGGAATAAACTGCGCCTTGATGAGGTAGGTGCGCCAGGTTTGCATGTAGTCCGCGACATAAGCCTGCCTCAACTGAGTTGAAAGCGCCGCGCGATCGATCGGCGGCCCCGACGAGGGCCCGAGCACCCACTCTTCTCCGCGGAAGTAGGGATCGGGATGCAGGATCGCATGCTGCATAAAGGCAAAGCCATCTTTGCTGAACGCGCCCTGCACCGAATAGTTATCGAAGATGTACTGTTCCGAGCCGGGGAACTTGCTGTTGAAGTCGAATGCCGGAAACTTGTGGTTGGCGGTGGCCAGCATGCGTTGGTAGACGTGCTGGAATTCCTGGAAACCGTTGAGGTAGAAGTGGGCATGCGCGACAACGATGTCGTTCGCTGTGCCGCCTGCGCCGGACATGCACGAGGAGGGCTCGGCCAGCAGGCTCGCATAGAATGCAAACTGAGTCTGAGCGAGACGGGCGAGGTTGGGATCGGGCGAGGCTGTTCCTGCCCATTCACTCATTAGAGCCGCAGGCAGAAAATCCAGCGTATCCTGCGCTGAGTCAGGGTTGGGATTAGAGGCCGTAATCAGGTACGCCTTCAGCGGCTTATAGGTTGCGCTGTAGTCTGAATCCGGAGTGGGAGCCGCCGGCAGAGCGCGCAGCTTGGCCAGCGTGTTTTGCTGAGTCGGGGTCAGCAAGAGGCTGCTGAATCTCTTCGCATAGGCTTGGCAGGCTACGGGATAAAGTGCATAGCCGCGATAAAGACCCATGCGGTCCAGCATGGGCGCGCCATCCTTGCGATAACCGCGAAGCTCCTCCAGCACCGCTCTCAGATTGTCCAGAGTTTGCAGATCGCCCTGCGAGGCAAGACTCCCCCCAGCGACAGGCGAGACCGGCACGGCAACCGCCATGGTGACGCGTTGTTCCAGAGCGCGATTCTTAAAGAACGAAATGGTCGAGAAGGTCAACAGCAGCAGAATGATAACGCTTGCCGTGGCCAGCAAAGCCAGCTTGAGAAAGCTGGTTCGGGTGTTGGCGCGGCTGGTCTCAAGGGCCGACTTATCCGCCAGCAGGATCTTTGAGAAGAGATGTGGCAAAAAGACCCACTCCGCGATCTTCCGCGTGCTGCCCTGCCTCTGTTGCTGCGCTGGCTGCTGCGTTTGTGCCGGCCCGACGTCGAGGACGTCTTCGACAATATGGGCGCGCATACCTGTAAAGAAGAATCCGCGCAGGAAGGGATTGACACCGATCTGGTTTGGCCGCGCAACCTCAGCCAGAAAAGAAACAAGGCCCGCGCGCAGCTTCCTCAGGTCGCGGGGAAACTCGTAGGCCCGCGCCAGATCCTGCAACTCGCCGCCTCTCGCGAGAATGTCGAGGCGAAACTCGCTGAGAGCATAAAGAAGCTGGTCAAAGCGGCTGCCGATCTGTGCCGTCGCCTGCTCCGCATAGAGGCCGGAGCCCGAGGCGAGAACCGAAAGCAGCGATCCAATGGGAAGCTTGACCTCCTCCTCCGAGAGCCTGTTCACGTAGTCGGCAAAAGGTGCGACATTATCCAGCTTGGTAAAGAGCACATAAATGGGCGGCGAGATGCCCAGCGTCTGCGAGAGCTGACAGAGGCGCTCATTCAAAGACTGAGCCAAGGCCCGAATCTGCTCCGATGTATTCGGAGCCATGATCCGCTCGATGCTCACACACACCACAACCGACCGCGCGGGCGTACGGCGGTCCATCGAGAAGACCGAACCGAGCCGCGCGGGAAGAGTCGCCTTAACGAGCCTGAACCATAGCGGGGGCTGGCGCAGCATCGATCCGCCGGCCTCGACGAGCAAGAAATTGCCGGCCAGCCAGAAATTGGCCAATTGCGTGGGAACGACGGCTCCGCCGCGGAAAACGTTTCCAGCAATTAGCTCGGGATCGAGGCCCGACTGGAGTACGGTCTGCGTTTTGGCCGAATTCTCATCGCCGATCACATAGATCAGCGGCAGCGCGGCAAGCGACTTGGCGCCCGCGCGGTTGGCTTGGCGCACCTTTGCATCCGCCTCACGCAGCAGCGTGCTCAGATTGATCGCGTCGGGTGTATCCGGCCCGGCAGACTGCCCGATGGCGACGTCCAGCTTGTGCAGATACCAGAGAACAAAGACCGTCGTCAGCGCGCCCAGCAGGCCCAGAATCGCGCAGAAGATCACCAGCTTTGTGCCCTCAAGATGCAGCGCAAACGCTCCCCAAATCACCAGGGCCAAATAGAGAACAAAGATCAGTACCCCAATCAGAACGCGTTTCATAGGGGGTTCTCCGAGTGGCTTCTTGCACTTTGAGAGAACACGGTAGCGGGAGATTCACCGCCGCCGCGCGCGCTCACGGGCATCGACTGGCCGAGGACCATCACGTATCCGGCATAGGCCAGCAGCGTGAGCACAATGAGCACGGCGGTAGCGATCGCCAGCCGGCGCACCCACGGATCGCGCTTGAGAGCGGGCGGCGCGGCCGGAGTCGCTGACGGGCGGAAGAGCGTATAAGCGCCCCGAATGTGATTGATCTTCTCGCGAATTCGGTTGAGGATCGTGTGAATCTCCGAGGCATCCCCAAAGGCGAAGCGGCCTCGATAGCCCAGCAACAAACACAGTGCGTGCAGTTCCAGCACGTCCGCGACCTCGGGCGATTCGGGACGATTGATCAGCTCGGCGACGTTGCGGAAGAAGTACTCGCCGGCGAAGCGCCCGCCGAACATCTCCTCCTGCAAGGGCCGGCGCGCCCAATCGGCAAAGGTCGGGTCTTTGGATTTCGGTACGCTCTCATCGAGAAACCCGATCATCGCATAGATGGCCATCTTCGGGGCGTCGTCGCTGTAATCCATCGCCGAGGCGTCTTTCACCGCGGCCGAGATCATCTTGCGCAGAGCGGCGCGGAAGGAATCGGCATTCTCGACCCGTTGGTCGAGAAACCGAGTGCGGAGAATGACCGTGAAGACCTCCTGAAAGGCCAAGGCAAGGCTGTTGACCCTCATCTCTTGCAGTGTTGAAGCCGGGGCGGCAGTCATGTGGTGGTCTCCATGATGATCGTGAGGTCAAAGGTGGCGTCGCCCAGGTCGCCCGGCGGAATGCCGGAGGAAAAGCTGAGAATGGCGAGCCCGTTGTGCAGAGCCTCGACGTCGATCGAATATTGGAGAAACCCCCAGGGCTCCTGGCGAAGATTGGAGTTCAGAAGCCAGAGCGTGTCTTCGCAGTATCGGCTCTGCGTCTGCAAGTGGTGGGAGCCAAGATGCATTCCTTCAGACCGGACGACCCGCAACATAAACTTCATAGCAGGGACACCACCGCGGGGCCAAAAGTTGAAATTCGGGTTGACGTCCAGATCGATGCAAAGGGAACCCCCGGCGAAAGCAGCTCGACATTCGTCGACAGCACTTGCGGTCTCTCCGGACGAGCCCCGGGAATCTCCGCTAAGTCTATTCGTCCGGTGGGTCAGGGTCCAACCGCATTATAAGCTCATTCTTTTTAGGTAAATAGGCAAATCGGGCGCGACAGAATGATTTATGCTGCCCGCAATGCAACGGAGGGATCAAGGCATGGACAAACCGACGACGCCCGCTGGACCCAATGCGACTCCGTGGCCGGAAGACTCCGGCTCCGAACAGGACTTCGGGTCGACGGCAATGGGCAAGTGAGCAAGATGCTGTCAACTGGTTCACCAACCACGCGGCACGCAGCGCTACCAGTCCGCACAGCGGATCGACGAGGACGCACCGACCCGGGCCATGTCGTTCACGCTCTTCACGATTAATCGTCGCGCAGGACAAAAATGGAAATCTGTGGCGCCGCGATTTCGACGGGAACGTAAACGCCCAGGATGCGCGTCTGGACGATGTGCTCCCAGCAGGGGCCAACGCGCTCAATCGAGAAGTACTGGCACTCGACACGCGCGGCAATCTGAGGCGGAGGCACGGAGAGGTGTGTAAGTGCGAGGCCCGGCAAGGCGCGCTTGATCAGTTCAACTACAAAACGCGCCGAGCAGATCTTGATAAGCCGGGGCGTGTTTGCGATCAGGGCGGCGTCGCCGATGGGCGATTGGATTTCGAGAATCCATCGGCTTGCACCCAGGCATCGCTCATCGGTCACACGGCCATTCCAAAGAAAGCTCTCGACCGGATTGAGTGCGATGCGAATCGCCTTCGAGGGCATGACCAGTTCGAGGTGGCGACGGATATGAAGATCGAGAGCGGCAAAGCATTCACCTGCATTCCCATGGTTGTACACCGGCAGCGATTGTGGATGCGTCTCCAGCCCGAAAGTGCAGAGCGCGCCTCCCAGCCGAGCCATTTCGCGATAAAGTTCCTGGGGATGGCCGTGCTGCGAGCCGAGGAAATCTTGCAATGCCGGAATGCTGCAATTGAGAGTGTGCAAAAACCAGTACTGGCCCACGTCGCGCGCCGACATTCCAGCCTGGAAAACACCGCTACGATTCGTCTGTTCTTGCGTGAAGACGGTGCTCTTTTCAGTGAGGATATCGACGAGGCGGCGGAGCATCCCAGCCAACGCTGGGCTGGCGTGGAGATTCAGACAAGGCGGTATGAAGGCCGGATCGGCCTCAAAGCGGCCCGATCCGTCTCGCAGAATGCGCAGTAGCGGAAGCGAGATCAGCGTATCGCTCAGTTCCGATTCTGCCACGATCTGGAGATTCTTCCGGCCGGTTTCGATGTATTTCTCATCAAGACCTGTGTTCTGGTCCGGAACGAGATGCTTTGAGGTGGTAAAGCGGGTTGCGGCGGGCGCCTCCTCGGGGCTCGTGTTGCGGCCGCCGCGTACCAAAGCCGGGACGGCAAGATACATGGTCAAATGATCGGCGACTGGGGAAAACAGTCCAGCGAAGGGGCGCGGCGCGGGCGCGGGGTCAGAGCCGGGGATGTCGAAGGCAAGACCGTCGCTAAAGAGGCCCCGGGCGTGAACGAGTGCCATCGTTCCGTTGCGCAGAGCGTCGCCGTCGACCTGCAAACCGGCGAAGCCCACCGCATCGCGCCAAAGACTCTGCACGACGAAATCCAGCGCGTCCTCAAAGTAGCGGATCTGGTTTTGAAAATGATGGGGGCCTAGATACATTCCCTCGGTCCAGACGGGTTTTGTCAGCGTTCTCATTGCCCACCTCCCGCCTGCGGCAGCAGGATTAGCAGTTCCATTTGCGGATTGGCGAGGTCGGCTGGTACATAAGCGGCGAAGTTGCGGCTGCGGCCGATTGTCTCCCATGCCGCGCCGGCTTGGTTCAGGCTGAAGTACTGGTGCTTGACCTTGATGGGAATGGCGCTGGGCGGCGTGGGCAGGTGAGTGAGCTGAACGCCAGGCAGAGCATTGCTGACAAGTTGATCGATATGAGTAGCCGAGCAGATCTTGACCAGCCGCGGAACCTGGCGGATGATCGCGTCGTCCGGTGCGTCGGCAGAGATCGACAGATACATGCGAGTATTGGCCAAATACTTATCTTGATCGATCGCAGTGGCGTAAACCGTGCTGCTGACGGGATTGAGAGGGAGTGCCACTACGTTCGATGGAACGACGGTTTCCAACAGAATGCGAAGCTTCTCCTCGAGATCAGCGAAGACCTTGCCGAGGTTGGTGTGATCGTAGAGCGGAAGGTCGCGCGGACGGATCGTCGTGGAAAAGGTCGCCAGCGCCGCGCCCAGGTTGGTGAGTGTGGCAAAGAGCTCCTGCGGATGGCAGCGCTGCCCCTGTAAAAGGTGGCTGAGAACGGGGATATTCGAGTTGACAGTGTAAAGCAGCCAGAAATTGGCGATGTCGGCGTTGGTGAAGTCGGCGAGGCTCTGGTTACGCTGGCGGCGTCCGCCGGCGAGCTGCGTGCTCTTGGCGGAGAGAATCTCGAGAAGTCCATTGACCAGACCGCTGAGAAAATCATTGGCGCCGGCATCGAGCAGCGGCGGAACGAAGCGCGGACCAAGCCGGAAACCTCCGGTATCCGTCTTCTCGATGCGGACCATGCGCAAGGCCGAACTACCTTCGCGCGATTCGAACTCGGAAAAAAGCCGCAGGTTCTTGCGAGCAATCTGTACCGGCTGCTCGGTCATTCCGGTGTTGTCATCGCGCACCGTGGCAATCTCGGCCAGATAGCGCGAGCCGGCCTGACGACCCGGACCAGCCACGTTCAGACCCGTTTCCTTGAAATCCGGAACCGTGAGATAGAAATCAAGAGCGCGGTCGTCGGGACCGAAGATCTCGGACAACGCTCGAGAGGGGGGCGCCTGGTCGGGACCGGGAATCTCAAAGGGCAGGCCGTCCGGGAAGATACCGGCAGCGCGCGAGATCGCAAGTTGCCCCTCGCCCAGCAGAGGCTGGTCGACGTGCAGTTCACTGAAGCCCCAGGGAAAAACCTTGAGCGCCTGCACACGGAAGGTGAGGCTATCCTCGAGGTATCTGTCCTGCAGTTGCAGGTGCTGCGGCGTCAGCAGTGTGCCTTTGTTCCAGAGCACGGGCTGTAGCTGTTTCATGGCAGTGACCGGTATCCAACGTTAGCAATTTGGTTTGAGTTGCAGCAACCGAAGCCATAGAGCCGCGCAGAACTCCTCGTCAGTTCATCTTCGTTCCTTTCGATCCATCGTCGGCAATGTCGGGACTCTTGGGAGCGGTGGGCGAAACCGGACTGGAACCGCAACCCGTACCGGATGAACCGCCGCTGTTGATCATCACCATGGTTCCGGTAATCGTGACGCCGGCCGGGTTGATGTCGATGAAGTTACTGCCGACCTGTAAAGAGATCTCCGTACCGGCTTCGATCACCACCGTCATACCGGCCTTGAGATGAATCATCTGCCCGGCTTGGTGCGCGTAGTTCTGGCCTGACTTCTCATACAGATTCTGTCCGGCCTCAATTGAAATTGTTCCATCGGTCTTTTGGTTGAGAGCGCCCCCGACATGCAAGTGCAGGTCCCCCGAGACATCATCGAACTCGCTGCCTTGAATCTGCCGATGCAGACCGCCGCCGATCTGCTCCTTCTGGTCGTTCTTTACTATGAGGCTGCGGTCGTGTCCAATCTGCTCGCGGGCATCGTTCTTGATCTGAATGTCCAGATCCTTCTCGCCGCGTAAAAAGATCTGCTCGCTCCCCGTTTTGTCCTCGAAGCGCAATTCGTTGTAGTTGTCGGTACCACCGCCTTTGGAACTGCGCGTCTTGAAGGTCGAGCGAGTGCCGTTGTCGGGCAGCGTATAGGGCGGCATCTGATCCGCGTTGTAGACACGGCCGGTGATTAGCGGCCGGTCCGGGTCGCCGTCGAGAAAGCTGACCAGAACCTCCTGTCCAATGCGCGGGATGTTGATCA
>CAZGHZ010000094.1:0-16720 GCA_964525655.1 uncultured Occallatibacter sp.
GCATGATGAGCAGCTCGACCGAGATCAGCAACATGCCGATGCTCATGCCGGCCTTGAGGGGAATCGCAAAGCAGGGATAGGGTTTGCCGCGCAGGCTAGCGAATGCAACCCGCGAGTTCGCAAAGGTGTTGACGCGAATGCCGAACCACGCAACCCCATAACTGCCCGCAATGCCGACGAGGCTGAAGCCCAAGATGATGGGCAGCGTAACCGCAACATTTCCCACTGGCGCCAGCCAGCCGAAGTACATCGAGATAATAACCGCAATGAAAATCCAGAGCCGAAGAATGAATTTGCCCTGCGTGACCAGATATGTTTTGCAGGTCTCATAGATCAGTTCGGACATTTCGCGCATCGATTTATGAACCGGCAGGTTTTTCAACTGCAGGAAGATCGTCAGGCCGAAGAGCAGGCCGGCGGCGCAGAAGAGCATACCGATCATCAGAAGGGCGCGTCCGCTCAAGCCGAAATGACTCACGGTGGATAGATCCGGCAGCTTCAGGCTGGCTTCGCCTCCGCCCGCGGCGTCCTGTGCGCCGGCGAATGCGGGAAACAGCAGCAGGCCCAGAAGGGCCGAAACAGTCTTATACTTACGCTTCAGAAGTGCCTCAGCGCGCGCAAAGTTGAAGGCCACGAGCAGCGAAAGCGCGCTCACGGCCAGTAAGAAACACACCCCATACTGTGCAGTCACAAATCCTCCCAAGCTGTTTTTCAAGCGAAGTTACTGATGGTTTCCGCAAGCGGAATCGGAAAATACAACGTGAATTTTCCGCAAGAATAGTCATCCGAAGGCTACCATCCGCAGGTAGCAGTGTCGAGTGATTGCAGTCACACCGATTTCGCGCTCTTCCGGAATTGAATTGACCGTCCCAAAATGGGCAGGCCATCACGTTTTCTTCATTTACTGGAGTGGAATCTCGATCTTGTCGCCCGGTAACGGAATCAGCAGATTCTGATCGCCCTGATCGCGCTCCATGCCGCCCGGCAGCGGATGCAGCTTGAATAGAACCAACACGTTGCGCTCCGGATCGTCGAGGGCGCGGAAGCTGGCCACCTGCTCGAGTGCGAAGTGCTGGTGGATGTCGGCCAACGTGCCAGGATCGATGTCGTTCCATGTAGCCCACCAGCCGGGCCGGTAGCGGGCCATTTTTTCGGCCAGATCCTGGGTTCCGAAGTCGTCGCAGAGGGTGGGCAGATGGGTCATCAGGGTGATCTGGTCGCCGCTGATCGAGACCAGCAGCCGGTTTCCGTTGGGGTGGGTATCGATATATTGGGTAAGCCGCCGTGCCGCGTCGACAAACGTGTACTCGGGATGGGCTGCGTAGTTCAGGGTCTGGAGGCCGCTGAAAGCCGCAGCAAGGCTGGCCACCGAGACAATGGCCCAGCCGAGAAGCCGTCGCGGTGAGAGGCGTGGCCCGGATTCTTTGGCCGGGGTAGCTTGGCCGAGCAGCGCTCCGGCCCCCTGCGCCACTATGAAAAAGCAGAAGACGGCCACAACAGCAAAATAACGGGGCTGGGGGTGGTTCTGGTAAGTCATGAAGAGGATATAGCCGGCGACGGAGAGAACGGACGCGCCAAAGACGGGATCGATCAGCAGGTTGCGAGCCCAGCTGTTTTGCATGGCTGGCGCGGCACTTGACCTGAACCAGGCAGAAATGGCAACCGCGATTGCCATCAAGATCACCAGGCCCGCCAATGGAATCAGAATGCGGCCGGCCCACAGGCCGCCGTGGAAGGACCACCACAAGCTGACGAGCGGCCAGAAGAATTCGCTGGGCTTGATGTATTTGTTCACGAAGAAGAGGTATTTATAATCGGCATAGAGGCCAAGACGGACGACCAGCGCCATCCACGCGCTAAAGGAGACTGCTGAGGCGCTTGCGGCAAGCAGTGTGGCACGCAATGCAAGTCTGCGTCCACGCCAAAGAGGCAGAACAATCGCCCAGCCTAGCGCCGGCAAGAGAAAGACGGCCGTGGTCTTGGTGAGCATCATCAACGTGAAGAGCAGGCCGATCGTTACGGAAGCCAGCACCGGCCTCCGAAAACGGGGCAGACGGACGGCGAGGTTCAGCGCAGCCAGAGTGAGGGCGATCAGCATTGGCTCCAGAATGGCAAGCCGGCTGAAGCAATAGATGAAGGGGCTGGTGACGATCAGCGTTACGGCCGTGAGCGCAACCCAGCGCGGTGCCGCTGTTCGCAACAGCAGGTAGCTCAACAGTAGATTGCAGAAGAAGAATGCGACAGCCAGCCCGCGTGCCGCCTCCACCGTGACTCCGGTAAAGAAGAAAAGAACCCACTCGAGAAATGGCCACAAAGGCACGGCTGGCGCCGGGTTGAAGTCCCCGGCGAGATACCAGTTACCAAAAAGATGAGCGCGAATGGCGGCATTACCGTACCAGCCCTCATCGGTGTACTTGGCCCAATCCATAAACCACGGCGAGTGATTGGGAAAGTCGGCGCTGAGATTGAGAGCGTGGAGGATGGCGAACGAGAGGATGAAGAGCAGCCAGAGGGCGTAGAGCCAGCGCTTTTGCTTGATCGTCAAGCTCATTTCCTCAGGTGAACTCCAAACTTGCCGTCTGAATTAGGCGGGGTGGCTCAAGGCAGTTATCCCGTAGGTGCGCGCTTCCGCGAAAGCAGGAGACAAAACGCCTCAAAGGGGATATCTGAGTATATCGCGGCCGAAACGAGGCGGGTCGGATTCGCCTTGCCGTCGAAATGCGATTCTTCTCGTGCTTTCAGCCTTATAGCAGCCCGCTGCGGCCGGCCAGGCGGCGCGACAGTAGCCAAGAAACCAGCGAGACGCCCAAAGCCAACGCCACCCAGCCCGCCGACTCGCAGGATCGCGCGTAGGCTGCGGAAAGAAGTGGCATGGCGAGCGTTAGCGAGCCCAATGCGGGCAGGCCGACGCGGACCAGCTCCACCGCGCCCCATCCGAAGACCCCCGAGACAAGCACAATGCCAGGGATGAACCGCTTCCACGGGAATGGGATCGGCGGGGGAATCTCAGCCTCCTCCTGAACGCGCTCCATCACCGAGGTCATGAAGCCCGAAGAGGGGATCAGTTCCTCCTCCGATGCCAGAATGTGCTCGATTTCAGAGTCGATCCGATGGTTCACGGCTTGACTTTGCCCGGTGCGAACAGTATTGAATGGCTTCAATTTGCGACCTCCTTTCCATTCTCTGAATCAGTCTTACCATTCGAGATTTGTGGGAGTCCCATCCTTCGCTTATGCGGCGAGGGATGGGAGAGATCCTCGCCTTCGAGCTGCGGGAAGCGCCTTCGCAGCAGAGCCCGCGCTCTTGAGAGGCGGGCTTTGACCGTTCCTTCGGGCAGTCCCAGGTTGCTCGCTGCCGCAGCCACGTCCTGCTCATGAAAGTAATACAGAATGACCGGCTCACGATAGCGCGGCGGCAGGGCCAACACGGCGCGTCTCACTGCTTCGTGGCTCAGTTGCGCCGCCAGTTCATTATGTTGCGATGCGGGACCGGCAGGTTCGGGTGCTTCCTCCAGCGGCAGTGTTTCAGTCGGGAATCGCTTCAACTCGGAGCGATAGACGTTAGCCGCCAGCGCGAAGAGCCAAGTCGAGAAGCTTCCTTCGCGCCGCCACTGAGCCAACCCCCGCCAGGCCCTGATGAAGGCTTCCTGGGCCATCTCCTCGGCACGTGCGCGGTCGCGACAATAGCGCCAGGCCATATTCACGAGCGGTCCCTGCCAACGGCGGACGATCCCCTCAAAGGCCTGTACGTTTCCGGCCAGCATGCTGGCGACGTCGTTCAGATCGTCTGCCGAGCTCTTTTGGGGCGCGCTGGTGAGTGTCGCCATCAATACAAGCATTCTCCACCCCGTAAGACAGGAAAGCCAGCTGTCCGGTTGCATTTTATTGAGACAAGAATGTTTCTGAAGAAAATGCAACCGTTTTGTCCGGCCTCCGGTCCCACCGGACGTAAGGGCAAAAGCCCCTGCAAGTAGACAAGGAGGATTTTATGGTGCATCTGGTCTTGGGGATCTTCGATAACCCGGTGAATGGATTGTGGGTGTTTCTCTCCATCGGCGCGGTGGCGCTGTTTGCGGTTTTCCTACCCACCGTGACCTTTTTCGACAAGCAGCAAAAAGAACGCGAGGCTTTCTACAAAGCCGAGACGATCCGGCGCGTGGCCGAGGCCTCCGGCGAAGGCGCCAAGGCAGCTCTCGAACTGCTCAAGACGCAGAGTCATATGGAGAGCCAGAAGAAGCGCGAAGGCATGAAGATCGGCGGCCTTATCTGTATCGCTGTAGGTGTGGGATCGGTGATCTTTATGCGGGCGATGATGGGTTCGGAACCAGACGCTCCCTACCTGGCTGGCCTGATTCCCGCCTTAGTCGGCGTGGCAATGCTGGTTTACGTATACGCTCTGTCCGGGCATGACGAGTATTGACTGATGGGATGAGTCGCGGGCGGCTCTGGCGCATCCAAGGATTAGTTGTTTGAACAACTTTCTCGCCGGCTCGGCAGATCGGGCCGGGATGCTTGGAGGCTCAGCCGATGCCCGCAATCCCACAACGCCAGCCCGCAATCTTTCTTCCTCACGGCGGAGGGCCCTGCTTTTTTATGGACTGGACCTGGGGCCCCGCCGATACCTGGAAGGCTACACAACGATTTCTTGAAGGGGTGGCGGCAACACTGCCTGAATTGCCCAAGGTGATCCTGGTCATCAGCGGCCACTGGGAGGAGCCGGCGTTTACGGCCAGCGCAGCAGCCCGGCCGGAGTTGATCTTCGACTACTCCGGCTTCCCCGAGCAGACCTACCAGCTCACCTGGCCCGCTCCCGGTTCTCCGGAACTGGCCGAGCGGGTGGCGGAACTGCTGAAACAGGCAGGGCTGCCTGCGGCGGTTAGCGCAACCCGGGGCTTCGACCACGGCGTCTTTGTGCCGCTCAAGGTTGCCTTTCCCGAGGCGAAGATTCCTGTGGTCTCGCTCTCGCTGGCGGCTTCACTCGATCCGGCTCTTCACCTTGCGGCTGGACGGGCGCTCTCTCCATTGCGCGACGAAGGGGTGCTGATTGTGGGCAGCGGAATGAGCTTTCACAACCTGCGCGGCTACTTCCGCCCCGAAACTCCGGAGAGAGCCCGCGCCTTCGATACTTGGCTGACCTACGCCGTCGAGTCGCCTGCGGCTGAGCGTGATGATCTGCTGACGCGCTGGCGCGAGGCTCCCTTTGCTGCTTATGCGCATCCCCGCGAGGAGCACCTGATTCCGCTGATGGTGACGGCAGGCGCGGGCGGAGATGCGCCAGGAAGCCGCATCTTTACCGATGAGCCGGTGGGCGCGGCAATCAGCGCTTACCGCTTCGATTGAGTGGGTAGGGCTTGGAAAATGGGGCTGGCTGGGGTTCGTGGTCTCCCACATCTGGCGCGATAAGACTGCGCCAGATATGGGGCACCAGGAATGTCAGGTAAACCGGCGCAAGAGAATGCCAAGCGCGGCTCCGCCGAGGATCAGCCAGGTGGCGTTGACGCGGTAACGCAGCAGCAGCGCCGCACTTACCAGTCCCAGCGCCAATGTCCAGCCATCGACAATGGTTGCCCGGCCCAGCGAGAGAGCTACGGCAGCCATCAGGGCCACGGCGGCGGCATTGACGCCGTCGAGAAAGGCCGCGGCCAGCTTCGACTTGCGAATTCGCCCGGCCAGCGCGCCGACCAGTCCAGCCATAAGAAACGAGGGCAGAAAGATCGCCAGGGTCGCTATAGCGGCTCCAGCCCATCCATGCAATAGGTAGCCTAGAAATGTTGCCGTGGCGAAGACCGGCCCCGGCGTCACCTGGCCGGCGGTGATGGCGTCGAGCAACTGCGGCTGGGTGACCCAATGCAGCCGGTCGACCAGATCGGCCTTGAGAAAGGCGACTAGAACGTAGCCCGAGCCAAAGACGACCACTCCCAGCTTGAGAAAGACCAGAAAGAGCGGGACCAATCCGGTTGCGCTAATTGCTCCCGCCACACCGCCGCCGATCGTCGCCGGCAGAATGGCAAATCCCTTAGCCGCGCTGGTTCGTGATCTCGCCCATGCTGCCAGCAGCGCCAGGCCGCCGGAGGCGAACAGCACTGCAATCGGAGGTACGCCAGCCAAGGCCGCCCAAAAGCACATAAGCCCTGCTAATGCCAGTGGCCAGCGGCGAAAGGCTGTTTTGCCCAGGTTCCACACGGCCTGGACGATGACGGCAATCATTACGGGTTTGATCCCGTAGAGCAATCCCTGCGCCTGAGGCAGGCTGCCAAAGCGCAAGTAGGCCCAGGCCAGCGCGAGGGTGGCCAGCGAGGCGGGCAAGATGAAGCACGCGCCCGCAACCATAAGGCCCAGCCAGCCGGCGCGGTTATATCCCAGAGCCATGGCAACCTGCGTGGAACCGGGACCGGGCAGCAGATTACAGGCGCCTACCAGGTCGAGAAAGCCTTCGCGGCTCATCCATCCCCGCCGCTCGACGGCCTCGCGTTCCATCAAGCCGATATGCGCGGCCGGTCCGCCAAAGGCGGTCAGCCCCAGGCGCAGAAAGAGCCGGAGAATCTCACCGAGGGAGGTTTTGGCGGGGATTGCCATGCTCTTCTAACCAGCCTATTCGATGAAAGTGGGCCTGGAGATCGAACTATCCTCTGAAGAGCGATCGGTGACCGGTGAAACGAATATCAGCATGAGAGGAGCTTCGGGAGTCTAGCTTCCGCCCTGGTACCAGCGCCTTTTGCGGCCCATGTTCACGCCAGAATCGATGGCGATGGCCAGCAGGCCGAAGATCATGCTCAGGTCGAGCCGCGCCTCGTGGAAGAAGGTCAGCCAGCCGTAGTTGTTGAGCTTTTGCAGCGAGAATGGGCCCAGCGGCCTGCCCAGCATGATGGGTATCTTGGTGGTGATCAGTGCCGTAAAGATGACCACGAGCAGAAAGATCGCGGCATCGCCGGCGAAGAAGTTCAGCAGGATGGCGGCTCCGCAGCCGATCTCGACGCCTCCCACCAGCGGAGCCAGCAGATGGGGCACGGGCAGGCCGATCGCGGCAAAGCGCCCAACGCCCATCGTTGCGGGCTCAAGAAACTTAAGCGCACCCTCAAGCAGGAAGACAAGTCCCACGATTGTACGGATCAGCATCATGGGAAGATTCTGGCGCACCTCTGCCTCCGTTCGCCGGGTCTTCCGCAGAGGCCTGATCGGGTTGCTCTCAAGGGCCGGGACGCAGACCAGACAAAAAGAGGATACCGCAGGGGTCAAAGATCATGGGGAAAAAGAGGGAGTCTGGCGAGGATATTTCCGAGAAGCAGTTCATTTCAGGGAAGAAGCGGGCTGCCGGGAAAACCTATTTGCCGTCGAGCAAACCCGCGACGGCGGCGGCCAGGGCCTTGGGTTGGGTTGCGGGAGCGTAACGGCGAACGACGCAGCCCTGGCGGTCTATCAGGAACTTCGTGAAATTCCATTTGATGCGCTCAGTGCCGAAGATCCCAGGTTTCGCCTTCTTGAGAAACTGATAAAGTGGGTGGGCTTTGGGGCCATTGACCTCGATCTTTGCGAAGAGGGGAAAGCTGACGCCATAATTCCGCTCGCAAAACGAGGCGATCTCTGCCGCCGAACCCGGTTCCTGGCCGCCAAATTGGTTGCAGGGGAAGCCCAACACCGCAAAACCGCGCTGCTTGTTGGCCCGGTAGAGCTGCTCCAGGCCGGCGTATTGCGGGGTATTGCCGCATCGGCTGGCGGTATTGACGATCAGCAGCACCTGGCCGCGAAACACATTCAGGCTCGCAGGGCGTCCCTCAGGACCCGCCTCCAGCAGAGGCGCCGAAAACTCATAAACCGTCCCTTGCGTTTCGTTCACGACTCAATGACCTCTACGGTGGTTGGATGCCGTGCGCCTCCGGCCGGCGTCTAAAAAGAATGCTGCCCTCGCCATCATCGGATCGACACCCCTCCCAACCCGGCTGCGTCCGGTAGACTGGGTTTTGGGTCTCAATGAGTCCTGGGATGGCGGCCAGGGCGAACGGGGTCCGGCCCGTGTCCGAAGGCGGCAAGCGCGGCAGGGAGGTTTCTGGGAGAGATGCGGTTTGGGCGGGGTGGCCACGGTCCAATATAATGGATCTTTCCTTGATGCAGGATCAGATTTTTTTGAGCGATGAGGGTGGCGATATTCTTCCCGTGAAGCCGAACCTGATGGCGAACTATGGACCGCGCAAGAACGTGTGCTCAACACAGGGCTCAGGCCCGGTGAAGCACAGCTCAATTACCCGCACGTTGCGGACCACGAGCCGCTGGACGCGCGCCCTGCTCGCGGTGGTGCTGATGTTCGCCGCTGGCGCGGCCCTGGCCCAGGGTCCCGATACCATCGAGGCGATTCGGGTGATCGGCAACCGCCGCATCCCCAAGGAGACCGTGCTGGCGCGGCTCTTTACCCACATTGGCGATACCTACGACCCGGTTTCGATCGAGCGCGATATCAACTCGCTGTGGAACACCGCGTACTTCGAAAATGTGCGCATCGACCGCGAAGACACCGAGAAGGGCATTATTCTGGACATTGTCGTTCTCGAGAAGCCCACGATCCGCGAGATCAATTACAAAGGAAACAACTCTGTCTCGACCTCGGACATTCTGGACCGGTTCAAGAAGGAGAAGGTGGGTCTCTCCGTCGAAAGCCAGTATGACCCGACCAAGGTGATGCGCGCCGTAACGGTGCTCAAGGACATCCTTTCCGAGCATGGCCATCAGTTTGCCACCATCAAGCCCGAGGTCAAGACGATCCCCCCGGCGTCGGTGCAGGTAAACTTCAACATCAAGGAAGGCCCCACGGTGAAGGTGGGCCAGATCAAGTTCACCGGCAACGAGCATCTCAGCGGCCTGCTGCTGCGCCGCTCGATGAAGAACCTGAAGCCGATCGGCATCCCGTATTCGATCATCTTCGAAAACATCTTTGCACAGACCTTCGATGCGACCAAGCTTGAAGAAGACACTGAAAGGGTACGCTTCGCGTACCGCGACCGGGGCTACTACAACACCGCGATCGAGGAGCCCAAGACACAGATTCGCGACCAGGGCGGACTGAACCTTTTCACCTTCCGGCCCAACAAGGGCAAGCGCATCGATATTGTCATGCCGATCGAAGAGGGCGCGCGCTACCGGCTGGGAACCATCACCTTCACCGGCAACAAGGCGGTCAAGAATGAGAAGGCGCTGCGTGGCACCTTCGCCGTCAAAGACGGCGACTGGTTCAACGCCACGCTGGTCGGCAAGGGCCTGGAGAACCTTAAGAAGGCATACGGGCAGCTGGGGTACATCAACTTCGGCGCCATCCCCACGCCTCACTTCGACGAAGCCAAGAAGACCGTCTCGCTGAGCATCGACATCGATGAGGGCAAGCCCTTTTACGTCTCGCGCATCGAGTTTCAGGGCAACACCATCACGCGCGACAAGGTCATCCGCCGCGAGCTGATGCTGGAGGAAGGGCAGGTCTACAATTCTCAACTTTGGGAGTACAGCCTGCTGCGGCTCAATCAGCTTGAATACTTCGAAGCGCTCAAGGTGGATCAGGACTCGGAGGCCCACCAGGATGCCGAGGCGGGCACCGTGGACCTGCTGCTGAAGGTCAAGGAAAAGGGCAAGAACTCCATCGGCCTTAATGGCGGCCTGAGCGGATTGTCGGGCGCGTTTCTGGGTGTGAACTACCAGACCAACAACTTTCTCGGCCTGGGCGAAACGCTCAGCCTGCAAGGCAATCTGGGCAGTGTGAGCCGTACCTTCACCTTCGGCTTCTCCCAGCCCTACGTCCGCAATCGCCCGCTCAACGTGGGCTTTCAGATCTATAACAACAAGCAGGACTTCAACGCGGCAAAGACCCTCTCGACCGCCGCTGGCCTCTCGCCCAACCTGACGGCCGCGCAGCAATCGCTGACGCAGAACTACAACCAGGCCTCCTACGGCACAAACTTCTCGCTCAGCTATCCGCTCAAACGCCATGCATTTCAGCGAGTCGGCTTCACGTATTCGTGGAGCAGGTCGTCGATTACCGCATTCTCCACTGCATCGCAGACCTTCTTCCAGACCATCAGCTTCCGTTCGGGCATTCAGGGTTCCAACGCTCTTGACGGCATCGTCAATAGCTACGCTTCGTTCAGCTACATCTATAACACCATCAATAACCCGATGCGCCCGCGCAGCGGTAAAGAGTTCACGGCCGTGTTCCAAACGTCCGGCATCTGGGGCAACCTGCGCTACATTGCGCCGTTGGTGGCCTACAAGCGCTTCACGTCGATGCACTACCTGATCCCGTCTGCCAACGGGCGCAATGTGCTGGGCCTGCGCGCGCAGTTGGGCTATGTGCAGGGTTATGGAGGCGCAGTTGCTCCGCCCAACAATCGCTTCTACTCCGGCGGCGAGAACGAGTTGAGGGGCTTCGACATTCGCGCGGCAACTCCTTACGGCTACGTCCCCAATCGCACCACCGTGCAGCTGACCAATCCCGACGGAAGTTGTGTTCCGCGCGACCCGACGAACCCTCAATTGGGTCAGTGCATTCAGGTAGCGCTGCCGGTTTACGGCATCTCCTCGATCGGTGGCGACACCAGTCTCACTGCCAACGCCGAGTACAGAATTCCCATCGCCGGCCCGGTGACCTTCTCATTCTTCGACGACTTCGGCATCGACACGGCTCTCAACAAAGGCCAGTTGAAACAGAGCCCGCAGGGATTTGCCACGCTGACAGCACCGCTCTACGGCTGCCCGGTCTTCAACAACGGCGCATGCCAGGGAGGGATTCCCGGCACCCAGGTAGGCTTCCAGAGAGATATCCGGCCTGTCTCCGGCACCAACTTTGTACCGCGCATGTCCACTGGCGCCGAGCTTTCGGTGATCATGCCGGTGATCAATGCGCCCTTCCGCTTCTTCTTTGCCTACAACCCGCTGAGGCTCGATGAGAGCCCCTATTGCAACACGGTCATCCTGGGAGGCAACAAGGAGAGTTGTTCCGCGCAACTGATTACCCGCGACCTCTTCCCGCCGGGGGGCGCGGGCGACTACACCTACCAGGAGTCCATTCAGGCCTATGGGGCGCGTGATCTCTTTCGTGAGCCGCGCAAAACCTTCCGGCTGACTGTCTCGACCACCTTCTAAGCGCGGACTCTGTCTGGCTTCGAGTTGCCGACAGACCCCGCAGGAAATCCGAAGGAGCTTTCCACTCGAATGAAATGTCAAATCGCACTTTTAATCACCTTGACCTCTGGCTTTGTTCTGACCGCCTCTGCGCAAACTCCGGTCGGGTCAGCCCCGGCCGGCCCGGCCAAGATCGCCGTCATCGCGTTCCAGGCGGCGGTTGGCCAAACCAACGAATTCCGGCGTAACTATGCCGACCTGCAGAAAAAGTATGAGCCTAAGCGCCAACAGCTAAAGACCCTCAGCGACGAAATCGACAAGCTGACAAAGCAGTTGCAGACCCAGGGCGGCACGTTGAGCGATGCGGAGCGCGCCAGCCGCGCCAATAGCATCGACGACAAAAAGAAGCAGGCGCAACGCATCGCCGAGGACGCACAAAACGACTTCCAGCAGGAGATGCAGGAAGTCTTTGGCGGCGTGGCATCCAAGGTCGGAGACCTACTCACTTCTTATGCGCAGCAGCAGGGATATACCTTGGTGGTGGACTCGAGCCAGCAGCAACAGCAAGCCCCCACGGTACTCTATTGGAATCCTTCTACCGATATCACCAAATCCATCATTGACGCCTACAACCTGAAGTCGGGAGTGCCTGCTCCTCCGCCCTCGCCGGCTGCTGCTGAGTCCAAGCCCGCTGCCAAGCCTCCAGTCGCGCACTGATGCCGAAGATTCGGTGACCGTCCAATACCGGCAGAGGCCTCGCCAAGCGTGGCTTTTGCCTGCATCTTTACTCAGACTTAAATCGCTCCCGCTGTAAATGGCGGAATTCACGACCTGCTTGTTTGACGCTCCCACCCCCGGCTCCTATAATCCATCTAGTTCCTGCTGACGTCTCCGTCCGCGTCTTTTCCTGCCTTTGCTCCGTCCGGCGCAGAGCCCCGATTGAAGACCGTGAGGTTTCTCAGGAGGCACAGCCTTGGCCTCGCGCCGGGTCGCGAACAGGCCATCAGGAATCCCGAAGGAGCTTTACACTCACATGAAGCGTTCGCTTGCACTGCTTTCCACGCTGGCCTTGGGTTTTGCCCTGAGCGCCGCCGCCCAAACATCGCCTGCTCCTGCCGCGGCGCCTGCCGGTCCGGCCAAGATCGCCGTCATCGCCTTCCAAGTGGCAGTAGCTCAAACCAATGAGGGCCAGCGGAATTTCGCGGACCTGCAGAAGAAGTACGCGCCCAAGGAGGCCCAGCTCAAGACTCTCAGCGACGAGATCGATAAGCTGACCAAGCAATTGCAGACTCAGGGCGATACGTTGAGCGATGCGGAGCGCGCCAGCCGCGCCAAGACCATCGACGACAAAAAGAAGCAGGCCCAGCGCGAGCTCGAAGACGCGCAGAACGATATGAACTCCGAGATGCAGGAGATGTATAACGGCCTGGCCTCGAAGGTGTACGACGTTCTGGCCAGCTATGCGCAGCAGCAAGGATACACGCTGGTGCTGGATGTGGCCCAGCAGCAGAATCCGGTGCTTTACGCCAGCGATTCCACCAATATAACCAAGGCCGTGATCGATGCCTACAATGTGAAGTCGGGCGTGCCCGCTCCTCCACCGGCTCCACTGCCGGCAACTGGATCGGCACCCGTCAAGCCAGCTCCAAAGGCTCCCGCTCACTAGAATCGAGCTCAACAGCTCAGCAAAGGCCCCGTCCGGCGGGGCCTTTCAAATGCAATCGTCCCCATGGGAGCTCCCGCGCGGGGGCTCGGTAACAGATGTTTTACGAGGTGTTGATTCAAATGAAGCGTTTTATTGCATTTTCGGTTTTGCTGACTTCGAGTCTGGCCCTGAGTTCTGCAGCGCAGACATCGCCTTCCTCCTCCGCGCCTGCCAAAGTCGCCGTCATCGCCTTCCAGGACGCAATGTTTCAAACCAACGAGGCCCAGCGCAGTATTGGCGACTTGCAGAAGAAGTTTGAACCCAAGCGAGAACAGCTAAAGACTCGCAGCGCGGAACTGGATGCCCTGGCCAAGCAGTTGCAGACCGACGACGCCACATTGAGCGACGCAGAGCGCGCCAGCCGCACCAAAGCCATCGGAGAAAAGAAGAGAGTCTTTGACCGCGATGCCAAGGATGCCCAAAGCGACTTGCAGACGGAGATGCAGGGAATCTACAAGACCTTGGGGCCCAAGGTCTACGAGGTTCTTGTAAGCTATGCGAAGCAGAGGGGATATACGCTGGTTCTGGATGTCTCTCCAGAGCAGAATCCGGTGCTTTACGCCGGCGACTCGACCAACATCACCAAGGAAATCATCGACGCCTACAATCTGAAGTCAGGAGTGCCCGCAGCTCCTGCGCCCCCGCCCGCGACTGGATCGGCGCCCGCCAAGCCGGCCCCAAAAGCTCCCGCCGCACACTAGGGTTGCAATCGCTTTTTGGCTCTTGAGAAGCTCCGTTATGGAGCCCCCTGCAAGCTCGGCTCAAAGGTCGCCAGCCGGGCACGCAAGCCTTCCCTTCTTTTGAGCGATTGTTGTGTGGAAAAAATTGTGG
This sequence comes from uncultured Occallatibacter sp., assembly GCA_964525655.1. Classification (GTDB taxonomy): domain Bacteria; phylum Acidobacteriota; class Terriglobia; order Terriglobales; family Acidobacteriaceae; genus Telmatobacter. Next base: position 13,633 of record CAZGHZ010000094.1, read on the forward strand.
ATTTCTTTCCAGAATCGGGTGAAGAAATTCAGAATTTTCCTCTTGCCAAGAGATGTTCTTTTCTGGTACACGATGCAAATCCTTATTTATCAATCACTATCAGGATGGCGACCTTTTTAGTCGGTTAGTGACCGACAGATCTGCTGGCTTCATGGGCCTATCGGGGTTATCCACAAAATCAGGTCAAAAAAATGTGAATCAGGTCATCAAAAGATTGGTTACTTCTGCGAATCTTCGCCTATTCTCAGCACTGCCAGGAAGGCCTCCTGAGGGATGTCCACCTTGCCGATGCGCTTCATGCGCTTCTTGCCTTCTTTTTGCTTTTCCAATAACTTGCGCTTGCGAGTGATGTCGCCGCCATAGCACTTGGCCAGCACGTTCTTGCGCAGCGGGCTCACTGTCTCTCGGGAGATGATCTTGGCGCCGATCGCCGCCTGGATTGCAACCTCGAACTGCTGCCTGGGAATTAACTCGCGCATCTTGGAGACCAGCGCTCTGCCCCGTTCGTAGGCAAAGTCCCGGTGGACAACTATAGAGAGCGCATCGACCGGCTCGCCGGAAACCAGGATGTCTAGCTTGACCATCGGCGACTCCCATTCGCCGGCAAGTTGATAATCCAGCGACGCATAGCCGCGGGAGATCGATTTGAGCCGGTCGTAGAAGTCGAGCACGATCTCGTTCAGCGGCAATTCATAAGTCAGCAGGACGCGGCTGGAGGTGACGTACTCGAAGTTCACCTGCTTGCCGCGCTTTTCCTCGACGAGCTTGAAGATCCCGCCCACATATTCCTCGTTGGTGAGAATCTTGGCCGTGATCACCGGCTCACGAATGCTCTCGATGTTGGTGGGGTCGGGCCAGCGCGAGGGATTATCGACCTCGAGCACTGTGCCATCGGTGAGCGTGATGTGATAGCGCACGCCGGGGGCTGTGGTGATCAGGTCTAGCTCGTATTCGCGCTCCAGCCGCTCCTGGATGATCTCCATGTGCAGCAGGCCGAGAAAGCCGCAGCGGAAGCCGAAGCCCAGCGCGGCCGAGCTCTCCGGCTCAAAGAAGAAGGATGAGTCGTTGAGCCGCAGCTTTTCGAGCGCGTCGCGCAGCAACGTATGCTCGTGTGAGTCCACGGTGTAGAGGCCGGCGAAGACCATCGGCTTGATATCTTCAAAGCCGGGCAACTGCGCTGCTGCTGGCCTTGCATCCTCGGTGACGGTATCGCCGATCTTCGTGTCGCTGACGGTCTTAATGGTGGCCGCGAAGAAGCCCACCTCACCGGCCTTCAATTCGCCGATTTCGACGGGCTTGGGCATGAGCACGCCCATCGACTCCACTTCAAAGGATTTGCCATTCGACATCAGGCGAATGCGCTGGCCCTTGCGCATCGTGCCCTGCATTACGCGCACCAGTACGATGACGCCGCGGTAGGCGTCGAACCAGGAGTCGAAGATCAGCGCCTGCAGTGGCGCGTCGGGGTCGCCTGTTGGCGGCGGCAGCCGGTGGACGATGGCTTCAAGTACCTCATCCACGCCCTGGCCGGTCTTGGCGCTCACCGGGATGGCGTCGGTTGCGTCGAGGCCGACCGCTTTTTCGATCGCCTCCTGCGTGCGCACGATGTCGGCCGAGGGCAGGTCGATCTTGTTGATGACGGGAATGATCTCGAGGCCATGGTTGATGGCCAGATAGGCATTGGCCAGGGTCTGCGCTTCCACGCCTTGCGAGGCATCGACCACCAGCAGCGCCCCCTCGCAAGAGGCCAGAGAACGCGAGACTTCGTAGCTGAAATCCACGTGTCCGGGCGTGTCGATGAGGTTGAGCTGGTAGGTGTTGCCGTCGTGCGCCTTGTACATCATGCGCACCGCGTGGGCTTTGATGGTGATGCCGCGCTCGCGCTCCAGATCCATGTCGTCGAGGATCTGCGCCTGCATCTCTCGGCCAGTCACTGAGCCGGTCAGCTCCAGCAGGCGGTCGCTCAGCGTCGACTTGCCGTGGTCGATGTGGGCGATAATTGCAAAATTTCTAAGGAATCGAGCGTCCATGAGGGGTCGGCGGAAGAGACAATTCGCGCCATCGAGCGCGCATCCCTCCATGGCATAGCTTATCATTCACATAGCTTCATCCGAGGGCAAAGAGGCCTTCTGTGGCCCGACAATAAAATCTCACATGCATATTGGCAAGATTCGGTATCGAATTCTCGGCGGCGCTGTGCTGGCTTTATTGCCGGCGTTTTGTCTTTCCACCAACACAGCGATTGCCTCCAGTGGCCCCGCCCCGCAGGCCGCCGCGCCAGCCCCTTTGCCGCCGCCTACGCTTGAGCAGCAGAGAGTGCGCCTTCTTGTCCAGCAGGTCGAGGACGCCTACGCTCTGGGCGAGGCAGACTATCGCAAGGGAAAGCTGCCCGAGGCCAAGCAGGAGTTCGATCGCGCCGTCGATCTGATGCTGACGGGCGGCATCGACATCAGGAGTAACGCAGAGTTGCAGGAGGAGTTCGACCACGTCGTGGATGGCGTCAACGCGATGGAGATGGAGGCGCTGAAGATCGGCAACGGCTTTGTGCCCAAGGAAGAGCCCACCCCTGCCGATGTTGCCGAGGAGGCTACCTTCGAAGTTGACCCGAACATCGTAGCCAAGGCCAGGGCCGATCTGGCGACGACGAACTCCGACCTGCCGCTGGTGGTCAACGACTACGTGGCTGTTTTCATCAACTTTTTCGCCAACAGCAAGAAAGGTCATAACACGCTGATGCACTCCTTTGAGCGGGCCGGCCGATACAAGGCGATGATTCAGCGGGTAATGGGCGAAGAAGGCGTGCCGCAGGATCTGATCTACCTTGCGGTGGCTGAGTCGGGATTCAATCCGCGCGCCCTCAATGCGCGCTCTCACGCGGGTGGAATGTGGCAGTTTATGCCCCAAGGCAATTACGGGCTGGTCCGCAATGCATTTTTGGACGAGCGCTTCGACCCGGAAAAATCCACGCGTGCCTACGCTCGCTACATGAAATTCATTTACGATCAGCTGGGCGACTGGTATCTCTCCATGGCAGGCTACGACTGGGGCGCGGGCAACGTGCAGCGCGCCGTCGAGAAGACCGGCTACG
>CAZGHZ010000095.1:0-16337 GCA_964525655.1 uncultured Occallatibacter sp.
TGACCTCTTCCATGCCATGGAAGCGCGCTCCCAGCTGCGCCACAGGCCCACATTCTGCACTTATGCAACGGTTCTATTGTCTCCGGCCAGACGGAATTCGTCAAACTCAGTTCTCCTTAAAGATGAGACTAAAGCGGCGGATATGGACGAGGTGATGTGCCCACTTGGAAGTCATAGTGAAGTCGAGTCCCGAAGCGATGGGCCGGTCTGTGGTGGCCCGCAAGGAAATTTGGCTTGAGGCACAGGACCGCTGGCGGCTTAACAGTTGGGTGGAGCGGATGCTGGTCAAGCTCGAGTGCACACAGTAGGGAAAGGCCGCGCGAGGCCTGGTTCGGACGCCCTCGAGAAGATAACCGGTCTGAGCTGCGGTGTGAAGGCCATCACCTGTTCGCTCGCTCTACGGTCAACGGGCGGGTCCAGGTGACAGTCTATCGGCGGTGGTGTTTCGCCAAATGCTACACGTGAGCGCGTAGTACCAATGGCCGGGCAAGTGGGCCAAAAGAAATTGTGGTTGATGGAAGACCCGAAAATGTTGGAGTGCGTTTTCCGCCCTTCCCACAGATCTGGGAAATCGATACAGACGATTCCCACATTTCCACCGCCGCGACGACCACAGGGATGAATTCAATCCCCAAACCTCAGCCGGTTGAGCGATCCGCATTCTGAGAGCAAGGTTACGGCGAAGTGCTACGACCAAAGGTCCAACTGTGTTAAACTGTATTCGCGCTCAGTGATTTGGCCGAGAGAGGCAGTTTGCTCAATCAAGGCAGGTTCGCCTAACACTTTTCCCCAAGCCCTACAGACCGAGGTCCCCAAGAAACGGTCTTTGTTTATTGGGGGTGGAGCGTGACCACTTGAGTCTCCAGACCCGGTGACTAAGCTTCAGACCTTGCATTGGTCTGAAAGCCAAACGCCTTTGCATCCTTGAATGAGATCAGGCGCATTCGCCGGGAGCAAGCTGGAGCGTGGTGCCGTTCGGCATTGTGCCGTCTGGCGATGATGTAGCGTGTGGCAGCTCCGGGCCCTCTTCAACGATGGGCCAGTCTTAGCTCGACTCTTCGGTTCTCCCTTACGCAAATTTGATACGCAGGCCCGCGCTCTTCTTATGAACACGCGTGCCTCTTTTGTCCGCTTCCGATTGCAGGCCGCTTTTGCGGCTCCGGAAGCCACAAGGAAATGACTTAATTTTGACGACACAGTTTTCCGAGTTTTCTCTTTCGCCCGCCCTGATGGCGCGGCTTGACGCTAACAAGTTTGTAACTCCCACACCGGTGCAGGCCGGCTGCATTCCTCCGGCACTCGAAGGCCGCGACGTGTTGGCTACGGCGCAGACCGGAACTGGCAAGACGCTGGGCTATCTCATACCGATTGTGGAGATGATGCAGAAGACCGAAGGCAGGGGCGCGCAGGCGCTGATCTGCCTGCCGACGCGCGAGTTGGCCATGCAGGTCGAGCTCGCCTTTCTTGCCATCCGTACTAGCTCGTCGCAGACCGTTGCCCTGGTCGTAGGCGGGCTGGCCGAGCGCTCGCAACTGGATGCCATTCGCCGCGGCGCGCGGCTGATCGTTGCGACACCCGGACGCCTTGAGGACTTCCTCAAGCGCAAGCTGATCAAGCTCGACGGGGTGAAGATCCTCGTGCTCGATGAGGTCGACCGGATGCTCGACATGGGCTTCCAGCCCGCGATTGCGCGCATCGCCACTACACTGCCTGCCGTACGGCAAACACTGTGTTACTCGGCCACGCTCGAGGGAGCGGTGAAGGAAGTGGCACGCAAATACCTCAACAACCCAGTCCGCGTCGAAATTGGCTCGGTGCTCAAGCCAGCTGAAAATGTCGAGTTGCGGACCTTCGAGGTCGAGCCGGACAAGAAGCAGGAGTTACTCGAACACCTGCTGGGCGCAGAGACGGGGAGTTTTCTAGTCTTCGTGCGCACCAAGCACGGCGCAGACCGCGTGGCGCGCAGGCTGGTTCGCAGTGGGCATTCGGCGACGCAGATTCACGGCGACCGTTCGCAAGCTCAGCGCAACGCCGCGCTGCGCAGCTTCTCCGATGGCCGTCACCGGGTATTGGTGGCGACCGACGTAGCAGCTCGAGGCATCGACGTGGCCAACGTGGCGCACGTGATCAATTTCGACCTTCCCAAGGTTGCCGAGGACTTCGTTCATCGCGTCGGCCGCACCGGGCGCGCCTCGGCGCATGGCATCGCTTCGACCTTTGCCGGACCTGCCGAGCGCGGTGATCTCAAGAAGATCGAGCGCACCTTGTCGATCCAGATGAAACGCTTTCGAGTGAGATCGGCAAGCGATGTGAAGGCAGCCTAGACCCAGCTACATTCTTTAACCCTTGGCTCACCAGAAAGAATGCCTTATCTTCAGCGCAACCTCATTGCGCAGAGGGTGAGGCATTCGTCCTTTTGCAACAGCCGTTGAGACAGCTGCCTGCCGCGACAAATCGATGAAATGGCGTAACCAGTTACGAGGAGACGGACGATGACCGGTGCATGACGTGCTCACCAGAGGCCATCCATCGACGAATGCGCCGCGGAAGCCCTATTGAAGCCGGTCGTAGGGCCAGTCTCTGGGTGCACGGTGCGGCGCTCGATGTCGGCGCGAACGGCCATTCCAGCAGGGCGTCTTTTCATAGTTCCCAATATGGGAAAATGACCCTTAAATTGGGTAAGATCTCTCCAATGTAGAAAACCCGTCCACTCACAAGTCATGCACCCGTGTACCGCGGATGGTGTGGAAGCGCCCACGGCTCTGAATCGCTTGCTTCGAGCTGAATTTGACTCAAATTTCACCGAAGGTGCCGAGCGGATAAGAGATTGATAATAAAAGTTTTATATGGGAGTTCAACCGCGCATTATTCAGAAGGCAAAAAAGCGCTTGACAATGAGTTTGTATTGGCGTGTAATGTGCGCGGCTCTGTGGAAAGGGTTTTTCCTGCTGTGTGTTTGGGCGACTTGGTTGAGTAGCTTAAACGTTTGAGCGCGGAAATTCTAAAATGCGGAGAATTGAGTTTTTTCTCTTCCAAACCACGGAGAATTCGGAGCCGTCCGGAGCTTTGATTGAGGTTTCTTGGATCAGGCGGACGGGCCGAAACCGGGCATCCACCGGGATTGACTGAAGGTCGTTCCGGCAGGGCACGGAAGCAGGACAGGAGGCCGCATTCCGGCGCATTTTGAGACCGGGGGCACTCGACAGAAGAGACACTGCGGGGTGGCCAGATAAGCGGTGAAAGTGGATTGAGGAATTTTGAAGCAGATTGATTCGTTTTTTTGGTAGTTTTTTCGATGCAGTTCAACTGGCTTCATTCCTGATTACAGGGAAGCGATCGTGGAACGAAACACAAACAGAACCAACTTTGAAAAGGATGGTCACATGAGACAAGCGAGATACAGGTATTTCCTGTTGCCGTTGATGTTTGTGCTGGCGTGCGTTGGAGCATTCGCGCAGGCCAACTCAGACGTTACAGGCATCGTAACCGACCAGACCGGAGCGGTCGTCGCGGGCGCGAATGTAACGCTCACCGACCCGGCATCCGGTGTTGATCGTACAACCGTCAGCGGGTCCACCGGCCTGTACGACTTCGCCGGCTTGAACCCCGGCAGCTACAACATCAAGGTTGCGGCCAAGGGCTTTGAAGCGTATCAACAGACCGGAATCGTGGTCAACGTTTCGGGAACCTTCCGCGTCGATGTCAAGCTCACGCTGGGCAAGGAAACAGAGACCATCAGCGTGGTCGCCGACGCCCTTGCTGTGCAGACCGACTCCAACGTGATCAGCACCCTGATCACCTCGGAAGATCTCACCTCGATCGCCACTGCGAACCGCAATTTTGCGGCTCTTGCTGCTCTCGGTCTGGGCGTCAGCTCGCAGTTGCCGGACGATAACTCCCTCGGAGCGTTTGGCTCCAACTGGAGCATCGAATTCAACGGCCTGCGCGAGGCTCACAACATCTGGCTGATCGACGGCGGCGAATCGGCTGACCGCGGCGGCGGCGGCGGCATGCAGATTCTGCCTTCGCAGGAAGCCATCGCCGAATTCCAGATGATGACATCCAACTATCCTCCGGATTACGGTATCTCCTCCGGCGCCACCATCAGCCTTTCGCTGAAGAGCGGCACCAAGAGCTTTCATGGCGCGGGATGGGAAGAAAATCGCGCCACCGCATACAACGCCAACTCCTACTTCAACAATGCATCCGGGAATCCCCGGCCGGCAACGCATTACAACATCTATGGCTTCGATGCGGGCGGCCCGATTTACATTCCTCACACCTACAACACCAACAAGGACAAGGCGTTCTTCTTCTTCAGCCAGGAGTGGCGCAAGACCTCCGGCGTGGCTAGCAACCAGACCCGCACGATCGATCCGAAAGACGTTCCGAGCTCTGCCAACATTCAGACTATCGGCGGGGTAACCGGTCTCCAATACGTGCTTCCGGGCTACGCTGCCTCGACAAAGATCACCGGCCTGACGGTTCCAAACGTCGCGACCACCTCTGACTACTACATCAAGAAGTTGGCGCCACTGGGACTGACTCCTGGTCAGCCTTTCCCGAACAACGTGATTCCTCAGTCGCTGTTCGATCCCAACGCGGTTCTTTACCTCACCTCGGGCATTCTTCCCAAGCCAAACCTCGCTGGAGATTTGAACGAAGCCAGCGTTGCGCTGCCGCAAAGTGTGACCGACACCGTCGTCCGCGGCGATTACAACTTCAGCGACAAGTGGGCGCTTCTGGTTCACTACCTCGGCGACTCGCAGAATCAGAACTACGGCCAGCCTGAACTTGGATGGTGCGGATGCGATTACAGAACCCTCACCAGTGTTCTTTCCTCGCCGGCCCACAGCGCGACCATCAAGTTGACCGGTACACTCAATGCCAACCTGCTGATTGAAGCCGGAATGAACTATGACGGCAACGGAGCCGACATCGTTCCGGGCAATGGCTCAATCCCCGGCACAGTGAACACCTTCCTGCCTTCCGGCTGGAACGTCGCTCCCGTTGTCACGGCTTATGCCGTCCAACGGAAGACCTGGCCCGGCATGGGCTTTGGCAGCACGCTCGGCCAATCGGAAGACACAGCCACCGAACCCTACCACAATGCGGCCCAGGACTTTTCTCCCAAGGTGGACGTTTCCTACACCAAGGGCAAGCATCAGTTCAAGTTCGGCTTCAGCTACAACCGCTACACCAAGAACCAGATGCTCTACGGCGATGCGCAGGGCAACTACTCTTGGGGCAACCAGTCGGGCGACACTCTCATGGATGTGCTCCTCGGCATCCCCACCGGCTACAGCCAGAATCAACAGGCGCCGATTCGTCACTACGCCAACAGCACTCCCTCGGTCTATGCCCAGGACAATTGGCACATCACCCCGCGCTTCAGCTTGCAGCTCGGCATCCGCTATGACGCCCTGCCGCACACCTGGGAGCGCCAGAACCTCCTTGGCAACTTTAATCAATCCACTTACCAGACAGGCCCGGGCTCTGCTCCGGTCTGGAACACCGACGGAACCATCAGCTCGACCAGCCCGACTCTGTACACCTACGCCGGCATTCCCGCCTACATCAACGGCATCAACCTTGCAGGCGTAAATGGCTACCCGAGAGGCGTGGTCACCAACGACTACAGGACACTGCAACCCCGCATCGGCTTCTCCCAGGATCTCTTCGGGAATGGAAAGACCATTCTTCGCGGCGGCTTTGGAACCTTCTATGAGCGCATGCAGGGCAACGACATCTTCGGTGTCGCCACCAGCGCGCCCTTCGATCCTTCTCTCAACATTGGCAACCCCTACTTCAGCACGCCGGGGACGAACTACACCACTGGCGCGGTGATCGCACCAACCTCGCTGATCTTTGCGGGCGGGGCTGACAGCATTGCCCAGACCTTCAGGGCTCCTGCGGTGGCCATGTACTCGCTCGGCATTCAGCGTGAAATCAGGCCCTCGATCGTTTGGGTTGCCCAGTACGTTGGCAACGTCCAATGGCATCAGAACATCGTCAACAACGCGCTCAACGACATGCCGACCAACAGCGGCCTCGTGAGTATTATCAATGGCATGCCAGCAGGGTCATGCTCACAAAAATCCCAACCTCCCACGGTCTCCGGGCAAGCGGCTTCGTTTACCTGCATGGACGCTCGCCAGGTGTCGGGAGACAACAGCGGCAACTATAGCGGCGACCAGTACATCGATCCCACCTCCGGAAAGCCCACCAAGGAGGCGCTGTCTTTCGGAAACATCGCCGGCATGAACGCCTACCGCAGTTACCCTGGCTACGCAGGCATCTCCCAGGATGAAAACGTCGCCACCGGCAACTACAACGGCCTCCAGACGGCAGTTCGCATCCAGAACCGCTGGGGCCTGAGCGGCGAGGTCGATTACACGTACTCGCACATCATCGACATCCAGTCTCAGGATCGCAACAACATCGACAACCCCTGGTACATCAAGTACGACAAGGGTTCGGGCAGCTACGATCGCCGTCACATTTTCAACGCCAACTACGTCTACAACCTGCCCATCTTCAACAAGAGCCAGGGACTGCTCAAGACCGTCGCTGGCGGATGGCAGATTGCCGGAACCGTTGTTAAGCAGACCGGCGATCCCGATCAGGTCAACTTGAATCAAACATACGATCCAGTTGGTTTGGGCGGCGGTTACACCAACCATCCGAACGCCACGAACCCCGGCGTCAAGCTGAGCTACCCCAAGAAGGTCTCTCAGTGGTTCGACACAAGCCGGATCGATAACAACATCACCCCTTCATGGGCGGGTGGAACGAACCTGGGCTTCGGCAACTGGGGCAAAGACGCTCTGATCTACCCCGGCCGCTTTAACCTCACCACGTCGCTCTACAAGAACTTCCAAATCCACGAGCAGATTGGCTTCCAGCTCAAGTTCGAGTCGTTCAACACGCTTAACCACACCGAGTTCAACGGCATCAACACGCAGTCCGGTGCGCTCAATGGCACCCAGGATCCTCGCAACCTGCAACTGGGCGGCAAGTTCACCTTCTAACCTCTAACCCTCAACCGGGGCGCGGCAGGCATCCCCTGCCGCGCCCCTTTTCTTTTGGTGCGAAGGAACGCCCGGCTTCAAATAAACTGAAGTAGAAGCAAGAGTGAGACGCGCAATGCGAGCGAAGAATTGCCTGATTCTGACGTTGACCCTGGCGATTGCACCTCTTCGCCTGGTGGGGGAGATGGCGGGCGGGCCAGATCAACAGAGGCAGTTGGCGCTAGCCCTTGAGCAGCAGGGCAAGAATACCGAAGCGGAAGCCGCGTGGCGGCTGGTCCTCAAGGCCCATCCATCCGGCGCCGAGCCGTACGCCCACCTTGGCCTGCTTGAGGCTCGCCAGGAACATTACAAGGAGGCCGTGCCACTCTACCGCAAGGCGCTGGCGCTGAATCCTGCGGTTCCCGGCCTGCGGCTGAATCTCGGCCTGGCGCTCTTCAAGGACGGCCAGTTGAAGTCGGCCATCAGAGAACTGGCGCCGTTGCTCAAGAGCCAGCCTGCCGGCTCCGCGGAGTCCGAGCGGCTGACCATCCTGGTGGGGATGGCGCACTATGGCCTGGGGGAATTCACAGAAGCGGTTCCATATTTGAAGCAGGCTGCGCAGCGCGATGCGCAGAATCTGCCGCTGCGTTTGACGCTGGCGCACAGTTGCCTCTGGGCCAAACAGTACAAGTGCGTGCTGGATACGTATCACGAGATTCTGACGCTGAATCCCGAGTCGGCGGAGGCCGACATGCTAGCCGGCGAAGCGCTGGATGAGATGAAAGACACCCCCGGCGCCATTCAGCAGTTTCGTGCCGCGGTAAAGGCCAATCCCAAGGAGCCTGACGCGCACTACGGCCTGGGCTATCTGCTCTGGATGCAAAAACAATACGACGAGGCGGCAAGCGAGTTTCAGGCCGAGCTCGATAACAATCCAAATCACGTCGAGGCCATGCTCTACCTGGGAGATACGCAGGTGGAGTTGAAGCATCCGGAGATCGCCCAGCCGCTGTTGGAGAATGTTCTGCGCATCGACGCAGGGCGGGAGATGGCTCATCTCGATCTGGGCATTGTCTTTGCCGAAGCAGGCCGCAACGACGACGCGCTCAAGGAACTGAAGGAGGCCGAGCGGCTGGCTCCGGAGGACGTGAACGTCCACTGGCGGCTGGGGCGGCTTTACCGGACAATGGGCAGGAAGGACGAGGCTAAAGCCGAGTTCGATAAGGCCAGCAGCATCAACAAATCAACAGACACTGGGCTTGTGGACAAGATCAGCGGAGATCACTCCAAGGGCGCTCCGGCGCGGCCGAAGACGGCAACGCCAGAGCAGTAGGACGGCGGGCTCTCGCTATCGCAGCAGCACTCCCGCGGAATAGTAGCTTGTGCCGCCAACGGCAGTTTCAACGGCAGGGAATTCGGAGGTCTCGGTGAGAACTTCGATCGCGCCGTCCTTGAGCAGGACCGTGTCTTCCACCTTGCCGCCGCGCGCCGACGGATTCCACGCGAAGGCTTGACGGTCGAGGACGACCTGAGTTCCATTCGGCGTTGCAACCCACTCCCGTTCCCCATAACCGGCAGCTCCGCCCTGGTGATGCAACTGTTCCTCACCAGGAAACCCCGCCGCTGCATACGCATCCTTTGCCACTCCGTATAACTGCGCCGCGGTAGCACCGGCGCGAGTGGCATGGAGCAATGCGGCATTGACCTTTGCGGCGGTATCGAAGCCGTTGGCAAGACTCTGCGGCAAAGGCCCGAAATGAACGAAACGTGTTATGGAGACGACAAGGCCCCACTTTCGCGCGCAGAGATTCACCATTCCGAAGCGCTCGAGGCGCCCGCTTCTCGGAAGAGCATGTTTGTATTTGAGGATGCGATCATCGGTGGCCATCAGCAGCACGGAAGGAAGGATGGCTTTCTGAATGAGCCGTGAAGCGGTCATTGCGCTGATCTCGTGATCTGTCACTCCTGGCTCAAGATGCAGGACGACGTCTTCGACAACGCGCGCCGTCATGGCGCCCAGCAGACGATAGCGCTCGATCTCGCCGGTTTGCAATTGACTGCGCAGCGCGGCCAGATCGACGACTGTGCAGCTAGCTTCATGCGTGTCTGCGCCGACCGCGCCTTCGCCAGCCAAGCTACGGGCCGCTTTGACAAAATCGCCATCGGTCCAGGGCAGGACGACCGGTTCAAAGGGCAACACGCCGAACTCCTCGTCGTGCATTCTGGGCGCTTCATTGTTCGTCGTCAGATAGAAGGCTTTTCCATCCTTGCGCACAAAGACAGCGGCGCTGCCGGTTGCGGCGGGAATGACGACGCGCATGTCCACATGGCCGGCTGTTGCCCACGCGACGTTCTCATGCCTGCTCAGCAAAACGCCTGTCAGGTCTTTCTTGCCCATGAGTTCGGCGAGTTGCTGTTTCTTGACGCTGATCTCGTTCAGAATCGCCTGCGAGACGCCAGGAATCTGCTGTACTGTGCTCATCGTCTTTCTCCACTCAGTCGCCGCGAGAAAACTGCGGCCGCGAGGCTCACTAACGAATCTGTTTGAGCGCAGGATATATCGCTCGATAAAAGCTGTATTGGTGCTGCAGCTTCTCTGAATCGGTCTTGTTGACATTGACGACCGAGGCTACCTTCACGATTTGCGCGCAGGCCTCGTCGACCGATGGCCAGATGCCCGCGCCGACTCCGGCAAGCACTGCCGAGCCATAGGCGCAACCCTCTTCCGCCGCGAGCAGCGAGACGGGTTGTGCGTAGACGTCGGCCTGGATCTGCCTCCACAGCGGTGAGCGCGCGCCGCCTCCGCCGAGGCGAATATCGTTCACCGGCACGCCGATCTGCGCGAAGATGGTCAGCGAATCCTTCAAGCTGAAGGCGACGCCCTCGAGCACGGCGCGGATAATATGGCCGCGTCCATGGCTGGCGGCGAGGCCAATCAATGCTGCGCGCACGTCGGAGTCGAGATGCGGAGTCCGCTCGCCCATCAAATAGGGAGCCCACATCACGCCGTCGGCCCCAGCGGGAATGGCCGAAGCTTCCTTGGTGAGACTGTCGTAGGGATCGCCGGCGGGAGTGCCAATAGTTCCGAAGGTGTCGCGAACCCAGCGTAGAGAGAGGCCCGCGGCTTGCGTCACGCCCATCACATGCCAGCGATTCGGAATGGCATGGCAGAAGGTGTGCAGGCGTCCCTTGGGATCGAGGAAAGGCTGATCGGTAGCAGCGAAGACGACGCCAGAGGTTCCAATGGTTGCGCTCACGTCGCCGGCCTTGACGATGCCCATGCCGATGGCGCCGCCAGCCTGATCTCCGGCTCCTGCGACTACCGGCGTGCCTTCAGCGAGACCCGTAGCGAGGGCAGCTTTCGCAGTGATTCTGCCCACGATATCCGGCGATTCAAAGACCTCCGGCAGGCAATTGGGATCGAGCTCGGTGGCTGCTACCATCTCCTGCGACCAGCGGCGATGGGCAACATCGAGCAGCAATGTGCCCGATGCGTCGGAGACATCGATCGCGCGCACGCCAGTCAACTGCAGGCGGACGTAATCTTTCGGCAGCAGGAAGGAGCGGAATCTCTTCCAGATCTCCGGCTCATGGGTGCGAACCCACATCAGTTTGGTCAGCGTGAAGTTAGGCAGCGCGGGATTTGAAGTGAGTTCAACGATCTTCTGCTCGCCGATGGTCTCGTTGAGCACGCGGCACTCTTCCGCGGTTCGCTGATCGCACCAGATCAGCGCAGGGCGAAGAACTTCTTCGTTCTCGTCGAGCAGGACCGCGCCGTGCATCTGCCCGGCCAGGCCGACTGCGATAATCTCATCCTTTGTAACTCCGGTCTGCTCGAAGAGCTTGCCGATCGCCTTCCGGCAAGCGCTCCACCAGTCGCGCGGATCCTGTTCCGCCCATCCATTTTGCGGCGAGGCAAACGGCGCATGTTCATGCGTCGCCGATCCGAGGAGCGTGCCCTTTTCGTCCACCAAGACCGCGCGAGTTCCGCCGGTGCCTACGTCGATGCCGATGACTTTCTTTGCCATTGCTATTCACTCTTTCTGGCAGCGGAGGCCTCCGCTGCGATCTTTTTCAATTCCGGCAAAATATCGCCCAAGCGCGCGGGCTCTGCGTTTTCCGTACCAAGCGCGAAATAGAGCTTTCGGTAGAGAGGATACAATCTCTCGTACGTGGCCGTCGCGGCGGGCTGTGGTTGAACGGTCTTGTTCTTCAGGCACACCCTATTCTGCGCCTCTTCGATTGTGGAATACCTTTTGGCGGCGAGCAATGCGAAGATGCCCGATCCGAGGCTGGTCGGCACGCCATCCGGCACCAGCACGGGCTTGTTCAACACATTTGCGTAAACCTGATTGAGCACGGCGTTGTTCTGCGGAATGCCGCCGGCGTTGATGATGCGGTCCACCGGCACGCCATATTCGGCCATGCGCTCGAGGATGATGCGGGTGTGAAAGGCAGTGCCCTCGATGGCGGCGAAGAGCTCATCTTGCGCGGTGTGCACGAGATTCCAGCCAATGGTCACACCGCCCAGATCTGGGTTCACCAGCACGGTGCGGTCGCCGTTGTCCCAGGTGAGACGCAGCAGGCCGGTCTGGCCTGGGCGATAGGCTTCAAGGCCGCGCGAAAGTTCCGCGACCTTCGTTCCGGCACGGCGCGCGATGGCTTCAAAGATGTCGCCGGTGGCCGAAAGGCCCGCCTCAATCCCGGTGAACTTGGGATGAACGCTGCCCGGAACGACGCCGCAGACGCCGGGAATGAGTTGCGTTTTTGGGCTCATGGCGATAATGCAAGTTGAAGTGCCGACGACGTTGACCACGTCGCCTTCGCGGCAACCAGCGCCGATCGCATCCCAGTGCGCATCGAATGCGCCGACTGGAATGGGAATACCGGCGCGCACTCCAAGCTCTTCGGCCCAGTGCGGCGACAAATGCCCTGCGAGATGGTCCGATGTGAGGTAATCGCCGGCGAGCTTTTCGCGAATGCCGTCGAGAAGCGGATCGAGCTTCGATAGAAATGATTGCGGTGGCAGGCCATCCCACTTGGGATTCCACATCCACTTGTGGCCCATGGCGCAGACGCTGCGCTTGACGAGCTTGGGATCGGTGATGCCGCACAATGTGGCCGCGACCATGTCACAGTGCTCGAAGGCGGTGGCGAACTGGCTGCGCTTGTCCGGATTGTGGCGCAGCCAGTGCAGCAGCTTGGCAAAGCCCCATTCATGCGAATAGATACCGCCGCACCAATCGATCGCTTCCAGCTTCTCTTTGTGGGCAAGCTCGGTGATCTCGTGCGCTTCTCGCTTGGCGCGATGGTCGCACCAGAGATAGTAATCGTCGAGTGGCTGCATCTTGGCGTCCACCGGAATGACGCTGGAGCCGGTGGTGTCGAGAGCGATGGCTTCCAGTTGGTCGCCGCCAATACCGGCGGCTTTCACGGCCTGGCGCATCGCCGCAGTCAAGGCGCTCATGTGGTCGGCGTGCGCTTGCGTTGCGTAGTCCGGATCCTCGCGCATACGGTGGAGCGGATACTCAGACAGCGCGGTGGACAAGCGCCCGCGCTCGCTGTCGAGGATCGATACGCGAACGCTGAGCGTGCCAAAGTCTACTCCCGCAACAATCGCCATCTTTCTCTCCCTGAGAACTTCTTCACATCGGCAATTTACTACTGTTCCATTTCTGTTTGGAGGAACTTGTCCGGGCCTGAAGACCGCGTCACTTTGGCCCAATTTCAGGGGGTTAAAACCCCCTGCTTCCTCCGCAACAGCGATCTGCAATTGTAGTAAATGATTGCATCTGCGTTATCCGGCCCCGACCGCAAGAATCGAAATACGGCCGGGGCGGAGCAACTTTCTGCCTACATTATTGGTGACGGCGAGTTAGTCTTCCGGTGCCGCGTGGTGATAGGAATCCCAGCCCATGTAGCGAGTCGCCGCTTCGTGAACGGCGTTGGAGACGTCGCTGAAGTTGGCGGCCACGTGGTGTTCGAAGCCCTCACGGCAGATGAACTTGAGCAGCTTTTGCAGTTGCGGAATCTCAGCCACGCCCGCGCCGCCGAAGGTGTCCAGAGGATCGTTGGTGAATTTGCCCGCGCCGGTATAGCCGCGGATGATGCCGTGGTTGTCGTCGGTGGAGTAGCGCGCGTAGCTCATGACACCGGCCTTGACGCGGCCCACGCAGGTGCCGAATGTGTTTTCAATGCCAACGGTGCCGGCGATGATCGATTGATAGTCCATCGTCGGAGGCTCGGCGAAGAAGTGCTTGGGCAGGTTGGAGCAATGGAAGCAGACGCACTTGTTGGGATCGCTGCCGTAGTTGTTGTTCCAATCGAGCAGCGCAGACGGCGTGCCCGAGGCCAGCGTCATCATGTACATTCCGAGAACGCCGGGAATATCCACTTCGCAGGCCGAGGGAATCAGATCGTTCGACATCATGCTCATGATGGTGCAGGGAACCACGCCGAAGTACTCTTCGAACGAGGTCCAGCACTGCACGGCTGTCACGGTGCAGTTGGTCTGCTTCATCCAGGTGTCAATCACCGCGCCCAGCTTTGCCATCTTGAGCAGCGCTGCCTCGGGAACCTTGCCAGTGCTGACATAGCTCTTGATGGCGGCCAGCTTGGCTTGCGCGGCGTCATCGTTGTCGTTCATCTTGGCGATGCGACCGAAGATCTCAGAGAGATCAATGGGTTCGATGGAAATGCCGCTGCCTTCGTAGAGGCGCTCGGAATAGCGAACAGTGTTGAAGGCCGCGGGCCGCGCGCCGATGGCGCCGATGCGCAGATTCTTGAGGCCCTTGACGATGCGGCAGACGGATGTGAACCACTCCAGGTCGGCGGTGAACTCCGGGGAGGTCAGCGTCTCGGTGTGCAGCGTGGTGAGCGAGTAAGGAATCTTGTACTGCATGAGGTTGTTACAGGCGCTCATCTTGCCGCAGAAGCTGTCGCGGCGAACGGCGATGGTCATCTCTTCTGAGCGGTCGGGCGTGGCCTGCACAAGCACCGGGACCCTGAGGCCGGAGAGGCGGATGGCATCCACAATGCCGCGCTCCTCGCCGAAGTTGGGCAGAGTAATGATGATGCCATCGATCTCATCGGCGTGTTTCTTGAAGAGCGCGGCGCACTTCTTCGACTCCGCGTAGGTCTCCACTGCGCCATGCTTGGATTCCTCGGGGCTCAGCACGACGACATTCGCGCCGGCTGCCTCTAGAACCTTGATAATCTCTTCGCGGCCGGTCTTCGCCAGGTGGTCCGGGAAGAAGCCGCGATTGCCTACGACTACGCCAAATGTCACTTTACGCTGCTCTGCCATTGTCTTTGCTCCTTCGATTCTTTCCGCATTTGCGGATCAACCCAGTCTGTTGCGGGCCCGGAAATGCCGCCTTGATTCCGGGATTCCAGCATCGGAAATCGTTTTCACGTCTCGCGCGCCAGGACGGCCTGACGTGCTTCTTCAGCCGAAATCCGGGGCCCATCGATCATTTGAGCCCCGGTGACTCTTCCGCTGCGCCTACTTCGAGTCGCGCCCCGGACGGAACTTCACAACGTAAAGCAACCCCAGAGCCAGCAACGAGGCGCCCCACCAGATGGGAGTGTGCAGCTCAGTCAGTTGCACAAGAGGCGGATAGGATCCGGTAGCAAATTCAAAGATGCCATAGCCAAGGATGATCGCACCATAGATCACCAGCAGCACTCCGATAAAAAACCAGATGGGAATTCCGGAACCATGCATAAGCTTCTACCCTTTCTTTTTCCCGCGGCCGGAGGGGAGGCCCGCTCGCACCCGGCCATGCAATCTCTTGCGTTACCAGAAAATGATGTTGAGCGCGGCGAAGATGCAGACCGCGAGCAATGCCCACAACCAGACGTTCTTGTAGAACGGGACCGGCTCTTCCTTGGCCAGAACCGTGCAACTGTAGCAGAGTCCATCCAGCTCCGCGACCGGCTTGGGCTTGGTGACCAGGCTGACCAGGAAGATGATGATGGTCGTGATGCAGAAGGCCCACCATGCACGATAGAGATTCTCAGCCATCGGTTTGGCATCGGGAGAGAGGGCAATCGTTGCCAGTCCCGCTGGATTCATCTTGACGTAAACAAACATGCTGACTGAGGAGACGATGCCGATCAGGAGGCCGAGGAAGCCAGCAGGGGCTGTAGCCCGCTTCCAGAACATCCCCATCAGGATTGCGCCCAGCAGCGGCGCGATGAAGAAGCTGAAGAGCGCCTGCACGTAATCCATGATGCCGTGTGCGTGCTGCACCAGGTAGCCCGCGCCGACGGAAACGATGACGCCTGCCAGAATCGAGATTCGGCCCACCAGCACATAGTGACTGTCGGAGCCCTTCTTATTGATGAGCGGCTTGTAGATGTCATAGGTCCAGACGGTAGAGAAGGCGCTGACGTTGCCCGCCATGCCGCTCATGAAGCCGGCGATCAGCGCGGTGATGCCGAGGCCGAGCAGGCCGGGGCCCATGTAGCGCACCATCATCAGCGGCAGGGCTTCGTTATAGCTGTGCAGTTCGGTGCCCGCTGCTCCGGTCAGGACTTTTTGTTGGTAATCGGCGGGCAGTGTGGACCTGGTGGTCATCGCCGCGGTGCAGCCGCTGGCATCGGCCACTGCGCCGGTCTCGTTGACCACGCAGGACTTGACCACATCCTCGCCCACCAACAAGCGGCGGCTGCCGTCGGGGTTCTGCAATAGCACCAGGCCGAGCAGGCCGGGCAGAATAACGATGAAGGGAACCGCCATCTTGAAGTATGACCCGATGATCGGAGCCATGCGCGCGGCTCTCAGGTTATGCGCGGCCAGCACGCGCTGCACGACGAGAAAATCCGTGGTCCAGTAACCGAAGCTGATGACAAAGCCCAGGCCGAGCACAATGCCCGTCCAGTGGACGCCCATCGGGTTCGAGGCAAAGTGGCCGGTGTCGCGCCACATGTGGAAGTAGCTGTCGGTGTGCATATTGGCGATGATCTGCCGCTTGAGCCCGCTGACGCTGCCGGCCTGGATCAGGCCCAGGATCGGCACCAGCAGCGCGCCGCCCCAGATCAGCACGAATTGCATCACCTCATTGAAGATGGCCGAGCGCAAGCCGCCCAGTGTGACGTAGATCGCCACCGCCGCCGCTGAGATCAGAATGCTGAAGGAAATATCCCAGCCCAGAACGACCTTCATCACCACGGCCATGGCAAACATATTGACGCCGCTCATCAGGATCATCTCAGTGGCGAAGGAGACAGCAGCCAGGATGCGGGCGTGTTCGCCGAAGCGCAGGTTCAGATAGCCGGGGACCGAGTGCGTCTTCGAGACGTAATAGAAGGGCATCATCACCA
>CAZGHZ010000096.1:0-15945 GCA_964525655.1 uncultured Occallatibacter sp.
CCCGGGTTTTAAGATTGAGAATCTCACGTCCTAACCCCTAGACGATAGCGCCTTTACAATCAATTACTTAAGTGAAAAACGGTGGACTGAATAGTACTAGTAAGTCTGCTAATAATCCCGCATTCTGCTCGGCCCAATGCCAAATGCGCGATTTCCGTTTGCACTCAAGATGCTCATCAGAGTCTTGAGTCAAGTAACATATCATCAGTCACTTGGATACATCTTGCAGGCAAATGGCTTCCAGTTTTGGCCAAGAACAGTATCGCTGAATTGAGTGAAAAAGGCAATTCGTCGTGAGATTTGAAGTTTAGGGGGAGGTCATAACGTTCTAATCCTTAGAGAAGAAATTAGTCAAGAATTGGCATGTCGAAATGGAGCTTTGTCTAACATTCGAAACTCGAGATGGTGGTTCTAGTTCTTGCCCCGAGATGAGCTCGCCTAGCGAACCGGGGATCTTTCGACAAAAGAGCACCCGTTGACTACATCGTCGCTTTTTCATCACAAGATAACATTTCCGTTCCAGCTACTAAGTCGCCTGGCCAAAAGCACGCGCCTGCGCTATCGAACTGCGGTCGGTAGCGATCGTTCAATTCGACATCCGCCTAAGCGAAGGTAAGCTATGCTGCAAACGACGCGAAGGCGAATTTGAGAAGCTGACAGACGATGAAGTGGAATTCATTGAGGCCATCGTCCATGAAGCTTTCGACGGCTTCGAAAACTAAACCTACTTCCGCGACATCGGACTTGCGCAGAATATTTTGAACAAGATTTAGGCGCGAAACTGTGGGCCGAGAGCAAGGCGTCTGCTATCGGCTTTGGCATGAGTGGTTCGCGGCAGATTGCGATGATTTGCCGACCTCCCCTACAGATTCGTCTTTGCCAGTTGTCGCAGGAAGGCGCCCTTGGCGGCATGTGTTCCTCGAAGCTCCTCCATTGTCAACTGGAAGCCGGTTTCCTGGCACAATTTACCAGCAAAGCCTGCAAAAGTGGTCGAAGAGCAGCATTTTCTGTGTATTCGAGGCAAAAAATGATTGTAACCATTTCTCGGCATAAGTCGCTTATTTTAAGGAAAATGGATGATTTTAGAGGGTTTGTGGCCTCTTGCCGGAAGTCAATCTCACGTCCTAACCCCTAGACGATAGCGCCTTTAGAATCAGTCACTCTTCTAATAAATGAGAGTCAAAAGGATGACGGATAGCCCACCAGCTTTTCAACCTGTTCAATACCAATCCTCAGACATCCTCCGCCAGCCGAGATGCGGTTGCGTCCTTTTGAACAAGTCCAATTCTCTCAATTTCTTGTAGAGACAATCGGATGCAGAGATTCTCCCGGCTCGGCCAGAACCACTATTGCCGAATTGCGCGAAGATGGCAATTCACCCTGAGATGAATAGAAATATGAGAGACCTGCTGGAGGCCTGCCGCCGCAGATGAATCCCGGCGCACAGGTCGTGTAAACTCGGCTGCATGAGTACCTTTCACATTGCTGGAATCATACCGGCCCGGCTCAACTCCACGCGGCTCAGCCGCAAGGTGCTGCGTGTCATTGCCGGCCGGCCCATGGTCGAGTGGGTGTGGCTCGCTGCAACGGCCAGCGGGTTGATGGACTTTGTGGTTGTGGCTACCGACTCGGACGAGGTGGCATGGGCATGTCGTGAGCGCGGGATTCCCGCAGCGCTAACCTCGTCGGCATGTCCCAGCGGTTCAGATCGCGTAAGGGAAGTGGCCCGCGTGATTGAGGCCGAGATCTACGTTAACATCCAGGGCGACGAGCCAACGCTGACGCCGGAGTTCTTTCCGCCTATGATTGCGCTCCTGGACCGGCCGGAGGTCGATATCGCCACGCTGGCCGTTCGCTGCCAACCGTGCGACATCAACAATCCCAACGCAGTGAAGGTGGTGACGGATTTGAAGGGGCGTGCGCTCTACTTTTCGCGGGCGGCGATTCCCTTCGACCGTGACGGTAGTCTCGGGCGCGAGCCTGTCCTGGACAGTGCAGGCTTTACCGGCTATCGCAAGCACTTGGGGATCTATGCCTATCGCAAGGCAGCGCTGGAGAAGTTCGCCGGGCTGCCACCCTCGGCGCTGGAGCAAGTGGAGCGGCTGGAGCAACTAAGGATGCTCGAGAATGGAATGAATCTCTACGTGGCCGAGGCGCCGCGCGACACGATCGGAGTGGATACTCAAGAGGATTTGCTGCGGGCGGAGGCGTTGCTCAAGAGGCGCGAGGAACGAAGCGGGGAGTAGCGCGGGATCAACCTTCAGAAAATCGGAATTGCGCGCAAGAATCGGGTAGCATGCCAAGGCGCACATCGGCGACCATGGTCCTCGTGGACAAGAAGACACAACTCACACAGCAAGACGGCAGAGCCGCTGCCATCGACCCCAAGGACGCCTGGCGGCAGCTCCTGAGCCGCGATATTACGGCTGCGTTCTTTTATGCAGTGACGACCACCGGCGTCTTTTGCCGGCCCGGATGCGCAAGCCGTCAGCCACTGCGGAAGAACGTGCGATTCTTTGCATCGGCAGGCGAAGCGCACGCCGCCGGCTTTAAACCCTGCAAGCGCTGCAGGCCTGAGAACGCCTCCGATGGCAGCGCTCTCGAGAAGATTCGAGCACACATCGAGGCTCATCTCGACCGGCCGGTATCGCTCGCCGAGTTGGGACAGCTCGTCCATCTCAGTCCCTTCACTGTGCAGCGTCTCTTCAAACAATCAACGGGCGTAAGCCCGTTGCAATATCAGCGCGCTTTGCGGGCGGCAAGCTTGCGCGGAGAGCTCAAACGAGGAGGATCCGTGACCAACGCGATCTATAGCGCAGGGTTTGGTTCGTCGAGCCGTGGCTATGAAGGGGCGCAACTGGGCATGACGCCTTCCCGCTTCGCGAACGGGGGCAAAGGCGAAGAGATCGGCTGGGCTACCGCCCGCACGCCTTTTGGATGGATGGTCGTGGGAGCGACTGAGCGGGGCCTATGCTGGTTGGCGCTCGGGTCCACGGCGACGGAGGCCGAGGGCAGCCTCCGCGAGGAGTTTCCGTTGGCGACACTGCGCCGCGACCCATCGCTGTTGCGGCTTGTGGAGATGGCGCTCGAGAGCGTGCGTGACGGCTCGGATCTGGATCGAAGCCGCAGCGAGGCGGATAAGCTGGATCTGCGCGGAACGGTCTTCCAACTGCGCGTTTGGCAGGCTCTGAGGGCGATTCCTCGCGGCGAGACGAGGAGCTATAGCCAGTTGGCGCGCGAGCTGGGCAACCCCAACGCCACCCGCGCTGTGGCCCGCGCCTGCGCGATAAACCGAGTGGCATTGGTTGTGCCGTGCCATCGCGTGGTCGGCGCCAGCGGCTCGCTGACGGGCTATCGCTGGGGCGTGGAGCGCAAGCGGCAGTTGCTCGAAGCGGAGGGGGCACGAACCAAACCCGCCGCTTCGAGTTTCTGATATCGTCTCGAGCTTTCTGGTTTGTTCGGTCGAGAGAGCTGCGGATGTGGGTCGCTCCGCCAAAATAGGGGACCTCCTCGACCAGCAAGTTACAGGCGGGCTCCGCCGGAGGCTTGGATTGTCTGCCCGGTGAGCCAGTAAGATTCGTCCGAGGCGAGAAACGCGGCGACACCGGCAATGTCCTTGGGCTGACCGATCCGACCGAGCGGAGTTTCCGCCTCAGCTTGCTTCTGGAAATCGCTCCCAAAGAACCCCGCTGCGTGCACCCCTTCAGTTTCCACCATTCCAGGATTCAACGCGTTGACGCGAATCTTTCTCGGACCGAGTTCCTTTGAAAGCGAGACGGTTACCGAGTTCACCGCGCCTTTGGTGCCCGCGTAGACCGCTGCGGCAGCAATACCCGAGGCGACGACGGAACCGATATTGATGATGCTTCCACCCTCAGGGTGAAAGTGGCGCAGCGCAGACTGCGTCGTCAGGATCAGCCCAAGAACATTCAGATTGAACTGTTTGTGAAAGCTCTCGGGCGTTACGGTGTCGATGGGGCCGAACTCGTAGACACCGGCATTGTTGACCAGCACATTGATGGGGCCGAGTTCGCGCGCCACGGTCTCGATGAGCGGTTCAATGGACTTCGGGTCGGCCACGTTGGCTTTGACGGGGATGGCTTTACCGCCCGCGGCCTTGATCTCGCCAACGACCTTCTCAGCCTCAGCCTGGCTGCTTGAATAATTCACTGCTACAGCAGCGCCGTGCGCCGCCAGCTCACGGGCTATGGCCGCGCCAATGCCCTTGGATGCGCCGGTGACCAGCGCCACTTTGCCCTTAAGATTGCTCATTTTTCTGCTCCAGGTTCGAAATGTCCTCCTTTCGACAATTCGACGACTGTGGAGTTGATTTGCAAAGGGGCGGATTGGATTCAGGAGGAAGGCAAAAAAGCTCTCAGGAGACAGTAAAAAGAGCGCGGGAGAAAGCCTCACCAATGGAATCATTGAAAGCGCTCTGGAATTCAGCAAGCGCCTGTAGTCGTGCACACGTTCTCTATCGAGATGCAAAAGCTTCGAGCCCTAACTCTGCTTGTTGCCCACCGCCAGCAGGGTCTGGAACTGCGGAGTCTCCGGTTCTTTATGAACAACCGCCGTCTGCACCTCGGTGAAGCCAGCCTCTTCGAGCATCGATTCCAACTCCGATTCGCTGAAACCGAGCCACTCGTCGGCGTACAGTTCGCGCGCCTCTTCAAAGCGATGCTTGGCAAGGTCGAGAATGACAATGCGCCCGCCGGGGCGGAGAATTCTGTTCGCTTCGCCGACGGCGCGCTCAGGGTGAAGCGCGTGATGGAGCGACTGCGAGAAAAAGACCAGATCGACCCCTGCGTCGCGGATGGGCACTTCTTCCATGTCGCCAAGGCGGAATTCGATGTTTTTGATGCCATGGCGGAGGGCCTGCTCGCGACCGACCTCGATCATCTTGGCTGAGGTGTCAACGGCGATGACTTTTTTGGCGCGCTCGGCAAGCAACAGGGCAAAGCCGCCTTCGCCGGCTCCGAGATCGGCGATGACCATCGGCGGCAGCAGCCGCAGCAGAGCCTCGGCCAGGCCCTTCCATGATTTTCCTGGAACGTAGTCCTTGCCGAGACGGCCGGCGACGGAGTCAAAGAAGGCGCGCATCTTGTCTTGGCGTTTCTTAAGAACACTGTGCATGGCGGTCTGATCGGGACCGGCCTCGGGAATCTCTTTGCGCGCCTGCGCCAGCAGGCCCGCAACAACGGCGTCCTGCTTCACGAGGCGGTAGAGGTTGCTTTTGCCGGTGCGGCGATCTTCGACTAGCTTGGCCTGCTTCAGTTGAGAGAGATGTGTGGAGATGGTGCTTTGGCCCATCACCAGGATCTCCTGCAACTCGGCGACGGAGAGTTCCTCGCTTCCCAAAAGCAGCAGAATGCGGAGCCGGTTGGGATCGGCTAGGACGCGGAGGATCTTTACGATTGACGCCATATTCGTTTTCTGATACATATCAATATATCACGATTTGACGATATAAGGAGATTTGGAATGACAACCGCAACCGCCGAAATGAAGGACCTTGGCTACAAAGTCGCCGACATGGCGCTGGCCGGCTGGGGCCGCAAAGAGATCACCATCGCCGAGCAGGAGATGCCGGGACTGATGTCGATCCGCAACAAGTATGCGGCAGCCAAGCCATTGGCCGGGGTGCGGATCACCGGCTCGCTGCACATGACGATTCAGACGGCTGTGCTGATCGAGACGCTGGTCAGCCTGGGAGCCGATGTGCGGTGGGCAAGCTGCAACATCTTCTCGACGCAGGATCACGCGGCGGCGGCGATTGCGGCGACGGGGGTTCCGGTCTTTGCTTGGAAGGGCGAGTCGCTGGAGGATTACTGGGAGTGTACCTTGCAAGCGCTCAGCCATACAGGTGGCAAGGGCCCGCAGTTGGTGGTGGATGACGGCGGTGACGTGACGCTGCTGATCCACAAGGGATACGAGTTGGAAGACGGCGACCCGTGGGTGAATGGCGCCTCATCGAACCATGAAGAGCAAGTGATCAAGAACCTGCTGAAAAGAGTCCATGCCGAGGACCCGAAGCATTGGCACAAGGTTGCCGCCGAGTGGCGCGGCGTTTCGGAGGAGACCACGACCGGCGTGCATCGGCTCTACAAAATGATGGAGCAGGGCAAGCTGCTGGTGCCGGCGATTAATGTGAATGATTCGGTGACCAAATCGAAATTCGACAACTTGTATGGCTGCCGCGAGTCGCTGGCCGACGGCATCAAGCGTGCAACCGATGTGATGGTCGCGGGCAAGGTTGCGGTTGTCTGTGGATACGGCGATGTGGGCAAGGGCTGCGCGCACTCGCTGCGAGGCATGGGCGCGCGGGTGATCGCGACCGAAGTCGACCCCATCAATGCTCTACAGGCGGCGATGGAGGGCTTCGAGGTCACCACGGTTGAAGACACGCTTGGGCGCGGCGACATCTATGTGACTTGCACCGGCAACACCGACATCATCACTCTGGAACAGATGAAGAAGATGAAGGACCAGGCGATCGTCTGCAACATCGGCCACTTCGACAACGAGATCCAAATGGACCGGCTGAACATGGAGCCGGGCGTCGTGAAGCTCAACATCAAGCCGCAGGTGGACTACTACACCTTCCCCGGTGGCAATAGTATCTTCGTGCTGGCCGAGGGGCGGCTGGTCAATCTGGGCTGCGCGACGGGGCATCCGAGCTTTGTGATGAGCAATAGCTTCGCCAACCAGACACTGGCGCAGATCGACCTCTGGGAGAAAAAGGACAGTTACAAGGTTGGCGTCTATGTGCTGCCCAAGAAGCTCGACGAGGAGGTTGCCAGGCTGCATCTCGATAAGATCGGCGTGAAGCTGACGACGCTGACCGCGAAGCAGGCCGACTATCTCGGCGTGCCGGTCGAGGGGCCGTATAAGGCGGAGAACTACAGATACTGAACCCGGTGGAAAGTGGTCAGTTACAGACATCCAGGCCTCTTTATTGAGACCTGGATGTCCGGTTTTGAAAAGGATGTGAGATCGCATGAGCACCACGGCTTCGTGCGATAAACTGGGCTGCATGAAAAACAATGTTATTTCTGAACTGGTATCCGTGGTTGCTATTGGCGCGCTGTTTGGCTTTGGATCCAATGCAATCCATCAGAAATGGCACAGGCTTGGACGGGATGCCTTTCTGGCCCACGAATCTCAGAACTTCGACAAGCTCTATTCAAACTCATCGTCACTCATGCACTCAGTTTTGCTGTTTGTGATGTTGGCGGCACCTGTTTATCTCCTTTACAAAGGCATCTCAATTGTCGCGGCCAAGTTTCTTTCGAAATTTGCCGACAAGGACGAAGCAACTCAACAATGACAGGGGCACGCATGGCTTCGCCGCTTAGTTTTTCCTTCGAGTTATTTCCACCCCGCACACCCGAGGGCGTGGCGAAGCTGCCCGCCATTATCGGCCAACTCGCCGCAGTGCGTCCGGACTACTTTTCCATCACTTATGGCGCGGGTGGCTCCGATCAGGACGGGACTTACCAAACACTCATGACCGTGGTCAAGCACACCGGCGCGGAGACCGCACCGCACCTGACTTGCGTTGGCTCAACACGCGCTCACATCGCCGCGTTGCTCGAGCGTTACCAGAAAGCGGGAGCAACGCGCATCGTCGCTCTGCGCGGCGACCTGCCGGCGACTGCGATGAGTCCGGCCGCACCGGGCGATTTTCATTATGCCAGCGAACTGGTCCGCTTTATCCGCGAGACTCATGGCGATGCATTCAAGATCGAGGTGGCCGCTTACCCTGAGATGCACCCGCAGGCGCCCAAGCCCGGTGTGGACTTTGAGAACTTCCGCCGCAAGGTTGAAGCCGGTGCGGATGGCGCACTGACTCAGCTCTTTTATAACGCCGACGCCTACTTCGACTTCATGGAGCGCTGCGCAAAGGCCGGAATCGGCATTCCGGTCGTACCGGGGATCATGCCCATCACGGGCTTCGCAAACACCCTGCGCTTCTGCAATGGCTGCGGCGCCGACCTGCCGCGCTGGGTTCGGTTGCGCCTCGAAGAGCTCGAGGACGACAAGCCCGCGCTGCTGGACTTTGGCCTGGAGGTCGTGACGCGCCTCTGCGAGACTCTGCTGCGCAACGGCGCGCCCGGCCTGCACTTTTACACCGTGAATCAAGCAGGCCCGACGCTGCGTGTGTGGATGAATCTGGGGCTGCGGGAGCCTGTGTTGCGTTAAGCTTGTCCGTTCTTTTTGCGCCGGAAGAGCCGGCGCCAGAGCCGCCATGTGAAGCTATGCAGCAGGCGTGTCTGCTGGGCTTTGAGGGCGGCATAGGAGCGCTCCACATAGAGGTCGAACTCAGGCGGCCAGCCGATGGTGGAGCGGCGCTCAGAATAATCGCCCTCGGCCCAACGGGCCATCACCGCCTTGTAGCCCACCACATGGGTAACGAAATCCAGCAGGCACTGGGGCATCTGCTCCTCGACGATGAGATAAGCCTTCTTGATGATGATCTTCTCGCGCTCGTCATTGAGGGGCATGAAGATAGTAGTCATCCAAAGAATCCACTCCTTCACCTCGCTGTCTAGGATGGGAAAGCTCTGCGCCTTGCCCATCTTGTTGAGCAGCGAGCGGTAGGCGATGTTTCCCGCCTGGGAGGCGACATAGAGCGGGCCGTAGAATTCATTGAGGCGCCGGTTGACCAGATCCAGCTTGTCCTTGCGGCGGGCCAGCACCTGGGCGCTCATGAAGGTAGCCAGATAGCCTACGAGCGCGAGAAGGATGGTCAGTCCCGCTGCGTTTTGCACCAGACTGGAAGAAAGGAACGCCGAGAAGTCCATTGGTTAACCCTGGCAGCGAGTATAGCGCGCTGAGGGCGCTGAGCGGAGGGGATCGAACTCCGTCGCCTGACGATTATTCCCGTTCATACAGGCTTGGAGACTAACTGCTTCCCATATAGATAAAGCGGGCGAGAAAGAGCACGGCCAGCAGGTAGAGCAGCCAATCCTGCTTGCGGAGCTTGCCGGCAGCCAGATGGAGCGCGGCCCAGGCGATGATGCCGAAGCCGAGGCCGTTAGCGATCGAGTAAGTGAAGGGGATGAGCACCAACGTAAGAAAAGCCGGAACCGCGACGAGCGGGTTATGCCAGTGAATCTCGCCGATCGACGAAAGCATCATCGAGCCCACCAGGATCAGCGCCGGGGCAGTAGCGGCCGCGGGCACGATGCCGACAAAAGGAGCGGCGCCGATGGCGGCCAGAAAAAGCAACCCGGTGACGATGGCGGTCACTCCTGAGCGGCCTCCGGCGGCGACTCCGGCCGTGGATTCGACATAGCTCGTCACGGTTGAGGTTCCGGTGAGGGAGCCGAAGACAGTGGCTGTCGCGTCGGTGAAGAGGATGCGGTTGAGGCGCGGTATCGTGTGGTCGGCTTCGATCAGTCCGGCGCGCTTGGTGACGGCGACCAAGGTGCCGAGGTTGTCAAAGAGATCGACGAAGAAGAAGATGAAGACAATTTCGAGGATGCCCTTGTTGAGTGCGCCGCGGATGTCGAGTTGGAGGGCGGTCTTGGTCAACTCCTGAATGCCTCCGGCGGCGGGCGTCCAGTGAGTCACGCCCATCGCCCAGGCGACACCGGTGATCGAAAGTACGCCGATGAGGATGGCCCCGCGGACTTTCCTGACCTCCAAAGCCACCATGACAAGCAGGCCAACGAGAGCCAGCACTGTGGTTGGATTTCTGATGCTGCCCAAGCCGACAAGCGTGTTCGGGTCGCCCACGACCAGGCCGGCCTTTTGAAAGCCGATCAGCGCGATAAAAAGGCCGATGCCGCTGGCGACTGCCGCGTAGAGTTCATGCGGAATGGCTTGCAGAATCATCTGCCGGATGCCGGTGGCGGTGAGCGCGAGAAAGATTACGCCGGAGAGGAAGACTGCTCCGAGGGCCGTCTGCCAGGGAACGTGCATTTTGATGCAGACGGCGTATGCGAAATAGGCGTTGAGGCCCATGCCGGGCGCGAGCGCGATTGGATAGCGCGCCACAATGCCCATCATGATCGAAGCAAAACCAGCCGAGAGGCAGGTTGCCGCAGTGACGGCGGCCAGGGGCATTCCGGCTGCGGCGAGGATGGCCGGATTGACTAGCACGATATAGGCCATGGTCAGAAAGGTCGTTACGCCGGCCAGGATTTCGGTGCGCCAGTTGGTCTTGAGGCGCGTGAATTCAAAGTAGCCTTCGAGTCGGTTGAGCATAGGCGGGTGTCTCTAGGAGAGCACACCGGGGCGGGGATGCAAAATCATTTGTGCCGTGAAGCGAAAAGACCGCGAAAGACCGGGTGTCATTGCATCTTAAGCCTTTGCGGCGCATCTCAACTCCTGGACAAAGAAGGTATAGGCTGACTCGCGATTGAGGTTTCCGCAAGTGCCGGTACCAAAGACGCTTATCTTTCCGACTCCCGGCCTAACCCCGGCGAGCGGGACTCCCAATTCAAAATCAGGAGGTTTTCATGCCCACGATCACAGTGCAAGACGGTACGCAGATTTATTACAAGGACTGGGGTGCGGGCCAACCCGTGGTCTTCAGTCATGGCTGGCCTTTGAGCGCCGATGCCTGGGAGGACCAGATGGTCTTTCTAGCGTCGCACGGCTATCGCACGATTGCGCACGACCGGAGGGGGCATGGCCGCTCAAGTCAACCCTGGAGCGGCAATGAGATGGACACCTATGCCGACGATCTGGCGGCGCTGACCGAGGTGCTCGACCTGAAAGGCGCGGTCCACGTGGGCCACTCGACCGGCGGAGGCGAGGTGGCGCGGTATATCGGCCGGCACGGGACAAAGCGCGTGGCCAAGGCTGTGCTGATCGGTGCTGTTCCGCCATTGATGGTGAAGACAGAGGCCAATCCTCTGGGGTTGCCGATCAAGGTCTTCGACGACATCCGGGCCGGCGTTCAGGCGGACCGCTCGCAGTTTTTCAAGGACTTGTCGACGCCCTTTTATGGGGCCAACCGGCCGGGCTCGGCGGTCTCGCAGGGGCTGCGGGACTCTTTCTGGCTGCAGGGGATGATGGCTGGGTTGAAGGCCTGCTACGACTGCATCAAGGCGTTCTCAGAGACTGACTTTACAGAGGACTTGAAAAAATTCGACGTGCCCACGCTGGTTCTTCACGGTGACGACGATCAGATGGTTCCCATCAACGACTCGGCGCTGCTTTCGGTGGCGCTGGTGAAGGGAGCGACGCTGAAGGTCTATCCCGGCGCGCCGCACGGGATGTGCTCGACCCTCAAGGACAAGGTGAATGCCGATCTGCTGGCCTTTATTCGGGGATAGGCGGGGAACGAGCGACCCCAGGGGTTCGTGGTCTCTCACATTTGGCGCGATAAGACTGCGCCAGATGTGGGGCACCCGGCTGGAATCTCAAACCGAGACGCCAGCGGAAGTGAAGCGGTCTGTGCACCGGGGCGGGCGGTGTGACACAATATAGTGTCCGGGAGAGATCGCCGCAATACGCCTGATCGAATGCAATTGACTAAAAAGCAGCCAACAAGAGACAATCTCCTCCGGGATTGAAGGCGTTCAGCCGGGCGGTTCATGCGCGAGATTTTTGATTTTTCAACGACAGGAGATTCGCAATGCTCGAAACAATGGTCGAGACAGTCTTTAGCTCTTTCGAAACGGTAAAGTACGAGGGGCCTTCAAGTGAGAAGGCGCTTGCCTACCGCTGGTACGACGCGGACCGGGTCGTACTTGGCAAACCCCTCAAAGATCATCTGCGCTTTGCGGTCGCTTACTGGCACTCGCTGGCGATGCGAGGAGGCGACCCCTTTGGCTCGGCCACTTTGCAGCGCCCGTGGTTTGCCGCCGGCGACCCGATCGCACAGGCCAAGGTGCAGGCCGATGCGGCATTCGAACTCTTCAGAGTGCTTGGCCTTCCCTTCTTTTGCTTCCATGATGCCGACATTGCGCCCGGCGGAGAGACTCTTGCCGAGACACTGAAAAACTTCCACACGATCGTGGATTACATTGAAGCGAAGTTGGCCAATTATCCCACCAAGCTGCTGTGGGGAACGGCGAATCTCTTCTCCCATCCGCGGTTTATGGCCGGCGCCTCTACCAATCCCGATCCCGATGTCTTCGCCTGGTGCGCGGCGACGGTGAAGAATTGCATGGATGCTACTAAGAGGCTCGGCGGCTCGAACTATGTGCTTTGGGGCGGACGCGAAGGCTACGAAACCCTGCTGAACACCGATATGAAGCAGGAACTCGATCAGATGGGGCGGTTCCTGACTCTGGTGGTGGAATACAAGCACAAGATCGGCTTTGACGGCCAGATCCTGATCGAACCCAAGCCGAAAGAGCCGACGACGCACCAGTACGACTTTGACGTCGCGACCGTGTATGGATTCCTGAAGCGCTTCGGCCTCGAAAAGGAAGTCAGGGTCAATATTGAAGCCAACCACGCGATGCTCGCCGGACACACCTTTGAGCATGAGATTTCGACTGCGGGCGGCCTGGGAATCCTGGGGTCGCTGGACATCAATCGCGGCGATGCGCTGCTGGGCTGGGACACCGACCAGTTCCCGAATGAGCTGTGGTCGATGACGATGAGCATGTACCACGTGATCAAGGCCGGCGGCCTCAACCAGGGTGGATGCAACTTTGACGCCAAGGTGCGGCGCCAGAGCTTTACCCCCGAAGACATGGTCCATGCACACGTGGGCGGCGCCGATCTCTGTGCCCGTGCATTCCTGACGGCTGCCAAGATCATCGAAGACGGCCAGTACGATGCGATCCTCAAGCAGCGCTATGCGGGCTGGAAGACGCCCGAAGCGGCCGCGATGCTCGAGGGCAAGGTCTCGCTCGATCAGATCGAGGCACTGGCCCTGAAAAACGGCATCAATCCTCAACCGCGGTCTGGCAAGCAGGAGCAGATCGAAAATCTGCTGGCCCGCCTGATCTATTCAGATCATTTCTAAAATCGGCGGTTTCAACCGAAGCCTTCTTGCGAGCGTCCGAGAGTTCACTCTCAGACGCTCGTTCTGCATAATGCCCCAATATAAAGGCGGCTCAAAAATCCGGGCGTTCACGCCAGCAGTTTGGCGGCTTCCTTGGCGAAGTAGGTGACGATAAAGTCCGCGCCGGCTCGGCGGATGCTTACCAGCGACTCGAGGATGGCGCGCTCGCGTTCGAGCCAGCCACGCTGGAAAGCCGCCTGGAGCATCGAGTATTCGCCGGAGACCTGGTAGGCGCCGATGGGCACGCCGACGCGTTCGCGAGCTGCGCGGATGACGTCGAGGTAGGGCATGGCGGGCTTCATCAGAATCATGTCTGCGCCTTCGGCTAGGTCGAGGTCGATCTCGCGCATTGCCTCGCGAAGGTTTGCGCCATCCATCTGATAGGTCTTGCGGTCGCCAAACTGCGGGGCGGAGTCGGCGGCTTCGCGGAAGGGTCCGTAAAAGGCCGACGCGAATTTTGAGGCATAGCTTAGGATGGGGGTCTGTGCGAATCCCAAGGCGTCAAGCAGTCGGCGGATGGCAGCGACACGGCCGTCCATCATATCGCTGGGTGCGACGACATCGGCTCCGGCGCGGGCCAGGCTGACGGCTGTGTGAGCGAGCAGATCGAGGGTAGGGTCGTTGTCGACTTCAAAGCCGTCGTTGGTTTCAACCACCAGACCGCAGTGGCCATGGCTGGTGTATTCGCAGAGGCAGACGTCGGCGATGAGCACCAGCTTTTTGGCGGCGGGCGAGGCCTTGAGGGCGCGCAGGCCCTGCTGCACGATGCCGTCGTCATCGCGCGCGCCGGAGCCTTGCTCGTCTTTGGATTCAGGCAGGCCGAAGAGGAGAAGCCCACCGAGGCCGAGGCGTGCGGCTTCTTCGGCTTCGCGCACGGCTTCGTCGACGGAGAGGTTGAAGACGCCCGGCATGGAGGTAACTTCGCGGCGAATGCCCTTGCCGGGGCAGAGGAAGAGCGGGTAGATCAGGTCGCCGGGCTCGACGGCTGTCTCGCGCACCAGCGCCCGCAGAGAGTCAGTGCGGCGAAGACGGCGCATTCGCGTAGCAGGAAAACTCATGGTGTCGATTGTACTTGAGTCTTGCCTGGGTAGAGAGAGGTTTACTGCGCCTGGATAAACCGCGTGGCTAGGGCAATTCCTCTACTGCTAAGATCTCTAGGATGAAGCCAACTAAGGTTGGGGCAATGCCCGAGGAAAACCGCGCCGAAACCTCCGGAGCGCGGGACAGCCATACCGAAACGCAGCGCACGCGTCGCATTCAATGGGCCCAGGCGCTTGTTCTGGTTGTGCTTTTTACGGCCCCGGCACTGGTTTGCGCGAGGATGGGAACGATTGGGGATCCAGATGTCTGGTGGCACCTGCGCTCGGCAGAGTGGATCGTCGAGCATCGCGCTGTTCCGCACACGGATCCATTTTCGGCATTCGGCGCGGGGAAGCCGTGGGCGGCCTATAGTTGGCTCTATGAATTGGTGATCTTCCGGTTGTTTCAGCGGCTGGGCCTCATGGGCATCGTTGTGTATTGCACTGGGATGGTCGTGGCTATTGCGATTGCCCTGCATCGCTTGATCCGGAATCTTCAGGTTGACTTCAGCTTTACCGTTCTGCTGACCGCTGTCGCGGGCGTCACCATCTGCCGCCTTTATATGCCGCGCCCATGGCTGTTCACAATCTTGTTCTTTGCACTTGAGATCGATCTGCTGATGCAGGCCCGCAAGAACGGAAAGCAGAAGGGGCTGTTGTGGCTGCCGCTCATCTTTGCGTTGTGGGCCAATCTGCACATTCAATTTGTGGATGGTTTGCCGATACTGGCGCTGGCGTTGGCGGAGACGGTGCTGGCTCGGTGGTGGAAGGGAATCCAGGTGCGCACCCGTCCAGGTTGGATGGCCGGGATATTTGCCGCCTGTTTGCTGGCAACGCTGGCGAATCCATACGGATGGAAGATCTACGAAGTAGCATACGATATGGCTCGACCGTCCGGAGCTTTGAACAATGTGGCGGAGATGGTTGCGCTGCCGTTTCGCCGCCTTGACGACTGGGGTGTACTTCTGCTGGCTCTCGCCGCCACCGGTGTATTGGCAAGAGCGCGCCGATTCGCGCTCTTTGAGTGGATTCTGTTGGCGTTTGCTATCTGTGTTTCTTTTCGTTCACAACGCGACCTTTGGGTGCTGGTCATCGCGTCCATCGCGATCCTCGCTGGAGAACTCAAGGGAGACGAGAACAACCGGCTCCGGTTAACAGCATTCGCCGCGCCATTTGTTGTGCCGGCCGTGGCTCTAGCTCTCTTGATCGGCATTCGCGCGTTCCATGTGGATAACGCCGAGCTGAGCGAAGAATTGCCTGAGGTATTGCCGGTTCGGGCGGTGGAAGTTGTGAGAGAGAAGGGATGGAGCGGGCCTCTCTATAACGAGTACGCTTGGGGAGGGTACCTGATCTGGGCTTTGCGCATGCCGGTCAGCATCGATGGACGGTACAACGTCTATGGTGATGAGCGGGTTGACCGCTCTATTGCGACCTGGACCGGACAGCCGGGTTGGGACTCCGATCCGGATCTGGCGAAGGCTGGCCTGGTAATCGGACCGGTAAAGATACCACTTACTCAACTGCTGAGGATGGACCCGCACTTCCAGCTTGTCTACGAGGATAAGCTCGCCGCGGTCTTTGTTGCGCGCAAGGTTTCGCCTTCTGCACCGCAGGAAATCAGTGGTTCGGCCGCTCACACGGCAGCCAAATGAGAAAACAAGCGTCGGTCGTGCTGACTGGATATTGGTGCGGCTGGAGCGGACTGTGGTACTAAATAGAGCAACATGTCAGTGGAACTCAGTATCGCAATGACCTGTCTCAACGAGGCGGAGACGTGACCCGGGTCACCAATCTGGTCTGAAGCTTTGCGAAAGGCTGTTTCACAAAATGAACGTTGATTCAGTAGTGTCCGGCTAAAATCGGGTCGCCCGCTATAACCGATACATACTAAGG
>CAZGHZ010000097.1:0-15820 GCA_964525655.1 uncultured Occallatibacter sp.
AGGCCTTCTCGTCGATCTTCTTCCAGAACGCCAACAACTCCGTCCGTGTGAGCGACGAGTTCATGCGAGCGTACGAGACGGACGGCGACGTCACTACCTACACAGTGAGAGACCATCAGCCGGTCGCGACCTACAAGGCGCGCAAGATCATGCACGAGATCGCAGATGCCACCTGGCACTGCGGCGACCCCGGCATGCAGTTCGATACCACGATCAACAAGTGGCACACCTCGAAGAACTCGGCGCCTATCAATGCGTCGAATCCCTGCTCGGAGTACATGTTCCTGGACAACTCGGCCTGCAATCTGGCCAGCTTCAACCTGATGAAGTACGTCACTCCGTCGGGCGGCTTCGACATTCCCGCATACCGGCACTCGATTTCGGTGATGATCACCGCCATGGAGATCCTGGTGGACAACTCCGGCTACCCGACCGAGGCCATTGCAAAGAACTCGCACGACTACCGCCCGCTGGGGCT
Organism: uncultured Occallatibacter sp.; assembly: GCA_964525655.1. Classification (GTDB taxonomy): domain Bacteria; phylum Acidobacteriota; class Terriglobia; order Terriglobales; family Acidobacteriaceae; genus Telmatobacter. The sequence continues at coordinate 479 of CAZGHZ010000097.1, forward strand.
AGGCTACGCCAATCTGGGCGCGCTGCTGATGGCCTTTGGCCTGCCGTACGACTCGGCAGCCGGCCGCAGTCTGGCCGCCGCCTTCACGGCGATCCTCACCGGTCAGGCTTATCTGCAATCGGCGATCATTGCGGCCAACTGCCCGCCAGTTGCTTCGGCGACGCCGTTGACCGCCAGTGTCGAGCACCAGGGCGGAGCCTGCCCCGGCTTCTACGTCAACCGCGAGCCATTCCTCGACGTGATTCGCATGCATCGCGCCGAGGTCAACAACATCGGCACATCGCGCCAGAGCGGCGAGCCCTTCAATGTGCCCCAGCTCGACGCGCTCATCGACGCCAGCCGCGAGTGCTGGGATATGGCCCTGGTCTACGGCGAGAAGCATGGCTACCGCAACTCGCAGACCACGGTTCTGGCTCCCACCGGCACGATCGGCTTCATGATGGACTGCGATACCACAGGCATCGAGCCTGATCTCGCCCTGGTCAAGTTCAAGAAGCTGGTGGGCGGCGGCAACATCAAGATCGTCAACAACACGGTGCCGGCCGCGCTCTTCAAGCTGGGCTATACGGGCGACCAGGTCGACGCGATCGTCAGCTACATCGACGCCACCGGCACCATCGAGGGCGCTCCGGGCATCAAGCCCGAACACCTGCCGGTCTTCGATTGCAGCTTCAAGCCGCACAAGGGCAACCGGACCATTCATTATCTCGGCCACATCAAAATGATGGCCGCCACGCAGCCCTTCCTCTCCGGCGCAATCTCCAAGACCGTCAACCTGCCCGAGGAGGCCACCGTCGAAGAGATCGCCGAGGCCTACGCCGAGAGCTGGCGCCGGGGCATCAAGGCCGTCGCCATCTACCGCGACGGCTCCAAAGGCACTCAGCCGCTGAATACCAGCATGGACTCCAAGCGCGAGCCCTCGCAGCTCGACGCCGCAGCCAGCCGCGTGCTCACTCAGATGGCCGCGGGACAGCCTGGCGCAGCTGCCGATCTCAAAATTCTGGAAGCCAACACCGGCGAGAAGATCGAGATCGCTGCCAAGCCGGTGCTGCTAGCCGCAGGGGCCTTCCAGCGCGCTTTGGATGAGCTCGCCAAAGCTATCGCTGTGCCCCTTCTTCAGCCCGCTGCTTCACTCAGCTCTTCGCAAGAGAACGGCAACCCTGCCGCGCAGGATCCCAACGGACCGCCTCGCGCCGTTCGCCATCGCCTGCAGGAGGAGCGCGCATCAATCACCCACAAGTTTTCCATCGCAGGCCACGAGGGCTACATCACGGTCGGCCTCTACCCCAACGGTCAGCCGGGCGAGATCTTCATCAAGATGGCCAAGGAGGGTTCGACGGTCTCCGGCCTGATGGACTCCATCGCCACCTCGATCTCGATCGCCCTCCAGCACGGCGTGCCCTTGAGGGTGCTCTGCGAAAAGTTCGCCCACACCCGCTTCGAGCCTTCGGGCTGGACCGGCAACGAGCAGATCGGCTACGCCAAGAGCTTGATGGACTATATCTTCCGCTGGCTCAACCTGCGCTTCCTCTCGGGCACGCAGTTGTCGCTCTTCTCGAGCTTTGCCCCGCAGGCCGCGTCGCTGCCCGCCCCGCCCACCATGATCCCCGACGTTGAGCAGGACGAGGCTGACCCTGTTTCCCACGGTCAACTGGCCAAACTGGCAGAGGAGGTGGCCCGGCGGCTCAATCAGGTGGGAACCCAGACCGGTGGCTTCGGCAATCCGGGAGGCGCGGGGGGCGGCATTGCTCCCGATGTGGAGACCGGCCTGTCGATTCATGCCAGCGCCTCTCAGGAGCCCAGCCTCACCGACCGCGGCATCTTCCACGCCGCCGACGCCATGAAAGACATGTTCGAGATGGGCGACGCGCCAAGCTGCTCGGTTTGCGGCGCCATCATGGTCCGCAACGGCAGTTGCTACCGCTGCATGAGCTGCGGCTCGACCAGTGGATGCAGCTAAGAAGACCGACGCAAATTCGGGGTGGTTGGTGCGTTACCGGCAGAATTGAAAGTTCAAACCACTTCGGTGAAAGTACAACAATCCAAAATGTAAGTGGATTAGATCACCGCTAACCAAGATCGGAGACGCCTCGGAGACGAGTTTTGGAGGAAGCCTGTGAACTTATTCCGAGGCGTTCTCGATTGGGTGGTGAGAGGGAAGCCGCAGGCGCTGCGGTCGCGGTAATGTTGGAGAGGACTAGGGACATTGAATGCAGTTTGGAGATTGATTTAAAGCTCTTTGGAGCTGCCATGGTCGCTGATGGTGGTTGCGAGCAGTGAGCAACTGCATGAGCGGTCTGCAATAGAGTCGTTCTCAGCGGCAAAAAGTACAAGCGCCCGTTCGCGGCCAACCTGCGACGGCTTCGTGGCGAAAATCTGTAGAGGGGACGAGTCGGTTATGACACGTCCGGTACGCACAGCGCCGTACAATCCTCATCTGAAACCGGGGCACGACGGGCCCGCATGAAATCCTGTTTTGCGCTGCCGGATCAGGTGGCCTCCGCTAAATGGTCTACAATAGGTGCCGGAGGAACAGTCGAGTGCCGAGCACGCAGGATCGAACGGCAATCGTTGTTGCCATTATTACCGTTCTTGGCACGCTCGGAGCCGCGCTCCTAGCGAACTGGGATAAGGTGATTCCGGAGTCTCCGGCGAAACCAAAATCGGCGGTTTCCGCTGAGGCATCTAACCCTCCAGTAGCGCCGACCTTTTCAACCAACACGAATTCAGCCCCATCATTGTCGGCCGTACCGAGCCTTGTGACTCCTCCGCGATCTAGCGATGCTAAAGGTCCACTCGCGCGTACATCTGCACCACCCGCGCGAGCGAGTAACGCTTCGCCGTGGCAGCCTGCGGCTTCGAAAGATGCCTTGATTGCGGGTTCTAGGCCTATCCTTGGGGTACATTTCTTAATCGCTGCTGGAGAAAAGGAAGAAGCGACGCTCTCCCCTGGCGATTCAACTGCCGTCGAAGTGGTTGCCAGAAACTACGTTGGGCGCGGGGAGAGAATTCTGGTTCTCTGCAGCCGAAAGGGGCCAGATCAATCTGACAGACTCGAGGCGTCAACTCGCCTTCTCAGGATGGCCGCCATCCTGGAGAAGAATGGCATCGACTCTCGCAGAATCAACGCTTTCTATGCACCTCACGACGACTATTCGGATCCTGGACTTTGCGTGCTCGCCAGCACCATGGAGACCATGCCATGAAGGAATCGCACCCTTTGGTGAAAAGCTGTGGCAAAGCTCGGAGAGCAACGACGGGCAAGTAAGTCGAACGATTACGAGATAGCCCAACCACTGCCGGATTAAAGTCGGATTGCGCCACCCTATTAACTGATCATCATATCGACACCATCGTTTAGTTAGGCGTTTGACAACCGGAAAACTGAACCATCTGAACCTGATTACATTTTGTCTGGATCACTTCCAGGAAGACTCGCCGAAAGCTCACGACTCTCCGGCGCGATCGCTATATTCCCAGTCATAAGGCACTCCGGCGTCGCCGAGGATAAACCTGACCAGATCAGCGAAGCCTGCCTCGGAACGAACAACGTTCTACAGGGTCAGGGAGGAGTAGTCGACCGCTTGTCCGGGACCCGGGATTTGATCTTACAGTGGAGTGGCACTGTGGCTCGCGTCTCGATGGGTATTGGATTTTGTGCTTCCCAGAAATGCGCGTCGGGCGGACGTGCCCGAGGCCTGCCAAAGCTTCGCGGTTTCATAAACGATTACGGTGCCATAGGTGACCGCGATCCATACCGAGACCGCCTCGATTGGTAACCCTGCCCATGCCCCGATAAACAGGCCCAGCATCTCTCGCTGCTGGTAACCCCACCAGCCATAGGGCACCGCCAAGGTTGCCTCCCAGAACATGCTGATAAGCAAAATCATAAAGAGAGTCAGACTGAAGGCCCGCCAATTGATGAACCGCCGCACGGTAGGGAAAAGGCCGGCTGAAGGAACCATGCCACCGATGATCAGCACGGTGAAATAACCTGGGAAACCTTCGGGGAAAGGCGAGCGAAGCTTCTTATAGAGAATGGCCGCCGCGATCAGCGCCACCGCGACCATCAATGAGGCCGGGTGCAATTCGAGCAAGCGACGGATCCGTTTGGCTTCGCCGGGGTAGTCGTGCTCATTGTAGGCCGCCAACCAGTATTCGCCCAGCCACACGTAAATCAAAAGCACCGCGAGGAACCCCGCGAAATAGAAGACATATTCTTCCACTGGAACGTTGCCGCCGATGGCTGGAGCACCGATCCCGACCGTTGCTCCGGTGTTGGGATAGACGAAGAAGCGGTTTGCAAAAAAGAAGTCGAGGCCGCACCCGACAGGCGCCAAGATCCAGAGCGTCCGCCAGAAAGCGCGCTGTGAAATCCGTACCTCCTCGCTGGGCAGAAACCACCCTCCGATTACCACAACCGGAACTACAAACAAAAGAAGGCTCCAACTGTAGCCATACGGTGTGGGGTTTGTGGTGGAGATTTGCGCAACCGCGGCAACATGCACTGTGTGAAGGGTGATTCCGGCTGGGACCGCGATCATCGCGAGCATGGCCAGAACAATCCATGCGCTCAGCCTCGGGCTTGGAGAATGAAGGGGCAGCATTGGATCCGGCGGCATCACGCCGCAATGATGGAGATTCTACCTTAGTCGAGCAACCTCTCGTCGTCTGGCGTTTTCCTCCGAAGAGGTGTACAAAAAGGGAGATTCGGAGACAGTGTTCCGTGGAAGGGCAAGCAATACCAGCGGAACTGGAGAGTCGGCGATGAAGGCATTGGTCAAGAGCACGGCAGAGCAGGGTCTTTGGCTTGAAGAGACTCCAGAACCGGCAATTGGCATCAACGATGTGCTCGTTCGCGTCCACTACACGGGAATCTGCGGCACGGATGTTCACATTTACAAGTGGGACGAGTGGGCGCAAGAGACGATTCAAGTGCCGTTGACAATCGGGCATGAGTTTGTGGGCGAAATTGTCGAAGTCGGATCAAACGTCAACGACTTCTTTCCCGGGGACATCGTCAGCGGCGAAGGGCATGTGATCTGCGGGCGCTGTCGCAACTGTCTCGCGGGAAGACGCCATCTCTGCGCTTCGGCGCAGGGCGTAGGGGTGAACCGCGCCGGCGCCTTTGCCGAATTGATCTCGCTGCCCTGGGCCAATATCTGGCGGCACCACCGCGGCGTCGATCAAGAGGTCGCAGCGATCTTTGACCCCTTTGGCAACGCAGTGCATACGGCACTTTCGTTTCCGGTGTTGGGGGAAGACGTTCTTATCACCGGCGCCGGGCCCATCGGCATCATGGCGATTCCAGTGCTGAGGTATGCCGGGGCGCGACATGTGGTTGTGACGGATTTGAATCCCTTTCGCCTGGAACTGGCGCGCAAGATGGGCGCCACAATGGCCGTAAACCCCGACGAGACGTCCCTTCATGAAGTGCAAAAGCAACTGGGAATGTTCGAGGGCTTCGACGTGGGACTGGAAATGTCCGGCAGTCCGCAGGCATTGCAGCAAATGATTGCCAACATGTGCCACGGAGGAAAGATTGCCATTCTGGGCATCCCCGGCAAAGTGACGCCCCTCGATTATCGGCAGGTGATCTTCAACATGCTGACCATCAAGGGCATCTATGGGCGCGAGATGTACGAGACCTGGTACAAGATGTCAGTGATGCTGGAGTGTGGAGTGAATATCGCCCCCGTTATCACCCACCGCTTCTCTTACAGCGATTTTCAGCAGGGCTTCGACGCAATGATCTCAGGTGAAGCATGCAAGGTGGTCCTGGATTGGACAGGTTTAGGCTGAATCATCGGCAGGCGGGAGTGTAGATCGGCTTGCGAAAACAAAGGGCTTGTGGAGAATCGTCATGTACGGTAAGGTACAGAGCTTTTTGCAGACCCGAATCGCCGAGATCAAGAGCGCCGGCTTGTACAAACAGGAGCGTGTTCTTACCGGTCCACAGCAGACGAGGGTCTCCGTCAGCGGTGGCGCGCCTGTTCTCAACTTATGCGCGAACAATTATCTGGGACTCGCCAATCATCCTTCTGTAGTTCAGGCCGCGCAGCAGGCCTTGCAGCGGTGGGGCTATGGTCTTGCCAGCGTGCGCTTCATTTGCGGCACTCAGTCGCTTCATAAGCAACTTGAAGATCGCCTCAGCGCATTTCTCGGAACGGAAGACACGATCCTCTACAATTCCTGCTTCGACGCCAATGGCGGCCTGTTTGAAACGCTGCTGGATGCCGAAGACGCCGTCATCTCCGACGAACTGAATCATGCAAGCCTTATTGATGGCATCCGGCTGAGTAAAGCAGCGCGGTTTCGATATCGCAACGGCGACATGGGCGATCTGGAAGCGAAGTTGAAGGAGGCCGCTGCGGCGCGCCATCGTCTCATTGCTACCGACGGCGTCTTCTCGATGGATGGCTACTTCGCAAAGCTCGACAAGATTTGCGACCTGGCAGAAAAGTATGAGGCGATGGTGCTGGTGGACGACTCGCACGCCGTTGGTTTTATCGGCGAGGACGGACGCGGCACTCCGGAACTCTGCGGTGTCCAAGTTCGCGTGGACATCATCACAGGCACGCTGGGCAAGGCGCTGGGCGGAGCCAGCGGGGGCTACGCCAGTGGACGCAAAGAGATTGTGGAATTACTTCGCCAGCGTTCCCGTCCTTACCTTTTCTCCAACTCCGTGGCCCCGCCGATTGTCGCGGCATCGCTGAAGGTTCTCGACCTGCTGACCGAATCAGCGGAGTTGCGGCTGCGGTTGCGCGAAAACACATGTTTCTTTCGCGCGAGAATGGCAGAAGCCGGGTTCAAGATTCTGCCCGGCGAGCATCCAATCGTGCCGGTGATGTTCGGCGATCCCGAAGTCGCTTCGCGCATTGCGGATCTCATGCTGGCCAAAGGCGTCTACGTTGTTGCGTTTTTCTACCCGGTAGTACCGCAGGGCAAGGCACGAATTCGCACGCAGATTTCAGCCGAGCACACTCTGGCAGACCTCGAATTCGCGGTGGCAAAGTTCATTGAAGCGAGGGCAGAATTTGGGCGACGGTAGTTATCGTCCCTATCTTATTCGGTTGTTGGTCGAATCGGCCTAGAGCATTTTCGGATTTACTGTAGACTTCCGTGCCCCATCCATTCCGCGTTTTTCTGCGGAATGGGTGGGAAATCTACAAAATTTCGGTCTACACAATTCCCAAAAATGCTCTAGTCATCAAGGAGTGGCCGGTTCCTCTCCGCTTGTGGCTCTGAACTGTGTTTCCTTCCAGAACCACAGCCTAACCCACGATCAGCGCATTGGACCTGTCACCCTATGATGGCCAGGCACCTGCTCGCGGCTATGGGATTGATGGGGTGTACAGTTCTTGTAGCCTACGCAGTGATAACCTTGAAGAGATTCACTACCTTGGCCGATGAGTGGGTCATGCCGGTTTATCTTTAAGAGGTTCTGCGGGGTCTGCCGCCGCACTCTCCAAGTCGATCCTTCACATGTGTCACGCCAATCCCAGCACATCCATGCCCCCGTCGTAGCGGGGCAGCACAAACTTGCCGCCACTGACCACTCCAACGTTGAACTTTGGGAAGAGGAAGGTGTAATTCTGCGCCTGGCTATCCCATAGGACGTTGAGCTTTGAACTGCCATCGGGCCGAGTTACAAAGTTCTCGAAGTCGTAGACCAGCAGGCGGCCATTGGTCAGTGTCGAATTGGCGTCTCCGTAAGGAATGAGGGCCCATAAGAGCGCGGTGCCAGGCTTGTTGCCGTTGGCGGAGATACACATGAAGCCTCCGGGCATACCACCAGGAGGCGCTGGTGAATTGACCGACGCGACCTCGTCGGAGTCTGCGAGAAAGGTCATCTGACCGTTCGGCTGCATCGTCCAGACCCGGCATTGGCCGTTTTCTCCCCAGCAGGCCAGCATCTGCCCGTGGATCTGCGAGAAGTACTGAGGTGAGGTGGAGTGAAGATGCTGTGTCTTGTTATCGAAGAGAAAATCCAGTGTGCTCGGATCTTGCGGCCCGGCATTCACATTGAAACCGGGGAAGTAGCTGTACCAGAAGGGCGGTTGCGCCAATTTGGCGTAGTTCGAAGCCGCGTTGGCGAAGTCGGCGGGCATGGTCCCGCCCATTGCGTCCATTTTGACCGGGTAGCCGATGCCGTCTTTGCCATAGGCGAGAATGACGCGGTATTTGCGAATCATGGCCGGACCGGCCGAGCCTAGATCTTCATCGCCAAAGGCAGCGCCTTGCTGCGTGGGCACTGTGCTGAAGAGATGACCGGCGATGACCTTCCCATTAGCATCACGCTCCGAGGCCATGTTAGTGGGCATGTGACCGCCCGAGGTGGGTGCGTTGACGCCCGCGAGTTTTGGCGCCATTGCGGTCACTGGAGTCGAGAGAGTTGGATCTTCGCCCTCGCGTCCTGCGTCGGTGTAAGGCGTCCACCAATCGACAACGGCAAGCGAGGCGGGAGTGGCTCCGCTGGCTGGCGTGTAACGCACCCTGCATACACTCTCGCCATAGTCGCCATGCGTGGGATCGAAGCTGCCGTTACCCGTTTCAAAAAGCAAGTCGCCGTTGTCGTCGACCGACAAGCCCGAGCCCGCCATCCACACGCCTGCGCCGTAGCCAGCGCTCATGGCCAATCCAGCGGCGATTGTGTTGGTGGCGACGTCATAGGCGACGATCCAGCCAGCCGAACCTGCCGACACCTCCTGCACTGTGCCTGCGGCAAAGAAGATGGTCTTGACGTTGTTAACCTTGGTGAGAGTCAGAGAAGACCTCTGTTTGCGCATGGCTGCAGTCCAGATCTGTAGCGCGCCGCCGTTGGGCGGCTGATAAGTAAGCCCGGCCAAAGGAACAGGAGCGTGAACACGGCTGCCATTGGCGATGTTCAAAGAGTGGACAAAGTGCGCGCCGTTTGCGGCATTGCCGTCGGGCGATTCCCACGCAACTCCATACCAGGTCTTGGTGTCGGGATCGATGACTCCGGTGCTCAGCAGACCCCAGTGATCGTTGATCATGTGCATGTCGATCGTGCTGCTGCCGTTGATGGGAATGCCGAGTTTCTTGACCCACAGAATGTCGGAGGTGTTGTAATCGTAGGCCCAGACGGTATTGTTCATCGATGCGGTGATAATGACGTCGCGCACGTTGCCGTCATCGCAGAGCACGCTTGGCTGGATGAGCGCCTGTGCCTCGGCCCCACGCGCATCACCCTCCATATAAAGAGAGAAGTATCTTCGAATGCCCTGGCTGCTGACGTTAGCCACGGTGAGCACTGTGTCGTTATAGAAGTAGGAGCGGTCATTGTCGTTGCCGCGCGTGAGCACGGGCGAGGCAATGCCAGACGGAGGCAGGGCAAATGCGCGCCACGATGGCGACAGCGCCGATGCGGCAACGCCACTGCCCAGAGCGAGAAACCTCCGGCGATTCAAGAGAAACTTCTTTCCGGTTTGAGTCTTCATGACGTTAACCTCCTCGGGGCTGTTTAGCTTCTCTTACATCGCGCCAGCGTAGTAGTTCACACTCAAGTCAAATGCGACCGGCGCGGGAGCTGTGGTCTTCACTCCAATGCTGTACCACCCTGTCTTTGCAGGCTTGTTGCCCGGAACCTCGGTCGCGCCGTCGAGCAGAGCCGACTCGATGTTGTTGTGCGTGGAGAAGACGACGCTGGTGTTTCCCTCCACATAGATTCGCGCGATGGGCTTGAACTCGCCGGGGTGCGCCGGAGGAATGTCGAGGTCTGGCGAGCCGAAGAATTCCTGCGTTGTGCGGCGGGGCTCCTGGAGAATCGGCCTGTCGCTGAATGCGCGCGAAAAACAAAGATAACTCTGCCCGCCGGTGTAAGCATTGGGCGGAATCCAGAAGGTTGCATTGCCTTGCCAGTCGGTCCAGATATCCGAGTGGCGGCCGGTGTAGTCGTGCAGTTGCACGTTGGCGCCGAAGCTGGTGGCGCAGGTGATCTTGCGGATGTTAAAGGTGTCGAAGTTCATTGCAGTCAGTAGGCCGGGGCTCGTGCCGACCGGGCCTCCGTTGCCGTCGCGCTCGATGACGATGACTGTGCCGTCGACCCAGCGCGTAACTTGTCCTCCATAGGCAAAGGTGCGGTTGATGTAAATCAAGTTATCGATAAGAGGCTTGAGCCCGTAAGCACCCGGCCATACATCTTCGGAGAAATAGTCCTTACCATAGATAAGCGCTTCGCGGCAATTCACTGTCAGAAGGAATGCGTAGCCGAGCGCCTTGGAACTGATCACCTGCTCGCCGGGGCTGGTGTCGGTGTCGGGGTTATCGACGAAGCCGTAAGAGAGGCCGCTGTTCCAACATGAGTATCCGGCTCCATCCAGCACCGGGGCGTTCAGATTGTTGCACGCATCCTGGATGGCGAAGTGCATATTGAAGTCTTCAACGCCGCTGCGGCCATCGATCGGCCAACTGGTCGCCCACCAATTCAGGTTAGCGGCATCACCATCGAAATATTCACCAAAGAAGGGCTTGTTGGCCATCGCGCCGTGGCCCATGAATTGAGCAACGAATTGTGCCCAGAGGCCTTTCACGTCGTCGATTCTTCCGCCGTCCGCGCCGGTAGTGCGAAAGGTCCAGTCACCGAAGTCGAGTGCATCGTTGATGGTGTAGCCAGCGGGATTCGAATTCTGATAGACCTTCTCGTCGCCGAAAGACGAATCGTCCGATGGCACCGGTACGTCGTCCTCGGGCTGCGTGCCCCCGCCTGGCGTATAACGAAAACAGCCGGGATGCATTGCGCCGCGGCCATTCAGCGTCTTGCCATCCGCGCCTAGATAGCGGTAGGTGGCGTTTTCACCGCCGATGAGCTGATGAAGAACGATGTCAAGATCAACGGAGAGTCCGTAGCGATGGGCCACGGCGACCAAACGGCGCAGCGAGTCTACAGAGCCATAGCGGGTTGGAGTGCTGCCTTGCTGATTTTTTGTGCCGAGGTCGCGCGGATCGTAGATGCCATAGCCATCGCAGCCTTCACCATCGCCTCCCTGGGCCTTGCTCGCCGGGGGAAGCTGGATGCGATCGAAGCCCACGCTGGCCAGGTTTTGCGCTTCGGAAGCCAAGAGATCCCAGAGCCAGGGCTTGCCGGGATCGGTGCTTGGCGCGGGCACCGTGATTTTGTTTCCGTCTTGGTCGAAGAAACGGCCCCAGCCGATGAGACTAACTGTCATAGCTCAATAACCTCCAGTCAATGTTCATTGACTCCGCCTGCAGTAATCAGAGTTTGAGCACTTTCTTCCACGTTGAACGAGCCTTACTTTCAAGTTGAGCTTTCCATTTGTTGTCTTTCAGCTTGACACGTTCCACGAGGGCGATGCCTGCGGTCAATGCACTTTCAAAGACACTCTCGAAGAGGGACGGAAGACGGTTCGCCTTGGCTTCGTATATCTCCCGATTGCGCTTCTCTTTCGTGTCCGCCGTGCTCGTTCCAACAACTTCTTCGTGAACGGAACGGGCAACGGTAGCCCTGGTCGGCCTCGTCGAAACCTCCCCTGACTCCACTTCGACGACGAAATCGCCCTTCACGTTGGTCAGTTCACCCGGCTTTGCAGAAGCATGAGCCATGTCGTGAGCCTTGGAGCTTAGCCATATCGCGGAGAGTCCAAGACCAACATCGTCATTCTTGTACTCTGTACCCCTGTCTTTCAAGGCCTTACCCTTTGCGCTCTTCGTCTTCATGAGCGCAACGCCGGCGATTTCCATAATCTCCCCGATCCAGCGCATTAGTACCTTGTAAGGCACATGGTGCGATTCGCCGGCTGCGTGCTTAACTGTGCTTGGCTTTTCAACGACATGTGCGCCGACGTTGTACTCCGCACTCGGGTTTATCTTCTTCTTCGGAGGTTTGGCCTTCTTCGGATTGATCTCACCTTCGATGTGATCGGTTTCGTCCGAGTCGGTTTTGCTTTCAGTAATGAGTTCCAATCTTGTCAGCTTATACTTCGTCTTGATCGCTGGGAGTTTTTCCTTCACGTCGTCTGGCGAGAGGTCGGCATTGAGTAACAAGGCATCGGCCTCGGAAGTCGCTTTCTCCAAGTCGGCCATCTTCTGCTCGTCCGTGCGATCGTCCTTCTTGTCGTCCTTCTTGCCGAAGAGCTTGGCGAGAAGTGCTTTGGCCTTGGTGATGACCCAGTTGATGGCTGTATCGAGGCCCTTGTCGACCAGATCCTGGACCTTCTTGATCACTTCAAGAATCTTGCTGGCGATGTTGCCCAGACCGAGGAAGCCGGCGAGGAAGCTGATGGCGATTGACAGCATTCCTTCGAGCCCGTCCTCCACTTTCTGCGCGGCGCCCTCGATCTGGCCGGCGGCGATGGCGACGATAGAGTCGACGAAAGCCTTGACGGCAGCGGCGATCTTGGCCAGCTTTTGCACGAAGACCATGATCGAGTCGTAGATGGAGATAATGGCCGAGATGAAGCCTGCCCCTGGAATGAAGAGCGAGATGAGCTTCGGGATGGCCTTCTTGATGATCGTGTCGGTGACAAAGCCTACGATGCCGTCGATCACCATGTCCTTAAGGTTGGTCAGCTTCTCCTTGATCAGATCCCAGGCCGCGGAGGGGCCGCCCCTGACCAGTGCGACAACAATATCGAAGGCAGTTTCGAGACCCTTCATGATCGTTTCGCCATTAGGCCCGAGCGCCTTGACGATCTTGGCGCGGATCTGCGCCCAGGTGATTCCCAGGACACTCAATGCGAACATGCCGAATTCAGGGAGTGTGAAGGCCTTGGGGATATAGACGCCGGGGAGTGCACCAACGAGCCAGTCGAGCAGCGCCTTCTTGAGATGTTCCGGGAATTTCTTGACAAAGTGTTCCAGGCCCAGCTTGGCGGCGGCGACGAGGTGGCGCACAAACTCGATGGGGTGCTTGAGGATGTTCTTGAAGGCCGCGCCCACCTTTTTGAGATAAGGCACGACGGCCGGCGCGACAACTTCGAAGATGAGTTCCAGCAGATCCCAGATCTTGCCGAGAGCCCAACTGAAAAAGTTCTTCACGAAGTTGCCGAAGACGCCGGCGATTTTTTTGAAGGCCCCGAACAGGTCGAGAATGTCGGACCACGAAAGCGACTTGAGAGCCTGGATGAAGAGATCGGGAATCTGAGAGACGAAGCCCAGCACGCCTGAGAGCACGCTCTGGAACCATGCGAAGGCGCGCGCAACGGCGTTGGCCTTCTTGATGTTCTCCCAGATCTCGTCTTCATGAATGAGATGCATGAAGCCGCCGATGAGTGCATCGGGAGTGCGCGGGACGGCCTCGCCGGTGATGGGGTTCTTGCCCATGACAGCAATGAGCAGGGGCCAGGCGGAGGTGCCCTCGGCGAGCTTGGAGATGGGTTTGAGGATGGCCTCGCGGACAAACTTCCAGATGTCCTCGATGAGGCCTTTGACAAAGCTGAGGATTTTATCGATGGGATCGGTGAAGATTTTTTTGGCGCGATCCCAAACATCGCCGAGGTGGAAGATGTCGCGCCAGCTCAAGCTGTCAAGGAAGTCCATGAGTGCGTTCTTGATGGCGCTGCCCACCATGCCGAGCTCGTCTATCTTTCCAGAGATCCAGTTGCCGACCTTGTCGAAGACGCCGTATTTGTCGAGAGCGTCGGTGATCAGAGTCCCACCGGGGAGGAATTCAACGACGGCGCGGAGCACATTGGCAGCGGAGCGCTCGACGTGCTGCATGTTGATGGGATTGACGCCGAGCACGACGGTGAACATGCGGAAGCCCGGAATGATGTTGGCCTTGTCGGCCAGCCAGTCGAGCGCATCGCTGATGCCAAAGCGCTGTACGCGGGGAGTGTCCACCCGCTCGCGAACGGCGAAGCTGCGTCCGCTCGCAACCGCCGCTGCAGCCTGGTCGGCCTCGCGCTCAAACGGATCGTTACGGGCAGAGGACCATGCCTGCACGACAGGCGAGGTGTGCTGCTGCTGGATGACGTGAGCGGCCTCGTGCGAGATGAGAGTGAGATCGGTGGGGTGTTCGCCGTGGCCGAGGAAGATGTCGTTGCCAAAGGTGAAGGCGCGCGCGGAGAGAGACTGTGCCTTCCGCTCCGCAGCTGTGCTGGCGTGCAACCGCACCGAACTGAGATCGACCATGAGGCTGTTTTGGATGGCCTCTTGAATGTGCGGCGCCAGCGGCTGTCCCGCGCCCAGGCTTGGAGTCTTTGGCGGACCGAGCGGCGCGAGCTTTGGCTTGGACGCGGCGGGCTTGGGCGCAATCGGTAGGGGCGCCGCGCGCTTGTGCGTGTCGTGCTTGTCTGCGTCGTGCGGGTGCTCTGCGGGCTTGGGAAGAGTCTGCAAGAGAACGGGCGGTTTTAATGCAGTGGATGCCGGCGCAGGCAGATGCGCAGCTACATGTGTTTGAACGGGAGCCGCTGAGTGTGCCTGCATCGGGACAACCTTCAAAGCAGTCACCGGCGTCGCGGCCGGATGCAGCGTGACTACGGCAGGCTTGGCAAAGGCTGGGAGCGCGGGAGCGGGAGCGCGTGAGGGTGCGGGAGCAACCTCGTGTTTCGCGGCCAGGGCGGTGGCCTTTGCCGGAGCGTGGCTCACCGTCGCGCTGCGTGGTGCCCCAGCGGCGTGCTTGGGTGCGGCCGTGGCATTGGCTGCCATTAATTATTGAGTACCCTCCAGCTCTATCCGGATGCTTGTGCCGCTGCTTGCGCTTGCTTCAGTTCATTCGGCAGTTGCCGGCTCATCTTGCGGAATTCGCTGGCGACTCCGGCCAGCAGGTGGCAATACTGGATTTCGCTTTTGTCTTGCGCTGCGTCAACGGCCGCACGCAGAACGGCGTTTCTGATCTGTCCTCCTGTCAACTCGGCGACTGCCGATAACAGATTCAACTGCCCGTTGTTAACGTTGTGTTCCGCACCGAGATGAGCAAGCCAAAGATCGCGGCGCTCCTCCGGCCCGGGGAGAGGAAACGAAAGAATCGCGTCGAAGCGGCGTGAGAAGGCATCATCGAAGCGTCCGCGTCCGTTGCTGGTGAGAATCGTGATTCCGTCGTAACTCTCCATGCGCTGGAGTAAGTAGTTGGTCTGCGCGTTGGCGAAGCGGTCGTTGGCCTCGTGAATGTCGGTGCGTTTGCCGAAGAGCGAGTCAGCCTCGTCGAAGAGCAGCAGGACTTCGTTCTGCTCTGCGCGGGCCAGCAACTGGCTAAGATTCTTTTCGGTTTCTCCTATGTACTTTGAAGTAACGGCCGATAGGTCGACGCGAAAGAGCGGAAGACCCAAACGAGTCGCGAGCCATGCGACGGCGAGAGTTTTCCCTGTTCCCGATGGCCCGACAAAAAGTGCGCGCACCGAGGGGCGATAGCGCGCTTGAATC
>CAZGHZ010000098.1:0-15109 GCA_964525655.1 uncultured Occallatibacter sp.
GCTCACAGCTTAACCCACGGACAGCGCAGGGAGCCGGTCACTCCATGATGACTAAGCTTATTGACCTCCATGATTTGCGCCCGGAAAGAGCGATACCCCCGCTTTCAACAGGGACGCAAACTATGACACCCCCGCTCATACCCCCGGTCAACTCCGGACACGGGTGGACAAGCGCGGATGACCGCGGACAAGGTTTTCATTATTTTCGATGATTTGCAGATATGAGCGGACAGGAATGCACGGATTCGGACGGCTGTGGAAGGTAATTGGCGGAGGGAGAGGGATTCGAACCCCCGGTGCCCTTTCGAGCACAACGGTTTTCAAGACCGCCGGTATCAACCGCTCACCCATCCCTCCGCGTAAGTACTCTCAATAGTTTACCAGCACTCAAGAATCTGCGCTTTGGGTCACTGTGGGGACTTTTGTACGGAGTCCCCGTTTTGGATGCAAGAAAACACCTGGTCGATGTTGAATTGCTCCAGCCTTTCCATCGCTTTGCGCTTGTGCTCCGGGTACGGTCATCGCTCTCGATGTCGTGACCGGCAAGGAGATCGCGAATCGGCTCGCCGTCCCCGGCGTCGACGATTCGTTTAGTGACTCGAATCAGCGGCGCATGAATGTAACCAGCGGCGCTGGCGAGATCGATTCGTGTCACGTGGACGGCGCAAAAATCTGCATCCGCTGAGCGTCGTGCACACCGCCGGCGGAACCAAGGAGGCACTATTTGTTCAGGCGCAGAAGCTGCTCTATGTCGGAATACCGGGAGCAGGAAGGAAGCCGGCAATGGCTTAGTGACTCCAGCGCTCCAGAGACTCCGACTCCCGGGCGCCACGCTGGGTGGGGATAAGTTCATCTTAGCGGCAGTCCTCGGCGATTCAAATGGGATTGCCACCACCTCATTCAATCTTCATCGCGCACCAAAACCACATTGAGAAACCGCGGTCCATGAACGCCCTTGATGCGAGTCATTTCAATGTCTGCCGTCGCGCTTGGCCCGGAGATATAAGTGGCAAGCGGCGGCGGTAACTGGCAACGGTCAAAATACTCGGGCAGCGTCTCTACCACCTGGCTGGCGTACAAGATGCAAAGGTGCCAGTCGGGCAAGAGCGTCAGCACCCGCCTGCCCTCGCTCTCGGCATGATGCAGGACGATGGTCCCGGTATCGGCGACGCCGCAGAAGGCCGTCGTCACCACACCCTCAGCCTGCTCGATCTCCGTAATCGCTAGATCCCGGTCGATCTTCCAGTCGAATCCGGCGGCAAGCCAATCGGCGGGCAGTCCTGCGGGCGCAACGAATACGCGCCGGCCGCTCAAGGCAAGCTGGGCACCAATCGCCGCTTGTAATTCATCCGGCGCACACTCCACCACTTCTGCATCGTACTCGCGCAGCCGTTCGATCATCAGCTTCAGCCGGTCTTGAGCGCCGAGCCTGCCGCGCCGGATGTAACTCCTGGGCAGCTCGGCATAGGCTAACGCGCCTTGGCTCTGGTTTTGCGTGGCAGTGCGGATGCGGTCGAGAATCAGTCGCCGGGAATCAATGGGCGTCCTCATCGATCCTCCTTGCCGCGCGCCGCCCACCACTGACGGAAACTCTGGCTAGGCAGGCCGCGCAGATCGCGCGTCTGGGTCCATTTCGCGCCAAGACCAGGCAGACTGTGAATCCATCCGTCCCTTCGAGTGAAGAGACGCAGGGCAAATCTGCCCAGCCACTGAGCGGCGCGGAAGCGGCGTGCGCCGGAAAAGATCCGATGGGCAGCTTTCATTCCGATGAACATCGGATCGCCGAAGCGGGCGGCCTGCACCCGCTCCTGGTTCACAACTTGCGAGCGCAACTCGAGCAGCACCTTGGGAATGTCGATCTTCACCGGACAAGCTTCGTAGCAGGCGCCACACAGCGATGAGGCAAAGGGCAGCGATTGCGCGTACTTCATGTGCATCAGTTGCGGGGTAAGAATGGCGCCGATCGGTCCTGGGTAGACCGATCCGTAGGCGTGCCCGCCGGTCAGCCGGTAGACTGGGCAGGTGTTCAGGCAGGCGGCGCAGCGGATGCATCTCAGGGTCTGCCGCTCGGTGGGCCGCGCCAAAATCGACGAGCGGCCGTTGTCCAGCAGAACCACGTGAAAGCGCTCGGGCCCGTCGCCTGGAGTCACGCCTGTCCACAGCGACGTATAAGGGCTCATGCGCTCGCCGGTGGCCGAGCGGGCCAGCAACTGTAACATCACCTCCAGATCCTGAAAGCGCGGCAGCACCTTCTCAATGCCGGTCAGGGTAATCAGGGTGCGGGGCAGCGTGAGGCACATGCGGCCATTGCCCTCGGACTCGACTATCGCCACCGAGCCGGTTTCGGCGATGAGGAAGTTGGCTCCGCTAATGGCCGTGGGAATCGTGAGAAACTTCTGGCGAAGATAATTTCGCGCCGCGGCAGCAAGCGCCGGCGGGTCGTCGGGAAGACCTTCAAGTCCCATTCGCCGAGCAAAGATCTCGCGCACCTGGCTGCGGTTCACATGCAGGGCGGGCACAACGATGTGCGATGGCTCGTCCTCGCCCAGTTGCAGGATCAACTCGGCCAGATCAGTCTCGTGCGCATGAATGCCGGCAGCCTCGAGCGCGGGATTCAATTGAATCTCGGCAGAGGTCATGGTCTTGATCTTGATGACCTCGCTGGCCTGTTCCTGACGCAACAGCTCAAGTATGATCGAGCGCGCTTCCGCGGCGTCCGAAGCCCAGTGAACTGTGCCTCCGGCAGCGTTGCAGCGGGCCTCGAACTCTTCGAGATACTCTCCCAGATGATTGAGAGCATGACTGCGAATGGCAGCGGCCGCCGTCCGCAACTGCTGCCAGTCGGTTTTTTCGGCCACCAGCCTGGCGCGTTTGCTCTGGATCACATCCGTTGCGTGGGCTACGTTCTTGCGTAGTTGCGGATTGCGCAACACAGGCAGCGCCGCAGTGGGGAATGGAGGTGCGAGGCGTGGATCGAGAACCGGGCGGCCTGTGAACGACCCGCTCATTCGGCCTCCTCCGGCGGCGCAGCTTCAGTGGCGCACAGGATCTGCGCCAGATGAATGGTGCGCATGGCGGCATATTGTCGATGCATTGCCCCGCCCAGGTGCATCAGGCAACTGTTGTCGAGTGCAGTGCAGTACTCGGCCCGTGTTGAGAGCACTTCTTGCAGCTTGGCGACGAGCATGGCCGAAGAAACCTCGGCGTTCTTGATGGAAAACGTGCCGCCGAAGCCGCAGCAGCGATCCATATTCTCAAGCGGAACCAGTTCAAGCCCGCGGACCTTGCTCAGGAGTCTCATCGGCCTGTCGCCCACGTGGAGGCCTCGCAGGCTGTGGCAACTGGCGTGGTAGGTGACACGATGAGGAAAGTATGCGCCTACGTCATCCACGCCCAGCCGGTCGATGAGGAATTCGCTCAACTCGTACACCCTGGGCAGCAGTGCTGCGAACTCACGACGCAGCGCCTGGTCGCCCAGTTCCTCAAACAGCCCCGGATACTGATCGCGAATCATGGCCACGCAGGAGGACGAAGGGATGACGACCGTCTCGGCGTTCCGATAAAGCCCCATGAACCGCTTGGCCTGGGAGAAGGCCTCGGGACGGAAGCCGGTATTGGCGTGCATCTGTCCGCAGCAGGTCTGTTGGGGGTGAAAGTCTAGCTCGACACCCAGCCGCTCCAGCAGCCGCACCACCGCGCGGCCCGTCTCGGGAAAGAGCGTGTCGTTATAGCAGGTAATGAAAAGCGATGCGCGCATGATTGATTCCGCTTTGTCTTGCTCCGTTGCAGCGGCGATAGAACGTCTTATTTTGCACTTCTGTTGTGATTCATGTAGACCACATGGGTTTGCAGGAACTCCTCCAGCCCATGGCGTCCGTCCGCACCGCCGATGCCCGATTTGCGCCATCCGGCGTGAAAGCCCTGCATAGCCTCGAAGTGCTCGCGGTTGACATAGGTCTCGCCGAACCTCAGCTCGTTGGCGGCGCGCATGGCCACGTCAAGGCTGCGAGTGAAGATCGAGGACGTGAGGCCGTACTCGCAATCGTTGGCCATGGCAATGGCTTCGTCGAGATCGTTGAATGTGGCAATCGGCAGCACCGGCCCGAAGATCTCCTGGCGCATGATCTCCATCTCCTGTGTGCAGTGGGCCAGCACCGTGGGCCGATAGTGGTAGCCCTTTCCGCGATCATCGCGCTGGCCGCCTGTTGTAATCTCGGCGCCAGCTTTCACGGCGCGCTCGACGGCCGCCTCGACGCTGACAAGTTGCGCGCGGCTGACGAGTGGTCCCATCTCCACACCCGGCAAGAGGGGGTCGCCTGCGACCGTCTTCCGCATCGCCTCGGTCATCCGAACCGCAAACTCCTCAACGATGGACTCATGCACATAGACGCGCTCCGCGCAGTTGCATACCTGGCCGGTATTGATGATGCGCGAGTCGCGAATCGCCTTCACCGCCAGGTCGAGGTCGGCATCGGCCATCACGATCGCCGGCGCTTTGCCGCCCAGTTCCAGAGAGACTTTGGTGATGTTGGGCGCCGCTGCGCGCATCACTGCCGTGCCGGCATCCACGCTTCCGGTGAGGCTGACCATTCCCACCTTGGGATGCCCGGCGAGCGCAATGCCCACCACCGAACCCTTGCCAGTTACAAGGTTGAAGACACCCTTGGGCAGCGACGACTCCGCTAAGATCTTGGCGAACTCGCAGGCATTGTTGGGCGTCTCGCCGCTCGGCTTGATCACGATCGTGTTGCCGGTGACCAGCGCCGGGGCCATCTTGCGCACGATCAGGAAAAACGGAAAGTTCCACGGAAGAATGCCGGCCACGACGCCGATGGGGGCTTTGAAGATGAGGATGTTCTCGCCTGGCCGGTCGCTCTGAACGATGTCGCCCTCATAGCGGCGGGCAAACTCTGCCATATAGTCGAGGTAATCGGCGGAGAAGTCGACTTCGACCTCGGCGAGAGGCAGAATCTTACCCTGCTCCTCGACAATCGTGTGCGCCAGCATCGCCTTCTTCGCGCGAATTGCGGCGGCGATCTCACGCAGATGCTGCGCGCGCCGGATGGCTGGCAGCCGCGCCCAGTCAACCTGAGCGCGCTCGGCCGCCAGTACCGCCTCATTCACCTGTTCCGGCGTGGCTGCCGGAACTTCGGAGATGACCTCTTCTGTTGCCGGATTCAGCACCGGAAGCATGGTTTCGCTGCCGGCAAATTCACCGTCGATCAGCATCCTGTATTGTCTGATCGCCGCGGTCGTTGTTGTCGTTGCACTCATAAAGAATCTCCCTGGTCCAGTTCTACAGTTGGCTTTCTTCAAGTCCCAGAGAAGCGTCAAAGGCCCCGGCCTGAAGGCCCCGCGTACGCGCTCTCTTTCAGGGGGCTGAAGCCCCCTGCTCCCTCCGCGATCCTGGATGAACAACGGTTGTACCCGTACCTATTACAAATGCCGCAGAGATGCACCCGGACGCCAAGCTCGGCAAACATCGCGGCCTTCGCAGCCAGCGCGCGATCCGCAATCTCCGCCGTGGGCGCATAGGCCACATTCACGTGGTTGGCGTGATGCCGGGCCATGAACTGATCTCGCGTAACGCCTTCGAGCAGCACGTGCATAATGGGCCACTGCGAGGTGGTTGCCTGCCAGCGCCGCTCTGTCTCTGCCTCCGGCAGCTCAACCGCGGTCGCGCGTCCCATGTCCACATGCACCGCGCCGTCCTCCACAAATACGCGGCTCCAGACCACCGGACCCGGCTTGCAGACGCCTTTTAACGTGCCTCCGCCCAGCCGGAAGTACATCGGCGGCTGGCGCTCGCTGATTGCTTTCGAGTAACCGCCGAGAATGTGCGAGGCCGGCACAGCGCCCGATATCTGAAAGACCCACACAAAGCCGTCGATGCCCTGGCCCGTGTATTGCTCGCCCCAGCGAACATCGTGCAACGTAGTCGCCGGATCGAGTTGCATCGCGCTCCACACACGATTCGTGACGATCGAATCGAGCCCGACGCATTCATCCACTTCATTGAAGTGCGGCAGCGCCTTCCCTGCATAGAGTTCCCTGCCGTCCTGCGAGAAGACGGGTGGGCGCTCGACGTTGTTCAACAAGCCCTCCACCAGGTCTGAGGCCGGCGCCATGTCCTTCAATCCCTGCTGATATTGAATGCCGATCGTGTCGCAGCCGAAGCTGTCGGCGATGCGCATCGCTGCGATGTACATCTTGCACTGCAAGAGAATCTGCGCGTCGGTCAGATCCGTCTCTTCATTTGGACCGGTCTTGAAGGTGAGTCCACTCGCATTCAGCCACGTGCGAATCTTTTGCGCTTCGGCATCGGAAACTTCGCCCATAGCGGCGATCAGCGCAGACTGGCTGAGCCGCTCCTTGTAAACTCCCAGCGGATTTAGCAGGTTGTCCTCGATGAGGGCGTTATACATGCCCATGCAGCCTTCGTCGAAGACTCCCATGATTGCCTTGCGCGCCTGGAGAACCTTCGCCAGTGAACGTCCCAGCTCCCGTTCAGCCTCCGGAAGCGCCGCCGGATCGCAATCCCGCACATGGCTCAGGTCGTGAACGACGCGGTGCTCCCTCAACCATTGCCGCAGGCCCTTGCGAAAGAACTCATCGTCGAAGTCCTTGCTCCACAGCGTGCTGAACGTGACGCCTGCCTTGTACAGGCAGCCGTTCAGGTTCAACATGCCCACCAGTCCCGGCCACTCCCCCGACCAGTTGGCCACGGTGAGGATCGGTCCGCGATGGCTGATCAGGCCGGCAAGAACATGATTGCTGTATTGCCACACCGCTTCGGCTACTACGATGGGCGCATTCGCGGGGATGTGCATGAAGACATCCATACCCATGCGCTGGCTGGAGATGAAACCGTGCTGGAACTTTGGATCGTAGGCATGTGCTCGGCGCAGGGTGAATCCCTCCGCCTTGAAAGCCTCGGTCAACTTCGCCTCCATCTGCGACTGCGCTAGCCAACAGGTCTGGTTGGCCGACAGGCGCAGATCTCCGCTGGCGATCAGCAACACTTCATTGGCCGCCACCGGAATTCGCGCTTCTAAAACGGGAACATCATATGCTGCCATGGATTCTCTCCCTCACACATTCCCCGGCTTCCGCAGGGCCGGCACACTTCGTTGACTCCGCGGCACAGTTGATTCAATTCGCTCCCAGCAAGCGGAAGCGTGCATACGCCTCATCCCATCGATCGGATCGATGTGGATCGAAGAATGAAATCTGCACCGATTCCGCAAGGGCGGCGCGCCCCGAGCGAACATCGGCCAAATACCCGGTCGCCACCGCTTGCAACATCACATTGCCCAGAGCCGAGGCCTCCGCCGGGCCGCTCACCACCTGGCAGCCGCACGCGTCCGCCGTCATCTGGCACAATACCGCGTTCAAGCCTCCACCGCCAACCACGCGGATCGTGCGCAGTTCTCGCCCCGTCAGCATTCGCAGCGACTCGAGCACCGAGCGGTATTTCAGGCTGAGGCTCTCAAATGCGCAGCGCGCAATCTCGCCAGTAGTCTCCGGCGGAGCCTGCCCGCTCGTCGCGCAGTATTCACGAATCGCGCGCGGCATATCGCACTGCGCCTGAAAGGCGGGTGCGTCGGGATCGATGAGGCATTGAAAAGCCTGTGCGGTCCCGGCCGCCGACTCAAGCTCGTCCCATGCAATAATGCGGCCTTCGCTTGCCCACTGACGCATGCACTCCTGCACGATCCATAGCCCTGTGATGTTCTTGAGCAGCAACACCGCTCCGTCCGCGCCGCCCTCATTGGTAAAGCCCAACTTCAGCGCTGCTTCAGAGGTGTCGGGCTCCGCCGCCTCAACTCCCATCAGGCTCCAGGTTCCGCTGGACAAGAAGACGCTCTCCTCATCCATATTGGGGATAGCCGCCACGGCGCTGGCCGTATCGTGCGAGCCCACCGCAATCGCCGGAATCGGCTGCGTGAAGCCGCATTCCTCGGCTACGTCCGCGCGCACGGGCGAGAGTACGGTCCCCGGATGCGTCACCACAGGCAAGATGGAGACCGGCACACCCAAGGCGCTCAGCAGCGCGCGCGCCCAATCCTTCCGTCTCGGCGAATACATCTGCGTCGTCGCAGCCTCGGTCCACTCCACGGTCTTTTCGCCGCAGAGAAAAAAAGCGCACAGGTCGGGGATCGTCAGCAGCGTTTCAGCAGAAACAAGCGCTGTATCGTGGGCTCGGATCATGCTGCAGATCTGAAACAGCGTATTGATCGGCATCGTCTGGACGCCGGTCTCCGTGAACCACTCCTGCTCCGGAACGGTCTCGAATGCCAGTTGCGGGATGCCGGCCGTTCTGGGGTCGCGATAGTGCCGGGGATTTCCGATCAGCTGTCCGGCGCCATCCAACAATCCGAAATCCACGCCCCATGCGTCCACGGCAATGCCCTGCAGCGGCTGCCGGCAACTGCTATTGTATTTTGTCAATCCCGCCTTGATCTGCGACCAGATGTTCAGAATGTCCCAATAGAAGCCATCCCCGGCCCGCACTCCACCATTGGCAAAACGATGCAATTCCTGCAAGGAGAACGCCTGGCCATTCCACTGGCCGAGCATGATTCGCCCGCTGGATGCCCCAAGGTCGGCGGCAACGAAATTGGCTGTCTGCGTCATCTGTTCTTTTCGAGGAAAGCCGCAATCTCTTTTGTCAGGCGACTTACCAGTTGATCCATTTCCTCGGCGGCCATGCCGCTGCTCGAGGGCAATTGCGTCGGAGAGGCCGAGCCAGCGTGTGCATCGACAGCAGCTTCCAGCTTGTCCGGCTCTAGCGAGGGAATCTTGGCATACCGCGGGTCCGGCAGACTCATCCCAAGCTTCTGCTTGAGCGCCACCAGGTCGGCGATCTTGGCGGGAGAAATCTCCTTCAGCTCCGGCCGCAGTTGCGAGGCAATCAGAATGGTTTTGCAATAGGTATCGATGATCTCGACGTACCACTCCGCGTGAGTAACCGTATCGGCCCAGCAGACTACTCCATGATTCGCAAGCAGAATGGTGTTGTGATCCCTGGCCAGCGAGTGAACCGTCCGCGCAAACTCCGGCGTGCCCGGCGTCTCATACGGCGAGAGCGCCACTGGTCCGATAAAGACTTCCTGCTCCGGTACCAGATTGCCCATCGGAACGACTCCTGCAACCGCGTGCGCTGTGGCGTAAGGAGGATGGCAGTGGATTACCGCCTTGGCCTGCGGCACAGTCTTGTAGATCTCCAGGTGCAGCAGCAACTCGCTGGTATGAGGCAGGTCTCCGCAGATGCGCCGGTTCTCGAGATCGACCAGCGCGAGATCTTCCACCCTGAGGTCGCCCTTGCTCAGCAAGGTCGGCGTGCAGACCACATATTCCCCTGAGACGCGCGCCGAGATATTTCCCCCGTTGCCATCGACATACTGCCGCTGCCACAGCTTTCTGCCGATGCGCACAATCTCTTTCTTGATCGCCAACACGGCGGGGGAATGGAAAAGTTCTAGCGGATCGCTGCTCGCTACGGACCGGCGCGCACTTTGCCTTGCACACTCCATTACCGCGCGTTTGACGATCAACTCAATCAGCGCCAGACTCGAATTCTCGACAAATTCACTGGAAGGATTAGGCACAATGAATCCAATATACGTCACAATGATTCAAAATGTATCGGAATTGGAATCATTTTGAATGAAGTCGTATGATTGGCTTCATGAGGCAAGCCCAACGCATCCTGGAGGTTCAGGAACTTTTCGCGAAGCAGGAGTTCGTGAGCATTGAGGAACTTTGCGCGCGGTTCAGGTCATCCAAGTCCAGCATTCGCAGGGATTTAATCGACTTGGAGCGGAAGGCCGTCCTGCGCAGGGTCCACGGCGGAGCCATCTCGTTGCAGGCCCGCGACGACGTGATGGACTTCAGCAGTCTCTCTGGCAGTTGTCACGAAGAGAAGACCCGCATCGGCAAAGCGGCCGCCGCGCTGGTCGAAGACGGCCAGACGGTGATTCTGGGCGGCGGCTCGACGGTCGTCGAGGTCGCCCGCTGCCTGAGCGAACGGCCCATCCAGATCGTGACCAACTCCATCCCGGTGGCGCAGACCTTTTGGGACAGCAAACGGGCGGAGGTCATCCTCACCGGCGGTTATCTATACCCGCGGCTTGGCGTGCAACTCGGCCCGATCTGCGAAAAAATGCTGCACAGCGTCTCGGCGGATATCCTGATCATGGGCATCCGCGGCATCACCGAGGCCGGCATCAGCGACTCCAACAGCCTCATCGTCGAATCCCTGCGAGCCATGATCAAGGCGGTGCGCAAGGTGGTCATTGTGGCCGACCGCACCAAGTTCGGACGCGACGCGCTGATACGCGTTGCCAGTTTGGATGAGATCCACCAGGTCGTCTCCGACAGGGAACTTCCGTCGGAATTTCAACACGTTCTTGGGGCTCATCATGTCGCCTGCATCCTCGCCTAAATTTAACTAGGGGATCTGGCAGAAAGGCACCTTTATTCACTACCGTATCGCTCGGAATGAGTTGCGCTCTCATCCCATTGGCAGGGACAGATCTATGAACGTTTCAAACAACTGCCCCAACTGAGACATCTTCCCGAAGAGGATGAGGAGGGTCCCAAGGCTTGGCTGAAGGAGAAACTCTTTGTGGCCTTGCGTACCGAATGCCTTCTCCATAGCGCGGAGTCGTTATCCCCTCGGTGGTATGACGTCAAAGCAGCGCCGTATCAAAGTCACTGAGGCAAGTTTGAGTTCGTACCGCAACAAATGCAGCGTGCCGTTGATACACGCCCGCCATCGCTCTCTGCTTTCGAGCAATGGCCCCGTATCTGCCGGGCTCTCGCCAAGGCCCTGCGCAAACACCGTCCAAGAAGCTCCATCCCCGCCCTTTTCCGTTCCACAACAGCTTAGCGCTCATGGGCGAAGCCCTGGGGTGTCCAGCTCGGTCCAGCCCAATGACACCCCGACGGATGAGTCGCAGCACTTCTGACTGTGCTCCCATCAGTTCAAACAGTTCACAGCCCAAACTGAGCACGAGGATAAGAACTCAGCAGAGGGGCCTGCATCGATAATCCGAAGTAATGGACTCTCGATGAAGTTAAGCTTGGCCAAACACCGGGTGCCCCACCTTCGGCGCGCTTTTGTCCTTGTGCCTAAGGTGGGAAATCTATGGTTCTTGACTTCTTAGCTTCTTATCTACAAACGCTCATTTCCCGCCCTGAATCTGCACCAGTGCGGGCTCAGGGGCCCTATCTCCGTCCCCTGGCATTCCCGGCGAAATCCTCCGCGTCTGCGGCGCCCGCCAATGGTCAATGTGGCTGATCCGGTGTACGCAACCGATCGTGCAGTTCGGCGAGCAACTCTTGGCTGTCAGGAACTCGCGCTTCACATCCGCCGTCTTGTACTCGGCCAACGGAACGCCAGGATACCCGCGCTGTTGCGAACAATAATGCACCAGGCCGTCTTCGCAGATGTAGAGATAACGCGAGCCGGCGCGGCAGCGCCAGTCGTTGGGAAGGCCCTGAGCTATGGCTTCCTGGAATTTGTCGAACTGCGCGTAGTTGGTCTTGCGCCGGTTGGTCATCTCGAAGTAGACCCGAGCCTCCTCGGGCAAGAGGGGCTTCAGTTGCCCGCTGCCGTCGTGGATGATTCCGATCGTCGATTCAAAGCCCAGTTCCAGGGCCCGCCGGCCTATCACCAACGCATCATTGGGGTTCTTGAAGCCCCCGCCGACGACTGAATTGATGTTGACGTGGAATTCGGCGTACTGGGCTAGCATCTCAAGCTTCTTATCCAAGACTTTGAGGCTCTTCTTCGAGACTTCGTCCGGTTCCAGATTGTCGATGGAGATCTGCATGTGGTCGAGGCCGGCGCGATTGAGCCGTTCTATTCTCTCGACGTTGAGCAGATAGCCGTTGGTGATCATTCCGGCGATGGCTCCGGTTTGGCGCATACGGCGAATGATGTCGTCCAAGTTGGGGTGGGTCAGAGGTTCGCCGCCGGAGAGGCCGATCATCGCCGTACCGAGGCGTCCCAGGTGATCGATGCGGCGGAGCATCTCGTAGAGCGGCACGGGTTCAGAGACCTTATCGTACTCATTGCAATAGCCGCAGCTTAGGTTGCAAAAGCGCGCGGGAATGATCTGCGCCAGGACCGGATGCGAGGTGTCGGCCAGCGCGCGCACCACCATCGCGTACTCGCGCGCCTTGCGCCGAACCGCAATCCAACGTCCGCGTGCCGTCGCTCTCCGTGGAGTTGCCATTTCTCTTATTGAATCACAATCAGCTTCGATTCCGGGGGCGGGTCGAGCCAGGACCGGTTTCTAGTTAGAAGTGTAGTTGAAGGCAAAACGCTGCTTGTTGGCGTGGAGAAAGTAATCGCTTTGGTTTGCGTATGTATAGAGGGATTGCGTGCAGAATGAGAGAAAAGGGGCAAAAACGGAGTGTTTTGGGCGTTTTTGGACGGGGAATGGAGTGTTTTGGAGATGGAATACGGGTTGCGGCGACGGCCGGCGGCGGGGACGCCGCCAGTACAGCCGACTTGGAGGTCGGCGCTACTTTCCAGTCTCAATTTACGGGTCGCTACATTCCTGTCTCAATTTACGAATAAGGGGGGAATTTGAATAAGGAGTTGCGGGGGCGGGCGCGGAGGGAATTGGATGAGGATCTTCGCGTCTTCAGGGGACGGAAGGTGCGGCGGTCGAAGTGGGGATGGTTGCGGGGAGTGCGACAGGCTCTGGGGATGCGGGTCGAGGAGGTGGCGCGGCGTTTGAAGGTGGGGCAGTCGGAGATTTACCGGCTGGAGATTTCGGAGTCGCGGGAGACGATCACGCTGAAGAAGCTGCGCGCAGCGGCGGCGGCGATGCACTGCGAGGTGGTGTACGCGGTGGTTCCGATCGAGGGAACGCTGGAGGATTTGGCCGAGGAACTGGAGCGGGAGCGGAAGAAGCGCCGGCCTGCGGGGCGGAAGTGCCTCGCGACCGACGATCCCTTTCGGTTCACGCAGATGGTGGAGACGGTTCTCGCGCTGACGGGGTGGCATAGCGGGAGGCATTGATAGTGCAGGGAGCAGGGAATAGGGATCAGGGATCAGGAAAGGCCGGCGGTGTTTGGTCTCGCTTTGGAGTTATGAGGGAGCTGTCAAAAGGAGGTGAGGGTTCGTAGTTTCCCAGGTCCCAGAATCGGGACCTGACGCACCACGGAAGTCCCGAATTGAAGTTGTCCAAATGCGATGGCGCAAAAAGCTGAGGGGTAAATCCACCCGCGAAGTACAATAGGCTCATGGGCAAGGTCCTTCGGTTGTTCCCGGATTTCGAAGACGAGCAACAGCCTGATTGTTCACAGAATCCTCGCAATCTTTGTGAGGTTCTGGTGGGCGACGCGCGCCGTATTCTAAACGGCTTCCCCGAGGGCCTGTTTCAAACTGTTATTACTTCCCCGCCATATTGGGGCCTCCGCGATTACGGCGTACAAGGCCAGATCGGCGCGGAGATGGATGTGAATGAGTACATAGCAAATCTTGTTGATGTCTTCAGGGAAGTGCGCCGCACCCTCACAGTCGATGGGACGCTGTGGTTGAACATTGGCGACAGTTACACGAGCGGAGGAAGGACCTGGCGAGACGACGATGCGAAGAACAAGGGCCGCGGGATGTCCTACCGCGCACCTACGCCGAACGGGCTCAAACCGAAAGACCTTATTGGGGTGCCGTGGCGAGTCGCCTTTGCCTTGCAGGCTGATGGCTGGTACCTTCGATCGGATATGGTCTGGAATAAGCCCAATTGTCAGCCGGAATCTGTAAAGGATCGTCCAACACGTTCGCACGAATATGTCTTTCTATTCTCGAAGTCAGAGAGATATTTCTATGATCACGAGTCCATTCAGGAGCCTGCCCAAGACCATACTCAGAGACGGAAGAACAGACGCAGCGTTTGGAATATCAACACTGAGCCGTATGCAGGTTCGCATTTCGCCGTCTTCCCAAGGTCATTGGTGCGGCTTTGTGTCGCAGCGGGATCAAAGGTTGGCGACAGGGTGCTTGATCCATTTTTTGGCTCCGGCACAACCGGTGTCGTGTGCAACGACCTTGAACGCCAATGCACAGGCATTGAGATTAGCGAAGAATATGCAGGCTTAGCTCGGAATCGACTGCTCAAAGGGCGCTGATTCAAATTTCCAGGTAGCGTGAACGATGCACAGGTCTTTTCTAATCGATTTGATTTGCAGTTTTCGTTCCGTGCCACCATCGAAGTAGAGAGCATACTTCAATTTGCCATCCGCGTCGTACACATAACCGTACCCTGGCTGCGGAGTCTGGCGACTGCGTGTCTGTGCAATGAGGTGCGCACTTGCACCTTCCATCAGCAGACGCTTCGGAATCTCGACGAGTTCATAGAGATGCGAAGCCGGCCCTGGCAGTAGGCAGCGGAATTGGAAAATTCGTTCGTAGCTGCGCATGTGGGCCAGAAACATATCGCGGAGAAGTGATAATTCCCATGGCCCCTTGCCCAACTCCATGAATTTGCTGATATGCAACGAGTTGACACGGATTTTTGAGTCGGCCTGTGTCTTGAGACTTACCGGGACTCCGCTGATCGTTATGTCGTGGCCGCGATTTGTCCTGTTCTCGATAAGTTTCGCTTGAATTCCTGCGCGGCTCAGCGATCTCTCCAACGCAAACTCAAAACGGTCCTTGCTCAAAGCCTGCCGACTGAACGAATGATGTATAAGCAGCGCATCCCCTAACATCTCGAGGACTGCCGGGGTGACAAAATCGGAATCCTCTTTGCGGAAAAACTCATGGGGAAGATCAAACTGCCGGATTACCGCCGTGACCAGTTCGACCTGTGATGGCGTGAGTGCGGCGAGAGCTCTCGCTAAAGAACTAACGAGATTTGAGCGAGCCTCCATCGCAGTCTATTGTAGTGTCCAGAAATAAGACACCTCCAACAAAATCGGCGGGCCTGAATCTGGCGAGACACGGTTCCTGCTGCGATTGGGATCGCACTATCTCCCCGAGGCGATGCGGCGTTCGGCTTCCATCAGGTTGGAGAGGATGTCGTTGATGCGGGTCGGGTTCTATAAAAGGGGATGTCAAGTAAAAACACTTCTCCTGACCTGCCGGGAG
>CAZGHZ010000099.1:0-14880 GCA_964525655.1 uncultured Occallatibacter sp.
AGCAGATCGCGAACTACGACTCGAAGGTCCAGGTCGACGAAGTCGGGACCATCACATCGCTGGGCGACGGTATCGCCCGCCTTCACGGGCTGGACAAGGTGATGGCTGGCGAATTGCTCAGCTTCCCGCACGGCATTGCCGGGCTGGCCCTGAGCCTCGAAGAGGATTCGGTGGGCTCGGTGATTCTGGGCGACTACACCGAGCTGAATGAGGGTGACGAGGTCAAGCGCACAGGCACCATCTTGAGCGTGCCGGTCGGCGAGGCAATGATCGGCCGCGTGGTCAACGCGCTGGGACAGCCCATCGATGACAAGGGCCCGATTGTGACGACGAAGTCGCTGCCCATCGAGCGCCTGGCGCCCGGCATCATCGATCGCCAGCCCGTCCGCGAGCCGATGGCCACTGGACTGAAAGCGATTGACTCGATGATTCCCATCGGCCGCGGCCAGCGCGAGCTGATTATTGGAGATAGGCAGACGGGCAAGACCGCCGTGCTGCTCGACACGATTATCAACAACGCGAAGAACGACCTGATCTGCATCTACTGCGCCATCGGCCAGAAGCGGTCGTCCATCGCTCAAGTGGTGCAGACGCTCACCGAAGCCGGCGCCATGGGCCACACCGTCATCGTCGCCGCCTCGGCCTCAGAGCCTGCGCCGATGCTCTACATCGCGCCTTACGCCGCAACGGCCATCGGCGAATACTTCCGCGACTCGGGCCGCCACGCGCTGGTGATGTATGACGATCTCTCCAAGCACGCCATGGCCTACCGCGAAATCTCGTTGCTGCTGCGCCGCCCGCCGGGCCGCGAGGCGTATCCGGGCGACGTCTTCTATCTCCATTCGCGGCTGCTCGAGCGCTCGTCGAAGATGAGCAACAAGAGGGGCGGAGGTAGCTTGACTGCTCTGCCGGTCATCGAGACTCAGGCCGGCGACGTCTCGGCCTACATTCCGACCAACGTCATCTCGATCACCGACGGGCAGATCTTCCTGGAGACCGATCTCTTCAACTCCGGCGTTCGCCCCGCGGTCAACGTCGGCCTCTCGGTCTCCCGCGTCGGCTTCTCGGCGGCGATCAAGGCGGTCAAGCAGGTGGGCGCGACGCTGAAGCTCGACCTGGCGCAGTATCGCGAACTGGCGGCCTTTGCGCAGTTCGGCTCCGACCTCGACCCGCTGACCCAGAAGCAGCTGAACCGCGGCTCGCGCCTGACTGAACTGCTCAAGCAGCCGCAGTTCCAGCCGCTCACCTGGCAGCAGCAGACTGTGGTGCTCTTCGCCGGAACGCAGGGCTATCTGGATGATCTCGCTGTTACCGACATTCGCGCCTTCGAGGTTGGTCTCTACAAGTACTTTGATTCCGCGCAGACCGCGCTGATCGAGGAGTTGACCAAGAAGAAGGCGTTCGACGACGAGCTGCGCGGCAAGCTGCACGCGGCGCTCAAGGAATACGCGGCCAACTTTAAGGCGGAGCTGGAGGCGGCGGCAAAAGCGTAGCTTCTAGCTACTAGCTAAAGGCCAGCAGTTGAAACCTGGAACCCGGAATGGAAGCCGGACAATGAAGCTAGAGGCTAGAAGCTAGCAGCTAAAAGCCCGGTAACGGAAAGCACCATGGCAAATGTCCTAGACCTACGGCGGCGCATTCGCAGCGTGAAGAACACGCGCCAGATCACCAAAGCCATGAAGATGGTGGCCGCGGCCAAGCTGCGCCGCGCGCAGGAGCGGGCGATCGCTGCCCGGCCCTACGCCAAAATGATCACCAGCGTGCTCGAATCGCTCACCCGGCGCTGCGAGATCTTCGATCCGGCGACCGGCGAGCTGCGCCATCCGCTCTTTGCCTCGCGCGATGAAAAGCGCGCCTTGCTGATCGTTGTCAGCGGCGACAAGGGTTTTGCCGGCGCTTTCAATGCCAACATCCTCAAGACCGCCTTCCAGTTCATTGGCGGCAATTCCACCAGGGAGATCGACATCGAGGCCGTGGGCCGCAAAGCCCACGACATGATGCGCCGCCGCTATCCGACAGCCGTCTACACAGACCAGACTGACGAGAGCGGCCGGGTAACAAAGGTCCGCGCGCGCAAAGGGCCCGTCGAGGTCACCGGCGACCATCCGGGAATGCTGTTGAAGCTCGAATCCAAACGCGTCTTTGAGCTGGCCCAGAGCGTCATCGCCCGCTATTGCCAGGAGGAGATCGACGCCGCTTACATTGTCTATAACGAGTTCAAGTCGGTGATCTCGCAGCGGCTGGTGGTCGAGCGCCTGTTGCCCATTCTCAAGATCGGCATCCCGCAGATCACCGGAGCCGTCGAGCCGACCGAAGCCGAGCGCGAACGCGCCGCCGAGGCCGCTCTGAGCGCGGGCATACTGCTTGAGCCGGTGGACACCGCCGAAGCCGACGAGGAAGCGCGCAAGTTCGGCACCTCGCAGGTGGATTACATCTACGAGCAGCCGGCCGAGGAACTCTTCGCGGGGCTGATTCCGCAATATGTTTCATCGATGCTGTATCACGCCATGACCGAGTCGGTGGCGGCCGAGCAGGCGGCCCGCATGACGGCGATGGATTCGGCAACCAACAACGCCTCGGATATGATCGACGCGCTCACGCTGCACATGAACCGCGTGCGCCAGGCGGCCATTACCAAGGAGATCATCGAGATTGTTAGCGGGGCGGCGGCGCAGTAACAAATGAGGGTAGCGCCGGTCTCCAGACCGGCTGTCGTGCGGGCCTCCAGACCCGCAGATTCAATGCCGGCGAGGACGCCGGCCCTACCGCCGGACTGGAGTCCGGCGCTACGGTTGGACGGGTTCAAATCCACTCTTAGAACGAAGTTTGGCGAACGGGAAATCAGAGAAGGCAAACAATGGCAGAGAATATCGGCAAGGTAATCAAGATCTCCGGTCCCGCGGTGGACGTGCAGTTTGAAGAAGCGACGATGCCGCCCATCTATCAGGCGCTGCGCGTTGTCAGCGAGGGCTTCAAGGTGCCCGAGCCCATCAACGTAATCCTCGAGGTGCAACAGCACCTAGGCGAGGGGCGCGTGCGCACGGTAGCGATGGAAGCAACCGACGGCATGGTCCGCGGCATGAGGGCCTACGATCTCGGCGCGCCTATCACGATGCCGGTGGGCAAGGAGACGCTGGGCCGCGTGATCAACGTCATCGGCGAGCCGGTCGACAACCTTGGCCCCATCGGCGAAAAGGGCCGCATGCCCATCCATCGGCCTGCGCCGCTCTTCGACGAGCAGTCGACCCACGAGGAGATGTTCGAGACCGGCATCAAGGTCATCGATCTGATCCAGCCCTTCTTGAAGGGCGGCAAGATCGGCCTCTTCGGCGGCGCCGGCGTGGGCAAGACGGTCGTCATCATGGAACTCATCAACAACGTGGCCAAGAACCACGGCGGCTACTCCGTCTTTGGCGGCGTGGGCGAGCGCACCCGCGAGGGCAACGATCTGTGGCTCGAAATGACCGAGTCCGGCGTCATCAAGCCCGGCGACTGGAAGGACTCAAAGTGCGCCCTGGTCTACGGCCAGATGACCGAGCCGCCCGGAGCCCGCCTGCGTGTGGCCCTGAGCGCGCTCACCGTCGCCGAGTACTTCCGCGACGTCGAAGGCTCTGACACGCTGCTCTTCATCGACAACATCTTCCGCTTCACGCAGGCCGGTTCCGAGGTCTCCACGCTCCTGGGCCGTATGCCCTCGGCCGTCGGCTACCAGCCCAACCTGGCCACCGAGATGGGCGAGTTGCAGGAGCGCATCACCTCGACCAGCAAGGGTTCCGTCACCAGCGTTCAGGCCGTCTACGTGCCCGCCGACGATTTGACCGATCCGGCTCCGGCGACGACCTTCGCCCACCTCGACGCAACCACCGTGCTCAGCCGCCCGCTCTCGGAACTCGGCATCTATCCGGCCGTCGATCCGCTGGCCTCGACCTCGCGCATCTTGTCCGCGCGCATCGTCGGCCAGGAGCACTACGACGTGGCGCAGGGCGTGAAGCGCATTCTGCAACGCTACAAGGACCTGCAGGACATCATCGCCATCTTGGGCATCGACGAACTCTCTGAAGAAGACAAGCTCACCGTGGCGCGCGCCCGCAAGGTGCAGAAGTTCCTCTCGCAGCCCTTCCACGTCGCCGAAACATTTACCGGTATGCCGGGGCGCTACGTGAAGATTGCCGACACGGTGCGCAGCTTCAAGGAGATCGTCGAGGGCAAGTACGACGACATTCCCGAGCAGGCCTTCTATATGAAGGGCGCCATCGAGGAAGTGCTGGAGACAGCCGAGAAGATGAAGGCGGCGGTGTAGACAGGGATCAGAGATCAGGGGTCAGAGATCAGTTGAGACCGTTGGCCACTGAGCTTTAGAGAATTGGGGATCAGGGTTCACTAAGCGGTGGTCAGTCCGTGACGAGTCTTCGGGACGCCTTTTTTCTGATCTCTGGTCCCTGACCCCTGATCTCTGACCCCTGATCCCTAAAATCCTGAAAGGATTTTCATGGCTGACGAAACCAATCAACTCCGAGTGCGGCTGGTGACACCCGAGCGTAC
The DNA here is from genome assembly GCA_964525655.1 of uncultured Occallatibacter sp. Classification (GTDB taxonomy): domain Bacteria; phylum Acidobacteriota; class Terriglobia; order Terriglobales; family Acidobacteriaceae; genus Telmatobacter. Next base: position 4,543 of record CAZGHZ010000099.1, read on the forward strand.
GCTCTTCGATCACTGCGCGGCTGCGGTCGAGCTGCCGGCGAAGAACGGGTACATGGAGGTCCTCTACGGCCATGCGCCGCTGGTGGCCGAACTGGGCGCCGGCGATGTAGTTGTACATGGCGCGACCAAGAGCGTTTCTGAAGGCTCCGGCCCGGAGGGCGAATCCCGCTACAACGTCAGTTGGGGTTTTGCCGAGGTGCTGGGCGATCGCGTCACGATTCTGGCCGCAGATGCCTTGAAACCCGAGGAGATCGACCTGGCCCGCGCCCAAGAGCAACTGGCCCGCGGCCACAAAATGTGGGGCGAGTCCGGCGACAGCGAGGCGGCTTTCACGGAGTCTCTGCGCGTGATCGCCGAAGCCGAAGCCAAGATTGCCTCTGCGGCAGAGAATCGCTGAGAATTATTCACTGGTTTTCGCCTGAATTGGTACGGCCGTGCTCGCGCGAGCAGCGCGATTCGCACAGTAGCCCGCGAGACCCGGCAGCCTGTGCTTCGATAGATCCCGATGTTTTTGTTCATTCCTTTTCAGGAAAGGTTCTTACGCTGCCGTAGTCGGCATTAATTCTCCGGCAGGCACGAGATCCTGCTGCCTGCGCTCGACCGCCATCATGCGGCAGAAAATATTCCTTGCTACAGCAAGTGTCGCCTGATCGGGATTGCCTCCCCGAAGACGCCCGCGGCGCCCTCCAGAGGATGGCTCCTCCACTGCGTAATCCGGTTGGCATGAATATCAAACTGCTCCGCCGACTCAGGCAGAGATCTCTCGCCTTTAATAACGGCCAAAGCCGCCTTCGCCATGAATGTCGCCGAATGGTTCATCCGTGGACGTCTGCTCATCGGTCCCCTCTTCTCAGCCATCTTAAGCTCCAAAGAACAGAACCTCTATGAACCCCGGTCCGAATTTGCTGAGCTGACTCTGCGACTTTGCGGCACGATGTTCGAGTCTCAAAGCTTCAAGGCGTCACAGTGAACGTCCCCACGGTTTGAAGCGTGGCCGAGTTATCCGAGTCGCCCAGGTAGACCGTGTAGGTTCCTGCCCCGAGTGCCCAGACGTTGCTGCCCGTGTCCCAATACGATAGCGGATGCGAAGAGTCGTTCTCGTCCACTTCAATGGTGACGGTTTGCGAAGCTCCTGGCTGCAAAGGGACCTTCTGCCATCCCACAAGGCGTCGAGGAGCTTCGTTAAGCGATGCCGGAAGCCCGAGATAAACTTGCGCAACGTCGGATCCCTCAACGGTACCCGTATTGGCAAGCGTAAACGACACCTGAATGTTGGGTTTCGACGACGATGAAAGGTTATTCGTCAGGCCGGCATTGGTGATGGAAAAGGTGGTGTAAGAAAGCCCGAATCCAAAAGGAAAAAGCGGCGTCAGCCCCTGCGAGTCGAACCACTTATATCCAACGTTGTAACTCTCGGTGTAATTCACATCGAAGGGTGTTACGTCATCGGGGGGTTGGGGAATGACCGGCCGGGGTAACTGCGCATCCGATGCCGGGAAGGTAATCGGCAGCTTTCCTGAAGGGTTCGCGACGCCGAAGAGAAGATTCGCGATGGCCGGTCCTCCATTTTGGCCAGGGAACCATGCTTCAAGAACGGCTGAAACCTGGCTGAGCCACGGCATCAGGACGGGTCCGTCGCTCTCAATCACGACGATGGTATGGGGGTTGGCCGTCGCAACCGCGGAGACGAGAGCGTCCTGATCGACGGGCGTAATGTCGACGTAATCCGTAAGTCTCAACGTTGTCTGGTCCATGCCCTCGCTGCCCCAGTTGTTCACAAAAACGATTGCGACCTGTGACGCGGCAGCAAGATTGGCGGCAGCAATGGCGTCGGAACCGTCAGCATAATGGACCTGCGAATTGGGCGCCACGGCCTTAATCGACTTGAGCGGAGAAGATGGATCCCAGGTGACGGTGGCCCAACAGGGCGGACACGGCTGCGGCCCGGTCATTCCCCCTCCAACTGGATTGACCTGTGCAGAACCGCCTCCCGAAAGAACCCATTGGTCGGCATGGGAGCCGATCACGGCAATCGATTGAGTCGAGGAAGCATTGAGCGGCAACTGGCTACCGGAGTTCTTGAGCAAAACCGCGCCTGTCTCCTCGATTTCCTGAGCGATCATGGCGTCGGCTTGGGCCGGAATGGGCCGGATGGTCTGCGGATAGTCGAAGAGGCCAGCGTAATACATGGCGCGAAGAATGCGGTGGACCATGGTGTCGAGCTGGGCCTGCGAGATGCCGCCGGAGGCAATGGCCTGACCGAGCGAAGAGAAGTAGGCCTGGTTGGGCTGTTCCTGATCGAGCCCCGCGTTGGGACCCCCGAAGGTGCTGGTCGTCGCCCACCAGTCGGTCATGACAAAGCCGGGAAAGGACCAGTCGGTTTTCAGAACATCGTTGAGCAGGTGGTTGTTTTCGCAGTTGTAGATACTGTTGGTGAGGTTGTACGAGCACATGACTGCTTGGGCGTTCGAATCCTTGAGGCTGATTTCAAAGGCCAGCAGATCGCTCTCGCGGCCGCCGCGCTCATCGATCACCGCGTTGGCGGTCGTCCTGCCGCTCTCCTGGTCATTGAAGCTGAAGTGCTTCATCATGCCGATAATGTGCTGGGCCTGGATAGCGGAGATATGCGCGGCGTTGATCCTTCCCGCGAGAATGGGATCTTCGCCCTTGGTCTCAAAGGTTCGCCCATCGCGAGGTTCGCGCCCGGTGAGATTCACGTTCCCGCCGGTATTGACATTCATCCCGTAGTCAGCGAGCTCGATGCCGATGACTGATCCATACTTGGTGGCTTCGTTCAAATCCCAACTGGCGGCGTTGGCAATCGCCGAAGGCAGCGCGGTCGCCTGCCCCGCATCGGCGCTGACCCCGACGCTGCCATCAGAGATATAGAGGGCCGGAATGCCCAGCCTGGGAATGCCCGGCACCCATCCGCCGGCGCCTTGAGGAACGGTGTAACCGTAGGTCAGGTTGGATGTCACCCCTCCCATTACCATCTGCAGCTTATCGCTTTGCGTCATATGCGCAAGCAGGGCGTCGGCCCTCGAATCGGGTTCGGTAGAAGGGGGCGGCTGCTGTTGCTGTTTGGAAGCGATACTTCCACCACAGCCTGTCAAAATCGCAGTTGAAATCAGGGCGAAGATGATTGCTGCGCGCCGTGTGGGCTTCTTCGTATTCTTCATTTTGGTGTACTCCGATTGGGAGCGGGGAGCGCCCGCACAAAGGAACTAGAATTCCACGTTGATGCCCATGCTGGGCATGATTGGCAGGAGGTTGCCGCGCCCCGCTTCGAGGTAGCCGGCATGGATCATATCGGGAACGAAGCCCCAGTACTGCGGATTAGTGTGGTCGGTAAGGTTGGTGATTTCGGCGTACAGCGTGAACTTTGAACGTTTGCGGTAGAGAGCTTTGTTGACTCGTGTATCCAGCCGGAAATAGGCTGGCATGCGGATCCGATTCGGCATGGCGTTGAGAGGAGAATACCAGTTATCTTCACCTTGGGTAGGCGCACCGACATAGCCTGGGATGGGAAAGCCGCTGCCATAACGCGCGTTGGAGCTTATGTTCACAGATGCGCCAGCACGATAACTCGCAAAGACATTCAACGTGTGGCGCTGGTCGTAGTCGCCCCAGAAGTGCGCGCCGGTGGTTGTGTCGGCAACTCGCGAGTAGCCCAACGTATAGGCGATCCAACCGGTAAGACCGTTGTCACTGCGGCGCTGGACGATAAGCTCCAGCCCGCGCGAGTAGCCACGCAGCGAGTTGGCCAGAACGGGGCCGAGTTGCGGAAAAAGGATAGCTCCAAAAGCGGCCAGACGGAATTGGCTGGCGGCGGAATAAATGCCGTCGCGTCCCTGACGATCGTAGGCTTCCAGACGCACCTTGAAGCGTTCGCTCAAGAATTGCTCGATAGCCACAGAGGCCTGGTTGGAGCGCTGGGGTCTGAGACTGGGCGTTCCGAATTTGCCGAAGAGGTCAACAATGTCAGGAAACTGGGAGTACTGGCCGGCGGCCAGGGTATCCTCGGCCTCTGAAGCGTCGCACAGCACTGCCGCCAGGTAGAGATACACTGGCGAGCGAAGTGATTCATAGGCGCGTATGATTTCCTGCTCAAAATCCATCGAAGGCCGTACCAGGAGCAGCATGGCAGGCCGTGAAGCGACACCGGTTTCCTCCGCGACCTCGGCCAAAAGCTGCATTCCCTCGCCCTCATCACAGACTCCTTGAGCGCGGAAAGCCGCAAGGCATCCGCATATAGAGAACGGATAGAACTAGCGTTTGTGTGACAAGAAGCTTCGTATGTGACTCAGGTCACCGAATATGAACGCTCTCAGCCGAAGATTCCAGACCTCAGTGAAGAAGGGATTCGCATGATGAGCGACGTGAGAGTGCTTTCCACATACCGAACCCTTTTCGGTATCGCCCAACTTGCCACGCTCGCCGTCGTTCTTGGCGCGGCAAAACCTCATCGTAGGACTGATGGCCCTCCGCCCGCCTCGAATTCTTGAAACTTATCCCCAAATAGAGAAAGGCAATGCAGAACAAGCAGATCGCCAAGCAGATCGTCGTCAGCACGCGCATGGCGGCCCTGTGGCGGGGGCGGTTTCTCGCTCTCGGCCTGGATGGATGGCTCAAAGACACCGCGCGACCCGTGCGTACGCCCAAGTTCATAGCTGAAGTCGTCGATGCGGTCCTTGCCAAAACCACTTAAAGTACGCCGGCCAACGCCACCCACTGGTCCACGCGCGCTCAGGTCGCGCGGAATAAACGCCTATCTGCGTGACGCACTACATTCGAACGGAAGCATCGCTATCGCCGCCGCCCCTGTTCATTCACGGACACGCTTCGGCGAAACCGGACACGCAATTCGGTTTCCCTCATCTGAGAGATCTAGCAAACAGCTTTGTTATCATAAACTTGCTCTGAAGTCACTTTGGCTCTTGAATTGCATTTCTTGCTATGTAGACCTATCGTAACCCGGAGCCCGACCAAGACCACCCTGCTAAAGGACCCGCGATTGGCCCTACGCCGGTGGCGTAAGGCTTCCGGTTTCGCCATCACCGCGGTTTTGATGCTGGCCTTGGGCCAAGCGCGAAAGGAAACGATGATTTCACAAAAAAATGAAGCGCGCATTGCAGGCGTGCTTTACCTCTTTAACATGTTGACAGGCATTGCCGCGATGGGGCTGCTCAGCCGTAATATGCAAGCTGCGGGGAATGCATTCAACTTTGTTGCTACCATACTCTACTCGGGTGTCACCCTACTGCTCTGGCACTTATTCCAGCATGTGAACCCATGGATTTCTGCTGTGGCAGCGTTGGTCAGCCTGTTGGGCTGCTGGCTACCCATTGTGGGCTACATGCCTGCGCACTTAAGCAATTTCGTTTTCTTCGGTATCTACTGCCTGTTGATCGCCACCCTGATCGTGCGTTCGCGTTTCATGCCAAACGCTGTAGGCGCACTGATGGCATGTGCTGGCGTCTGCTGGCTGACGACGATCTCCCCCACCCTGAGCCGCACCCTTTCACCCTTTACGATGATTGTGGGATTGATCGGCGAAGGGACGCTGATCCTGTATCTGCTGATCTGGGGTTTGAATGAGCAGGGATGGCGAGATCAGGAGCAGAAATACAGCGATTCTGAAAGTAGATCGGGCGTTACCGCCTGCTAAGCGCGCCAGAAGCCAGGATCATCGAAGTGGAGGTCGCCCGATGCAAGCAATCGTTTATCACCGTTACGGCTCCCCGGACGTACTCGAATTACAGGAGATCCCAAAGCCCACACCCTCTGAAGACCAGGTCCTGATCCGGGTTCACGCCGCCTCGGTGAATCCGTATGACTGGCACTTCCTGCGAGGTACGCCATCGTTCATCCGCCTGTTCAGCGGAATGGGCAGGCCGAAGTTTCCGCGGCTCGGCGCCGATGTTGCCGGGGTCGTTGAAGCAGTCGGCGCCAAGGTCGCGCCATTCAAGCCCGGCGATGCCGTTTTCGGCACGGCCAAAGGCTCCTTTGCGGAATATGCTTGCGCTGACGCATCGCAGCTTGCAGTCAAGCCGCAAGAGATTTCGTTTGAACAAGCCGCATGCTTGCCAATTGCGGGAATCACCGCGCTGCAAGGCCTGCGCGACAAAGGAAAAGTTCAGACAGGGCAATCCGTTCTCATCAACGGTGCAGCGGGTGGCGTGGGAACCTTCGCCGTGCAGATTGCCAAATCCCTTGGCGCACGCGTCGCAGGGGTGTGCAGCACCAGAAATGTCGAGCTGCTCCGGTCGATCGGCGCAGACGAAGTGATCGACTACACCCATGAGGACTTCGCCCGCTCAGCCGGGCGCTACGATTTGCTCCTGGATCTTGTGGGCAATCGCTCGCTCGCTGACTGCTTGCGCGTTGTAAACCCGCGTGGAACATATATCTCGTGCGGCGGCGGGGGCCCAGAAGGTAGCACCTGGGATATGCTTGCGCAGTTGCTTCAGAACGTGGTCCGGTCGCGTTTTGTCAGCCAGAAGATGCCTGGCCTGCTCGCCAAAATCAATCGCGAAGACTTGGCCATTCTCGCTGATCTGGTCCAAAGAGGAACAGTGATTCCCGTTATCGAGCGCAGCTACTCTTTGCGCGAGAGCGCAGCAGCTGTTCGCCATGTCGAGTCAGGCCACGTTCGCGGCAAAATTGTGATAGCCATGGCCTGAACCCCTCTAAGCCACTGGTATGATCCACAGCGAACGGAAGCGCCTCAATCGCCGCCATCCCTGTTCATTCGCGGACACCCTTCGTCGCAACCGGACACTCAGATTCGATTTCCCGCACCTGCGAGATTCCGCAACCAGCTTTGTTCTCATAACGTTGCGCTGAAGACACTTCGGCTCTTGAATTGCTTTCTTGCCGGATAGACCTATTTCAGGAGGCAATATGAAGTTGCTTAGTCTTGTTTCAATCGTCATGCTGAGTGCGTGCGCTTTTGCACTCGGACAATCTTCCGACAAGCCCGCTACCCTTTCCGATGCGCAGAAGTCTGCTGCCAAGCCCGTCACCAGTTCCGATGCGCAGAAATCTTTTGACCTGCTGAAGACTCTAGCGGGGACTTGGAAAGGTCCGGTTACGACGGACTATCCTCCTATGAGCACCGACCAACTGATGCCCCTCACCATCCGTGTTGCATCGCAGGGAAACGCGTTGATTCACGAGTTGAGTACCCCTGGTCCAGAACTCACCGTTTTCTATCTCGACAGCGATCGCCTGACCATGATTCACTACTGCGATTACGGTAACAGGCCGCATATGGTGGCTCGGCCCTCAACGGATGGGAAGACGGTAGAGTTCGATCTGGTGGATGCCCCTGGCAGCAACGCCGTAGGACATGTGAGCCACTGGGTGTTCACCATCATCGATGCCAACCATCATTTTGAAGACGGGAATTTCACGCTGCCAAACGGCACGATTGTTCACGCACATCTGGATTTCAAGCGGGTGCCGTAGTATCTCAATTGCGAATCGTCCCGGGGGTAGGGGGTTGATGCCTCTGATCGATCCCATCTGCCCTGGAATGGCGAATATTCTCGCCCAACGCATCGAAAAAGAAGATTGAGGCGTCAGCTTCGAAAGGAAACAATGATAGAACGAGCGCAGCGAACCGCCGCCAAGATCTTCGCGGTGACTTGGCTTCTCGGCATAGCTCTCCTCCAGGTGGTGTTTCCACGCTATTATGCGCCTTATCTGGTTTGGGAGAACGGCGAGGAGACGGCACGTCGCTTTGTGCACCACGAGGAGGCCCTCCGCATATTTCTGGCCGGCGCCTTTGTGCATGGGGCGTTGATGATTGTGCTGCTGACAGCGCTCTATGTGCTGCTGCGGCCGGTCAACCGCGGCATGGCTCTATGCGCGGCCTTCAGCAGAGTGATCTACGCAGTCTTCTGGTTCATTTTTGTTCTGGACATGTTTGGCGCGTTGCGGATGTTGGCGGGAGCAGGCGCGCTGCAAGGGTTTGGAGCGGATGGGCTGGCGGCGCTGGCCGGAGCGCAACTGGATGCGGGCCGGGATGCCTATTACATTGGCCTGGTATTCAACGGGCTGGGATCGGCGCTGTTCGCTTGGGTGCTGTTTCAATCGCGGTACATTCCGCGTGTTCTGGCGTTGTGGGGCGTTCTGAGCGCTGTTTATGAGGGGTTCTGCGGCTTTGCCTATCTCTTGTATCCGAAATTTGGTGCGATGCATTCGCCGAACTGGTACGAGTTGCCGCTGATGACCTTCGACTTGCTGCTCTGCTTCTGGTTGCTCTTCAGCAGATTGAAGTCGCCGAAGACGGTGTCGGCCCTTCCTTCCGCAGCCTGACCGGGAAGGATAAGCTCGACGGGTTCCGGGGTTCCGGGGCCCTCGACACCTCTCCCGAGCAGGGGAAGTCTCTCGCTGCTGCGCGAGATTGCTGAATAGTATCTGTCTCCCTATGCCGACAAACTTGCAGACCTCATTGGATAGATAACGAAGCGACGAAGGCTAAGAGGAAGAACAAGACGTTCGCGATGAGTCTGAATGAGCGTCTGGATTGCACACCAAATTGCATCGCACCTGAGTCACCGCTAGCCGAGATCGGAGGCGCCTCGGAGACGAGTTCCTCGATCATCATTCTGCGAAGATGAGTCACGGCTGGGTGCCTCCAGTGACTCACAACATATCCTTGCGTCAAAACTACTCGCCAGCCGGTGACGCAGCGACCGTGGCGCCTGCCGCTCAGTTCTTACCGGCGATTCGGAAACTGCACCAATGCCAGACGTCGCAGAATCTTGCGGCTGTCTATCCGGTGCAAGTAGAATTCAGCCATGATGAAGAGACTTCCCCTTGCCTTCAAGCTCATCGTTGGCGTTCATCTTCTCTGCTTCTCCTTTGCGCCCGTCCAGGCGCAGGAGTGGGCAAAGAAGCGCCTCGAAGCCTCGTCACGCCACCACGAATACGTTGCCTTCCACCACGAAAGCCGCACCCTTCAGGCCTTCGTCGTCTATCCCGAAGTCAAAGAGAAGGCGACCACCGTCATTCTGATCCACGAAATCTTTGGCCTGACCGATTGGGCCAAGGAGATGGCCGACGAACTTGCGGCGCAGGGCTTCATCGTCGTCGCACCCGACCTGCTCTCTGGCTTCGGCCCCGGCGGCGCAGGCACAAGCGAATTCGTAAGCCAGGACGCCGCTGTCAAGGCTGTTTCCGCGCTCGATGCGGACGGAGTCAACGCCGATCTCGATACCGCCGCCGATTATGCAAAAAAGATTCCAGCGGCCAACGGCAAGATCGCTACGGTGGGCTTCTGCTGGGGCGGGGGAAAATCCTTCGCATTCGCCGCTCATCGCAAAGATCTCTCGGCAGCGTTTGTCTTCTATGGTCCTGGGCCAACAGACGTATCGACCGTTACCGCTCCCGTCTATGGATTCTATGGCGGCAACGACGCCCGTATCGGCGCAACAGTGCCTGCGACGACCATGGCGATGAAAGCAGCAGGCAAGAAGTACGAACCTGTAACCTACGACGGCGCCGGGCATGGATTCATGCGCGCGGGAGAAGACCCCGGCAACACAATGCCCGGCAACAAGACTGCTCGCGAAGAAGGCCTTGCGCGGCTTGTCGCTTTGCTCAAGCAGATGTAGAGCGGGTACGCATTCTCCATGAGGGTCGCCGAAAATCCTCCCTCAGGGGCTGAAGCTTAGAATCCCATTTTGTCTTTTGCGGCATGGTTTCACAGACTGCGGAGAAACTCCATAGTCAGGTCTCTTTGAAGGGGCACGACTTCATTCGTGCCGTAAGTGTCACAGAATCCCGGTGAGATTGGTTTGCCGGGCAGGCACGATCGCGGTGGCAGTGAACTTGCCGTCGCCAATGCCGACCGCGGAGTTTACAGAGACCCTCTCCCGCGACTGTTTATTCAGATGTGAGAATTGTATCGAATCTTCCTCCTGCCGGTACGAGTGATGGCAGGAGGAGATCGGTCGCTGCGAGTCTAAACGTAAACTTGCGGAATGAAGTTCTGCTCCTGGATGGGCGGGCGCACGTACTTCGACTTTTCGAGCTTCGGCAGTTCCAGCGGCTCGGGCGTCAGATCGCGATAGACAAACATCGACAGAAGATGCCGGATGACATTGAGCCGGGCGCATTTTTTGTTCTCGGCATTCACGACATACCAGGGAGACATCTTGGTGTCCGTGACCGCGAACATCTCGTCTTTGGCGCGTGAGTAGTCGGCCCAATGCTTGCGCGACTCGAGATCCATCGGACTCAGTTTCCAGCGCTTGGTGGGGTTCTTCATGCGCTCCTGGAAGCGCCGCTCCTGCTCCTCGTCGCTGACCGAGAACCAATACTTGATGA
>CAZGHZ010000100.1:0-14658 GCA_964525655.1 uncultured Occallatibacter sp.
CGCTCGACCGCTGCCGCCTCTTCGCCGTAGCGCTCGTCGGTGCAGCCCTGGTAGCAGGGCGCCAGGCACATCTTCATCTCGGAATAGACACAGCCTGGATGGTTCGGATTCGGGTCCAGTTCTTCGGTGCAGCGGCGCAGCAGGAACAGCTTCAGCGCCTCATCGGCATAGCGCTCCGCCGCCGCACGCGACGCAAATGGTCCGTAAGCCCAATCGGCCTCGCGCTGGCTGGGGCGATGCGTGACCGTGATGCGCGGGTAAGCGTTGCTGCCCAGGAAGCGCACAAAGGCCGGAGCCCGCAGATGCATACGTTCCAGGCACTTCGTGCCGTGGACTCTCTGCAGCAGTTCAAACTGAACCAGAAGCGATTCGAACTCCGAACCGCTTGGCCTCCAGCGAATCTCCCGCACCCGTCCAGCTAACTGAAGCCGCCTCGGATGCTTTTCCGAGGGCAGTAGCAGCCGCTCCAGCCTTCCGCGCAGATTGGGTGTGCGGCCGATATAAGGTTCAGCATGAGACTCGGCGCTGTAAAGCGCAAAGACCGCAGGGCTTGCAGGCAGTCGGTCGAGCGCTGCACGGGCCTTGGTCGGGTCGAAGGCGAGAGTATTGAGCTCAATCTGCACGCGCATCTCTCCAGCTTCGGAGTCACTCCGGAGCGTGTCGGCAAGGCCGCAGCGCCGTGGAGGCGTTCTTTGACATCGACTGACCAGCGGACCTACTCTGCTGTTGCTTCCGGTTTGCCCTCCACCTCGGCTGTCGGGGCTGCTGGCGTTCCCGGCTCGTTGAGCCACAGCCAGTAGATCCACCAGAGGAGCACTGCGATGTAGATCACCCGGTCGGCGCTCGCCAGCTTGTCGATCAGCCCGATGATGCGATGAGACTCCCCTGCGGAGGGGGGGTGCGCGCGTGCGGACTTCAAGATTGACTGCACCGCGATCTGCATGGTCACCGAGGTGATTGCTATCGTCGAGATCCCGATGAGAATCTGCTGGGTGTGGCTTCTCCAGCCTGCCTTGAACGAGCGGCCAAAGAGCGCCACGAGCAACCCCAGTTGCACCGCCAGCAGGGAGATCAGCATGTCGCCTTTCAGTGCTGCCAGTTGCATCAGTTGCAGCTTTCCCAGCGTCGAGTTCCACGTCAAATTCTTGAGCTCGGGCCAGCCCCCCAACGTCGCAATTACTCCGCCTGCCACCAACAGCATTCCGATGGTGTTGACGATCCACATCGAACTTTTCGCGCCGGCAAAGGCCCGCCGCGCCAGCTCCACCAGCACTAGCAGGCCGATAACCACGGCCACGTCACTCAAGACGAGGAGGATCTCCTGATAGAAAAGCGGCGCGATCCGGGTTGCCAGTAGCTCCTCGGCCAGCAGGCGCAGGGCAAGCAGTCCGGCGCCGGCGGTAAACCATGGATAGCGCCGCGCACGGTCGCGGCCCAGCAGAACTACCAGCAAGACCAGTTGCGCGGCAAAGTTAAGCGTCCAGAGAATCTGGCGCACGGAAACATCCAGATTGGAGTGCATTTGAATCCCGTCCGGGAGGGCGCTCAAGAATCCTCGCCAACCCCATTCCAGTCTAATCGCTTACCGCCGGGCCAGGTTGTGGCAAGCGACGCCAACAGGGCTATCGCACAAGCGCCTTTCGTTGCAGAACTGGCTTTGGCGAACCGAAAGATCAGCGAGCTTCGGCATGCCTCCCAGCGGGAGGCTGGGAGAACAGCCCAGGGGGAAGCACTGGGAGTGCATTTCAGAAGGATGATCCAGCCCCGGAAGGACGGAATGATTCCGCCGATGTGCTGGATCGCCGTTCATGAAATCGCTCGAGTGGCGCCGGTCATCGATGGCAGCTTCGCCTCAAACTATGCGTTGGCGCGCGCAGTCCAAGTTCCCAGGTAGACCGTCTTGGACGGTTCGACTGCGGCGATGGCCTGGTAATAAGCAGCCCGTTTGGTTTGGAAGGCCGCCTGGAGCGCCACCGGATCGGCCGCATTCACGGCGGCCAGTGTCAACGGGCCCCAACCGCCGTCTTCGGCGAGTGAGGTCGCGCCAGCGGCAAGCAGGCTGTTCACGGCCTGCTGCAGACAACGCACGGCCGTGCCACTGCCTCCATTTACCGCAAAGTCGAAGACCCGCTTGCAAACATCGTCCGAGATCACCTGGGCGAACCACTGGTTCCAAAAGTGATTCTCATAGAATTGCTGGACCAGCGGTTCGCGCTGCGCCTGGGGTAGCGCCGCGATCGGAGCGAACTCCCTCGGCCAAGCCCCCTAGTTGATGCCGCTGATGGCGTAGCACGGGCCTGCGACGCCGCTCGGGCAGGCGTCCGGAACCTGTGCGCAGGCGCGTGCGGCGTCCTCGAAGTTCATCATCCAGTTGTAAACAGTGTTCCAGTCTGCCATAGGCCCTCTTTTCGCAAAAAAATGGAAGAAGATGAAAACGGGTCGAGCAGAGGCATGGCTTAAGAGGGTTTCTGGTGCGCCCGGAGAGATTCGAACTCCCGACCTAACGCTCCGGAGGCGTTCGCTCTATCCAGCTGAGCTACGGGCGCACATGACCAGCATACCGCACTTTCTATTCTAACCGAGGCAAACAACAGCAGGTAGGGGCGCAGTTTCCGGATAGCCGACTACTCGGGCGGAACTTGCAACTTCTGGTCCCCAGTGCCACAATCCTGTGCATGACCTCAACGAAAATCGCCTTGATCATTGCGGTGACAACTGTCATAGCGTTGCCCTTTGAAGCGGTAGCGCAACAGGACGCTGGAACTCATTTGACGATTCAGACGACGGACATGACAGGCGCAGTAGTTCCCAACGCTCAGCTGAGTGTCATGTCATCGGAAGACGGTAAACTGCTGGCGGTCTTAGCCAACAGTCGAGGAGTCGCCGATCTCACACTGCAACCTGGAGAATATCAGTATCGTGTTGCGAGCCCAGGTTTTTGTCCCCAGAATGGCACCGCAATCGTCGTCAAACTCCAGCAGCAAGAGGTAAAGGCCAGCTTAGCTGTGGATGGTTGTCCAAGTCCTTGTTCCGTGTCATGTACCTATGTCCAAGGGGTCGAGCCAACGGGAGCCCCGGTCAAGATTAGAGTCTCAGACTACTCGGGAGCATCCATTGCAGGTGCTCTTATTAAAATTGATCCTTCCTCCGCAATCTTTAGAGAGATCAAGTCCGATGCGAGCGGTGAGGCTGTTGTCGGATTACCGAGTGGGATGCATTCTCTGGACGTGACTGCTCCGGGATTCCGCCACTGGAAGGGGTTTGCAGAAGTTCACCGCACGGTAGAGGTGATAAGCGCAAAGCTGGCCATTGATGATCAACGCATTGGTCCGATAGTCTCGATGGACCCCGTTGCACATTAGGCCTGCTTCCGCGGCGTGAAAAGAACATCGCGGATCTGTGACCGGCTAACCGGAGACTGCACCACTACCAGCCCGCGGGCGAGCTATCTCAACTTGCGCCTTCCCGCTGAACGCGCAACTCTTCCATCACGGACTGGATTAGCGCTTTGGCGCCCTCCAGGCCGCCAACCACCGCTTGCAGATCGAGCGCCGGAGCTGCCGGGTTGCGGCTCGAGGCGCAATAGACTCCGTGCTGGCCCACCAGAATCAGCGAGTCGGTTACGAGATCCAGCGCCACGGCCAGCCTGCCCCGTTCCACGCCCATCATGAACTCGTACCGCTCCAACTCCCCACTCTTTTCGTCAAAGATACTCATCTGCCCAGCCTACTCTTCGCGCGTTTCGCCATCGAGGTTGTCGAGGGCGGCCAACTCCTCCTCGGGCACATCCCAGGTGCGGAGAATCTTCTCGATCACTGCGGCACGGCGAAGACAGCGCCCTTTCGAAACGCGCCAATGCAACCAGCTTTGCCATTTTGACGGGGGCCTACTTGCTCTCGTTGCCGACGAGCCGAAAGGTGATGGTGCCCCAGAAGAGGCGGGCGCGCATCTGTACCGGCAGGTGGCGCTCGTCGTCGGTGTACCAGATCCAGATATTTCCGCGGTTCTTCACCACGCCGGCATCGGCGGTGGGCTGCACGCGGAGAGTTTTGAAGACGCCAAGCGGGGTCTTGATCTCTTCGCGGCCCTCGACCTTCATAGTGACGGGCACGATCCGCATGGCGTCCACCACCGGAATGACGAAGTTGTGCCCCAGGGCGATCGGCTGCGACGAGGCGTAGAAGATGCCCGTGAGCAGATCGGTCACGCAGCCGAACACGGGCGATTCGATATGCTTGCTTTGACCATTCACCGGGTTTTTCTCGTTCAAAACCGAGCGGCTCTGCGCGTAATCGATATGAAGCGTCGAATTCACCTGTCGGCGGCCCTCAACAGTCTGCTTGTTGAAGTCGTCGGTGCAACCGGTTGCCCGGTCAAAGCTGGATTGGAATCGGTCGCTTACGTGGAAGAGCAGGTTAATGGCGCCGCTGGTATCGGCGCTGGCGGTGATGTTTTCCCGCTCGCCTGCCGCTTCGAAGCGCAACACAGCCGTCCCGGCGGAAAAGACGCGCCAGTCTACCGAGTAGGTGAGAGTCTGCTTTTGCGGGAAACTGTAACCGGCGCGCAGCGGCGGCAGCGGGGGTGTTTGTTGGGCAACTGCCAGTTGGGACACGGCGGCCAGGACGAAAGCGCAAAGCATCGTTGTTCCAGTTGTGCGCATCTTCACCGTCGGCTCATGCTCCTAATTGGACTGTCCCCTCACAAAAAAGCCGCTCATCGCGGCACATTCACAAATGCGGCGAGCATCGGTCGCAGAAGGAGCAGGCTAAGGTAAAGCAGGGTGGCCCCTATAGCAGCATTGTACTCGCGGTGACGGATGTAAAGCGAAAGGGAAAAGGCGCCGGCCGCGTTTTGGCTTCTAGGACTCTGCGCTGCTCGAAGCCTTGGAATCAGTCGGGGCACCCGGAGACAATAGCCGTCGAAGCCGGGGAAGGCGGCGCGCAGAAACCGCTCCTCCGAAGCGATCACCGGAACATATATCACGGTAAAGCCCAGGGTAAGCACCAGCGCCATCGGCCAACTGAGCAGCGCAACGGCGAAGCCCGCCGCGATCAGCATCGAGCCTAGATAGAGCGGGTTGCGGACATGCGCGTAAGGCCCTGTCACCGTCAGTTCCTGGTTTTTCTTGACGTATCCGGCCGCATAGCCTCGAAGCCATAGACCGGGCAGGACCAGAGCCAGGCTCCAGGCCACCGCTGCTGGCCGAGGTGCGCGCCGCCAGAGTTCAAAGAGGTAAAGCGCAGCCGCCGCAAATCCAAGGGGTACACGGATGCGCCGGGCGATGCCTTGCCAGCGGGAGATCCAGTCCGGCTGCTGAACGTCGGGTTGTGTCGGCGCTGCTTGGCTCATGGCTCGGATTCGGGGGTTGTTTCAGGATAAAGCAAGGCGTCGGCTGCGCGCAGCACGTCGTC
Source organism: uncultured Occallatibacter sp. (assembly GCA_964525655.1). Classification (GTDB taxonomy): domain Bacteria; phylum Acidobacteriota; class Terriglobia; order Terriglobales; family Acidobacteriaceae; genus Telmatobacter. The sequence continues at coordinate 5,412 of CAZGHZ010000100.1, forward strand.
GGGTTGGATGGTCAGTAAGCCCTCCTCAGGTGAATCGCGGCGGGTGTGGTCTCGGCGGCTTTGCGGGTTGCGGATCACTCTGAACTTCGTTCCATAGGGTCCGTTGCGGCTGGGGTCGGTTGGGCCATAGATTCCGATCACTGGACGGCCAAGGGCGCAGGCCAGGTGGAGCGGCCCCGTGTCGCCGGCAACTACGAGCGCAACCCGGCGGGTGATCGCGATGAGTTGGGCCACCGTGCAGGTGAGGGGAATGGCCGCGCCCCCAGTTCCGCGGGCTATGACCTCCGCCAACTTTTCTTCTCCGGGGCCGGCATTGACGAGGATGCGGAAACCCAGGTCGATAAACCCTTGAGCCACTGCGTCATACCGTTGCACCGGCCAGCGCTTGGCGCCCCAGCCCGCGCCGGGATTGATGAGAACAGCTTGCTGGTCTCCACCACGGGCGCCTGTATTCGGCGGTAGAACCTTGGCCGCCCATGCCTCGGCAACCGGGTCAGTGGGCAGCCATGGCTGCATCGGCGTGAGCTTGTCCCCGGCAATGGCTGAGGCCAATTCGACATCCTGCTCGATGACGTGTGCGCCGCCGGTGGTGATGCGTTCAGAGAAGAGCCATCGTGCCAGCGTCTCGCGTGGACGGGCCTCGCCGATCACTCGCGGGCAGCCAGCCAGCCTGGCCACCACCGCCGAGCGAATGGACCCTTGCAGGTCGATCACCGCATCGTACTTGGCGGCACGCAAGTCCGTACGTAAAGTCTTGATTTCATGAAAGGTCTTAGAACTGAGCGGGGCCTTGCCCCAGTCCCTGGTCGGAGCAAGATGCAGGTGATCGACCAGCGGCTGCGCAGGGTTCCGGCCGCTTTGAAAGGGCATAGCGCTAGCTGCACTGTCTGTCGAGGGAAAGGAAAGGAGGGACTTCACCCCCTGTAGGGACTTACTCTCGGCGGTCAGCAGTGCCTGCCAGCGCGGCTCGACCACCCAGTCGATCACCCACTCCGGGTGAGCCTGGCGCAGGGCGGTGACTGCTGGCAGGGCGTGCAGAATGTCGCCCATGGCAGACAATCGGACCACAAGCAAGCGAAAGTTAGACTGCGTCTGCAAGCAATGATTCTCTCATAGGGCAGTGTGCGCTAAGGCGAATCCCAACCTGGAGAGCAGCCAGTCGATGGCTGCCGCTTGTTCCTCGATCTCGATGGTCAGGCGGGCGGTTAGCAGCGGCAAAGATGCTGGAAATCCAGAGGCCAGTTTTCCCATCCGGACGTGGTCTTTTTCGGTTGTGACAAGCGCGGTCGCTCCTGCGGCTCGTGCCGTGGCTATTAAACGGTCAATGTCGCCGGCGGTGTAACGGTGGTGGTCGCGGAAGACGGCGCGGGCGGTGACGCGCAGAGCAGCAGCTTCCAGGCCGACGAAGAACTGCTTCGGGCGGGCGATGCCACAGAACGCAGCGACTGGACCGTTAATGTAGGGAAATTCCATCCTCCGGCGCAAACGCCAGACCGGCCCCTGCCAACCCCAGGCGCGCAGTTCGGCCTCCAGTTCTGGCTCATCGGACGGAATCGCGATAACGCTGGCGCGGCGGACGGCTTTGAGCGGCTCGCGCAGGTTGCCCGCCGGGAGCAGCCGGTCTTGCCAGTCGCGGCGGTCAAGGAGAAGAATGTCCACGGCGCGGACCAGTTGTCGGTGCTGAAAGCCGTCGTCAAGAAGGTGGATGATCTGCCGGCGGCGTTCGGGGGCGGTCTCTCGCGCATCGTCCTCTGCCAACAGCCCAGCTTCTAAGCGCTGAGGGGCGACGTATACCGGAAGGTCCGTCTCGCGGGCGATCAGCAGCGGCTCGTCGCCAAACTCTTCCGCTGTTCCCTCCAGATCGACCCGAACTGCGAGTCGGCTCTGGCGGCCGTAGCCTCGGGAGAGCACGTCGACTTGAAGGCCTTTGGCTGTGAGCAGTTTGGCCAGCGCTATGGTCAGCGGTGTCTTGCCCGAGCCGCCGGTGGAGAGGTTGCCGATGCTGACAACTGGGAAACGGAGGCGCCAGACCGGCTCAAGCCCAGAACGGAACTGGAACTCACGGATGGCCAGCGCAAGCCGGTGGAGCGGATTGAGGGGAAGAAGCAGACGGCGTGCGGAGAAGGACGGCTTCATGCGGGACGCACCTTTCCATCCGGCGTCCCAAGAAGCTCCTTGATCGCCGCGACACACCGGTCGGTCGCTCCGGCTTGCTGGTCAAAGACCTGCTTGGCCCGCTCGCCCATGGCTTTGGCTTCGGTTCGATCACGCAGCAACTCAAGAAGAACTTTCGCGAGCTTCTCCTTCTCGGCAATGCAAATGGCATTGTGAGCGATCAGATCTTCGGTGATCGCACGAAAGTTGGCATAGTGCGGGCCCATCAGAATAGGAACGCCGAACTGTGCCGGCTCCAGAGGATTGTGCCCTCCGGCGGGGATCAGGCTGCCGCCGACAAAGGCCACCGAGGCGAGCGAGTATACCGAAGCGAGTTCGCCAATCGTGTCGAGGAAGACGATCTGGCCCGGATTCAGCGGCTTGATCGCCTTCACAGGCTGTGAACGCCAGTCAGAGCGTCGCACCCACTGAAAACCAGATTTGTTCAGCAGGGTAGCAACCGCATTGAATCGCTCCGGATGGCGCGGCGCGAGGACCATGGCGAACTGCTGATCGGCCTCAAGCAGCCGCGGCCAGGCGTCCAAAAGCGCGGACTCTTCGCCCTCCAGCGTGCTACCCGCAACGATGAAGCGCACACCTCGAGAAAGCTCCTTCAACTTTAGCGCTGCCTCGGCCTCCTCGGCGGCGCGTACATCGAATTTGAGATTGCCGGCGACAGAGACACACTCGGGCGGGCAGCCAATGGCGATGAGCCGGTCGGCGTCGGTCTGGCTCTGAGCGAGGACTCGGTTTAGGCGACTTAAGAAAGGCCGCCATAGCGCGCCCAACAGCCGGTAGCGCGGCCAGGAACGGTCCGAGATGCGGGCATTCACGACAGCTACAGGGATCTTGCGGCGGAAACAGCCGATGAGCAGGTTGGGCCAGAACTCGGTTTCGGCGAGGATCAATAGCTTTGGCTTCAAGGCGCTCAGATAGGCCCGAACTGCCCAGGGCAAGTCGAGCGGGCAGTAAAAGACGCGGTCGCTTCCGAAGCGTTCCTGGGCCAGAGCTTGGCCGGTGCGGGTTGTGGTCGAGACGACGATGAAGTAATCCGGCAAAGCAGCGTCGAGCGTTTTGACCAGACGGCTGATGGCCAGCACCTCGCCAACGGAGACAGCGTGAACCCAAATAATAGGCCTGTCTGCCGCATAACCCCGAGGACGTTGGCCTTTGAATCGCCCGCCGCGGCCCGATCGCACCCATCCCAAACGTTCCAGCAACCCTTCGCGGTATTTTTGCGTGGTGGCCATTCGGAAGAGCCACCAGGGCGAGCCCACAACCAGTGCCACCAGAAGTGCCAGATTGTAGAAAAACAAAATCATGAGTGACGGAACGCGCCTTTCCGGAGTCCAATCTCAAATGATACAGTCGAGCACGATGAAGCTTCTGCGGGCGATTTCGCTCTTTTTGCTCTGGTTAGCTCTGCCGGCCCTGGCCAACGACCATACGCCGTCCCCGGTGCAGCCGGCCACGTCCTTTCCTGCGGTCGAGGTGCATGACGACGAAAAGGTGGCGATCGCCATCGAACCTTACGATACGCACGAGAAGGCAGCCATCTTCCGCGTCGATTATCTCAATCACGGCATCATGCCGGTGCGAATCATCGTTACCAACAACGGCGAGCGGCCCATCAGCCTGCGCGACGCGCGGATTCACTTCTACACTGCCGCCGGCGACAAGATTCCGGCTGCCGAACCGGAGGATGTGGAGCGGTTGATGACGCGCAAGGAGCGCGAGGGAGGCAAGATCCCGCTGCCGGCCCCGCTGCCCCCCATCAAGGTCAAGCCAAAGGCCGGCAACAAAGATATCGAGCAGGATTTCGACAATTTCGAGTACCAGGCCCTGGTGGTCGAGCCGCACACGACGCGCGCCGGCTTTCTCTTTTACGACGTCTCCGGCCTTGACCACCCGCTCCAGGGCGCGAGTCTACACCTGCGCATGCTGCGCGACGCCGACGGCAAAGAGCTCTTCTATTTCGAGATTCCTTTCGATAAGTATCTGAAATCGAAGTCCGGCCAGATGAATTGAGCCGTCTCTGGCACTTATTCGTAATAAGTTGCCGTAGTCGAATCCGTTTCCCAGATGGTCGCATCTTTTACCCGGACGCGGCCTTGGGTCATGGCGGCAAGTTGCTCGTTGGTCTGGTCGTAGAAGTATTTTGCGATATTCTCGGCTGATGGATTCAGCACGATGAACGGCTCCAAATCGTTGAGCATCCGGTGGTCGATGCGCTCGACGACTGGGCGCAGCACCTGCTTGAGCAGCTTGAAATCCAGCAGCAGGCCGGCATTGTCAAGCGCCTCCCCCGCCAAAGTGACACGGATCTTGTAGTTGTGGCCGTGCGGGTTTTCGCACTTGCCCTTGTAGTTGCGGAGGTAGTGTCCGGAGGAGAATTCTGCCTCCACTGTGACTTCATACATTGGGTTCAGCTCGATTCTGTGCGGGAAAGCACGCTTACTACGATTTTACGGCTTCGCCCGCTGAGGTGAATCGCCAAGCGGCAGAGGCGGTGCGAAACGCCCGCGGCCCAGGTCGTCCAGAATCTCAACCTGAAGAGGTTCGCAAGGCGGACCCTGGGCCAGGTAATCCTCCACGATCTGCGCCAGCGCAATTGGGGTCAACGATTCGCTGGTGTTCCTCAACTCCTCCAGCGTCCACCAGTGGAAGCGGTCCAGCACCTTGGCCTCGACGGTATCGGTGATGCGCGGCTCGAAGCGCGGTACGTGTACGGCGTACAACTGCTCGTGCTGGCAGAGACGCCTGTCGCCCCATTTGAAGGTGTGCTGCCGCAGCCAGAGCAGAGGACCCATCGCGAAATCTTCGAGGCCCAGCTCTTCCTTCAGCTCGCGGCGCAGTCCAGCTTCGGGCGATTCGCCTGGCTCCAAGCCTCCACCGGGAGTGATCCAAAAGGAGCCTCCACCTTCCGGAGGGTGAATGCTCATCAGAAGCACCTCCCGCTCCGGCGTTAGAAGAATGGCTCTTACGGCCTGCCGCTCAACGATCATGGTCCTCGCCTCCACTCAGATCAGTCGAAAGTCACAGGTTTTAGTCCAGTTGAACCTGTTTGCGGGTCTGCGCCGCGTAACGGCTGTCAGCCGCGCCGATTGCGCCGCCGCGCCTCTTCGCTGCGCCGATCCACCTGCTCAAAGAGATGGCTCATTACGCCGATCAGAGCCGACGCAAGCCCAGCCAACAGCAGAATCAGCGCGACTGTGCGCCAGAGAGATGCGTTGGCCGGAAGGCCGGGCTGAAAGCTCGAAGGCGTCATCGACAGTGCCGCTGAGAGCACGGCGAAGAGGAGCAGCGTGGCAGCCATGATGTAGAAGTTGCGGAACATGGGTAACCAACCTCAGGGGCTAAAGCTCAGTTGATTATGCGGCATATGCGGCACGACAAAACAGGCTACGGAAAACTCTGTTGAGGAACGGCCTTTTGAGACGCTAAGCGCCTCTTACGCGTTTCCAGTTTGGAAAAACTCTTCCACGTCCGTAATCGTTGCGGTCTTTCTGTAGGGCGGCAGGCTGGCGAGGAAGGTCTGCCCATATCTTTTTGTGCAAATACGTGGATCGAGAAGCACCAGGACGCCGCGGTCTTCGAGAGAGCGGATGAGACGGCCGAAGCCCTGCTTGAGAGTGAGCACTGCCGAGGGAACCTGGTAGTCGAAGAATGGCTTTCCGCCAACCTCTTCGATTGCCTTCATGCGCGCGGCAACGACTGGATCGCTGGGCACGGCAAAGGGAAGCCGGTCGATGATCACGCAGCTCAAGGCTTCGCCTTGCACATCGACACCTTGCCAGAAACTTGAAGTGCCGAAGAGGACAGCGTTGGGCGTCTCGCGGAACTGCTCCAGAAGCGCTTTGCGCGGAGCCGTGCCGTGCAGCAAAATAGGAAAATCCAGCACCGGCATCAGGCGCTCATATAAGTCGCGCATCTGGGCATAACTCGTGAAGAGGCAAAAGGCGCGGCCACGAGTTATCGTCAGCACGCGTTCAATACATCGAGCCGCGGCCTCTGGAAACTCCGGATCGCGCGGGTCGGGCATCTCCGGGGGAAGATAGAGCAGGGCCTGTTCGCCATAGCAGAAGTGCGAAGGCACCACTAACTCGCGCGCCTCGCTGAGGCCCAGGCGCTTGCGGATATGTTCAAAGCCCCCCTGCACGGTGAGCGTGGCCGAGGTCATCACGACAGTAGGAATCTGGTCGAAAACTAACTCGGAGAGTAACTCGGAGACATCGATGGGCGTGGCTTGCAGAAAAGTCGTCCGCGACGCACCGCGAGCAGCGGACCTTGGGAGAGATGTCGCGGCCGAGGAGATGCGCCGCTCCATCCAATAGACCATGTTGCTGGCGCTCGACTCGAGCAGAAACTCGAGCTCCGAACGCAGGCGGGTGACGCGCTTGCGAAGCCCCGGCGCCTCATCCACGCTATTCAATCCGTCTATCTCTGCCTCCATCCTCCGCAACGTAGCGCGCACAGCCATATATAAATCGCCCGAGGTCTCAAGAAACTCCTCTCGCTCGGTGAAGGGCTGGCGGCCATCGCCGGCCATGGGCAGTCCGGCAAAAAACATCCGCGCCCGTTCGCGAAGTTGCTGCGTAACAGCAGGCAGAGCGTCCGCGCCCTCCTTGCCTCGCAGCAGCACATCGGTATCGCGCGCCAGCTCTTCAAAGCGGATGTTACTCACCGAGAGACCAAAGTAACTCGAAGCTACCTCTTCCAACTCATGCGCCTCGTCGAAGATCACTGCCGCGGCCTCAGGAAGGATTCCCGCATCGGGCGCTCCGGCTGCCTCGCGCTTTACGGAAAGGTCGGCGAAAAACAGATGATGATTGACGATAATGATGTCCGACTCGAGAGCCTTACGCCGCATCTCGGTGATGAAGCAGCGGCGATAATCCGGACAAGTCGTGCCAAGGCAAGCCTCGGAGCGCGCGTCGAGCTTTTGCCAGAGCGCGCTCGATTCAGGCAGGCCGGCGATCTCGGAGCGGTCGCCGGTTTCGGTGGTCTGCTCCCACTCGGCGATCTGGCGATACTGATCGATCTCTTCAAGGCCCGAGAGAATGGGCTGGCTGCGCAGCGCGACCAGCTTATGGCGGCAGAGATAATTGGCGCGGCCTTTCATGTAGCAGACATGCAGGTTGCCTACCAGCGTTTCGAGGAAGGGTACGTCGCGGAAGTAGAGCTGATCCTGCAGAGCTTTGGTGCCGGTGGAGACGATGACGCGCTGGCCAGTGCGCAGTGCAGGCAACAGATAGGCGAGGGTTTTGCCGGTGCCTGTGCCTGCCTCGACGATTAGGTGGCGGCGTTCTGCCAGGGCGCGCTCGACGGCTTTGGCCATTTCGAGCTGGCCGGGACGGTACTCATAAGGCAATGGTGAACGCGCCAGGATGCCGCCGGGCGCGAAGAACTCGTGCAGCGTGGGCAGAGCGCGGGTTGGGTTGTTGGTGGCGGGCATCGGGACCGGGCGCTCTACTCATCATAGTGTCGCTGCCGTCAGAGAAGCAGGTGCCGGTCTGCTTCCGACGCGAAGTTGGATTGCTGCTAGCCCGCCGCATTCTCCGCCGTCGTTGGGTCGATGATCCTGCGCACCTCGGCGACGCTGTTGGCAGGGAAGCCGCCCAACTTTGCGTGCTCACGCACCATCTGCTCGTTTGGCGCGATGTAGACGCAGTAGATCTTGTTGTCAGTGACATAGCTCTGTAGCCACTGGATCTGCGGCCCCAGATTCCGCAGGACGCTACAGGATTTTTCAGAGGCAGCCTGCAATTGTTGAACCGACATAGAGCCGGCGCCGGGAATCTCACGCTCGATCACGAATTTTGGCATTGAAAAGACCTCCTTCTGACGGGGAACGGCATTAGTTTATACAGACTTGGACCGCATTGTGAATAGGAATCTCTAGCCTCTTGCAGCGCCTCCGTGTTGCCGCTGATTCTCGGTTTTAGCGCGGTCATGCCCGCCATTCATCCATTGGCCGATCATCGCGGCTTGGTCCAGGCCCGCCCAGCCTTGAGGATTCGCCGCCCGCTTTGCGAGCTTCTTTCGAAGCTGAAAGGACCTCTTCGCGACGACTGCTTTTTCCGTCGCCGCGTTGTAAGGATTGACTGGGCTGGGATGGTTGGAAGCGCCGTCGACACGCATTTTCTTCCCCCCCGAAAGAGGCAGAAAGCAAGCGACAGGCCGAGATATTGCCAGAAACGTCAGAAAGATCTCATACGCAAGGCAGTCGGGAGTTGTGATGGACGATTAGCTTCCAGTGGGGGTCAGTTTGGCGGACGAATCCAAAGCATCAGCCGCACTCCGGATCGTTTCCGGCCGCGATCGAGTGGTATTCGTCCTCACTTTGATTCTCGCCGTCCCGCAGATCAAGCCACCGGCCTATCAAGAGAGATTCATCAGGGGTTGCCGCGCTCCCGATCTCCGCCGCGCTTTTCAGCAGCTTCTTGAGGGTTTTGGCGGCTCTTTGCGTTGCCGCTGCTCTCTCGGCCTGCGCAGCGGAGTAAATGTCAGATGCGATGATCGCCATGGAGTTACCGTGAATGTGCACCGTTCCCTCCTGCGGTGCGCAAGGGCAATTCTTCTGCCGGAATCGAACCGAGAAAATGAGAAACACCTCAATTCAGAGAGGACTCAAACCGCAAATTCTGGATTCACTAAGCTGAGTGGACTAAGCTGGAATTGAGCATGGCGTCGTTGAGCCCCGGCAAGGTTGCGATTCGCATGGCGCGAGTCGCAGTCAGGACTGATGTAGGAAGCTCTCCTCATTGCGAACAGGGACTGGAGACATTTTTGGCGAAGTATCGTAAATCGGTAGCGCAACGAGAGTCTGGCGCTGCGGCGTTGCCGTTGGTGGCCATCGTGGGCCGGCCCAACGTAGGCAAATCCACACTCTTCAACCGGCTCACGAAGAGCCGTCGATCGATTGTCGGCGATGAGCCTGGAATTACCCGCGACCGCATCTACGGCGAGTACGAATGGGCCGGACGCGAGTTCCGCGTGGTGGATACGGGAGGCATTGTGCCGGACGACCCCGAGCTCATCCCCACCGAGATCTACAACCAGGCCAAGGTGGCTCTGGGAGAGGCCGATGCGC
>CAZGHZ010000101.1:0-14175 GCA_964525655.1 uncultured Occallatibacter sp.
TTCCACCACTGCGACGAGCATCATGGCGCCGTGGACATTCACAACGCCATTCCCTTCTCCTGCGACACCTTCTATTACATGTTGGGCGACAGGCTGGGCATCGACAGAATTGCGAAATATGCCACCGAGTTCGGCTATGGCCAGAAGACGGGAATCGATCTGCCCGGCGAACAGTCGGGTCTGATGCCCTCCGCGCAATGGAAGCTCAAAAACTACCATGCCCGCTGGTACCCCGACGAGACGCTCGATGTCGCCATCGGCCAGGGCGCGGTCGAGGCGACGCCATTGCAACTGGCGCGAATCATAGGGGGCATCGCCTCGGGCGGACACCTCGTCCGGCCCCATGTTGTCTTCCCCGACCAGTTTCCGGATGACTTCCGCCGGGGATTGCAGGAGAGCTTTCCGGGCTCGGGCGAAGTCGACATCCCCATCGATCCTGAGAATTGGGTCACCATCACCGACGGCATGGCAGAGGTCACGCAGCCCGCCTACTTTCACACCGCCGGTTCGGCCCACCTTGAGGGCATCGACTTTGGCGGCAAGACCGGCACCGCCCAGTTGATGAGCCATGAGGCTCTTGGCCACACATCCAAGGGAAGAGTCACCTATCCCAACGTCTGGTTCGTCGGCGTCACTCCCCGGCGCAACCCCGAACTCGTCGTCGCCGTGCTCTGGCAGAATGGTGAATTCAGTTATTACCCGGCCCGCATTGGGGCCAAGGTTGTATCTGCCTACGTCGAAAAGCAGCGCCGGCTGGCAAACAACCTGCAACCCCCGAAGGTCCCAGTCACGGCCCCGGCCGAGATCGGAGCGGTTTGGACCGTTCCCGGCCGCGCCCCCGGTTCCGACGGCAATCCAACCGGTAAGAACGGCGAGCCGGTCCGGATGCAAGCAGGCCGCCTCCTGGTTCAGAATGGCGAGATTGTCGCGAGCAAGACCTCCGATTCTCACGCCAGAGCGAAAACCCCAGCTTCCGGAGACCGCCCTGCGGCGCCAACTCAACTTCAAGCGCTCACGCCGGCCGGCGCCAGGAAGGGACAAAACCCCTGATGCGCCGATTCATGAGCTTTCGCGAGTTTGATTGGGCGCTTCTGGGCATGGTGCTCATCCTCTGTACTGTCTCGGTGCTGGAGATCTACTCGGCGACACTGCACACCAAGTACACGGGCTTCCACACCAAGCAGGTCTTCTGGATCGCGGGCGGCCTGGCTGCGATGTTCCTGTTCTCCAAGATCGACTATCACCGGCTGCTCGATTGGGCTCCCTGGGCCTACGGCATCAGCCTGGTAGCGCTGGTGGCCGTCAAGTTGTTCGGGACCAAGGTGCTGGGAGCGCGAAGGTGGATCAAGCTCGGCCCCATGCACTTCCAGCCCTCGGAATGGGTCAAGCTGATCCTGATCCTGATCGTGGCTCGCTACTTTGCCAATCTGGGCGGGCGTAGCCTCACATGGCGCGATATCTTCAAGGCCTTCCTGCTGGTCGGGCTTCCCATGCTGCTGGTGCTGATCCAGCCCGATCTGGGAACCGCGCTCACCTACACGCCCATCCTGATCGCCGGCCTCTTCCTGGGCGGCATCAATATTCGTCAGGCGCTGATTCTAATCACTTGCGGGGCGGTCTTCATCGCCGGTGCCTGGAGCAGCGGCAAGGTACTCAAGCCCTACCAGAAGGCCCGGCTCACCAGCTTCATCAACCCCGACAATGACCCCAAGGGCACCGGCTACCAGCTCCTGCAATCCAAGATCGCCGTCGGTTCCGGCGGCGTCCTGGGCAAGGGAGCGGCCAAGGGAACGCAAACCCAGGGGGATTTCCTGCCCATTCCCCATGCGGACTTCATCTTTGCGGCATTCGGCGAGGAACACGGTTTCGTGGGCGCGCTCTTCGTCCTGCTGCTATACTTTTTCATATTGATGCGTTTGATTCAAAACGCTCAAACAGCCGCTGACCTGCCCGGTTCCCTCATTATTATGGGGATTGTGGCTGTGTTGACCTTTCAGATCGCGGTCAACGTGGGCATGGTCATCGGGTTTATGCCCGTCACCGGAATTCCATTGCCGTTAATGAGTTACGGAGGATCTTCGGTGCTGTTTACGTTCCTGGCGCTGGGTGCGGCGATGAATGTCCGCATGCGCCGGTTCGTGAATTGAACGGATTGGCAAGTGGTTCTCTTGCATTCGCCGTAAGAGTCCGGCCCGCAAGAGCAAGATTGTTTTGAAGTATTTCGCCGGCCAGGTCCCGATGGATCGCGAGCCCGGCAGGACAAGGGTTCATGAGCACGCAGAGACGGGAAGACCGCTCAGAGCGTACAAGTTGCACGGAGCGCGCAGGAGTTGTGAGGAGGGCTTTCGCAGACCCCATCGCGCGGCACCACTGTGCAAACGCCAGCGGTGGAACGGCCCCGCCGGGAATTCCTCCGGCAGACCACCCAGGCGGCGAAGAATTGCCGCTGGGGATCCAAAAAAGATTGGCCACAGACTCTCTGCAACCGGGTAACCGTATTGTAAAGCTTGTTTTGCAAGAACTTCGCCACGGCTCGCCGCCCTCAGGGGCCGGCCCAGGCGCGGAGATCGGCACACCGGCAAAACACGGGTCATCCCTTCCGAACATTCCAAGTCCTTCCGGCCTCGCACCTCTCCATCGAACCTTGCCTCAGGTCCCGGCAGGCAGACGCCGCCGGGCGGAAAGGTACGATGGCAAAGGAAATCTGTATCTCCAGCACGCCGCATGAGACGCGGCTGGCTATCTTGGAAGACGATCAACTCGCGGAGATCTACTACGAACGCGAAAACGAATACACCCTGGCGGGATCGATCTATAACGGCCGCGTCACCCGTGTCCTGCCCGGCATGCAATCGGCATTTGTGGATGTTGGGTTGGAGCGCGACGCGTTCCTCTATGTAACCGACTTCCTGGAGCTCGAAGATGCCGAGGAGACCGACGAGTTGGAAAAGGCTGCCGCCAGCGGCGGCAGCCAGCCTCCACGCGAGGTTCGGCACAGCCCCGCCGCCGACAATCGCGGCGGTCGCCCGGCGCAGAAGTCCGAGCAGAGGCAGGAGCAGAAGCAGGATCGCCCCACCCCCGGCAAGCCCTTTGCTGAGAAGCCACCCAAGGGTCGAATCCTGATCGAGTCCGAACCCGAACCAGAGCAAGCCACTGCCGCCGAAGCGGTCGTCGGCTCTGAGGCTGGCGATGACGGTCAGGAGGACTCCGGCGCGCCCGGCGCAAAGCGTTGGCGCGGCCGCCGGCGCCGCCGTGGCGGCCGCGGCGGCAGTGGCTCGCCCGAGGGTCAGCAGCGGAGCAGTGAAGCTCCGGGAGCCTACGTCGAAGAAGTAACGGAGAGCGAATCGGATGTCGCGCAGGAGATTCAGGCTGCTGAGACTCCATTCGATAGAGTTTCATCTCCGAGCCCGGAAGGCGCCGAACCGGCGCCACGGTTCGAGCGCGCCCCATCTGCCTCGGTAACCCCATTCGTCATGCCCGGCGAGTCGCTCCGAAAGTATGGCGGCGCGCCAGCCGAGGCTATATCCGAAGACGATGTGTCCCCAGCGGCGCCAGCGAGGCCGGTGAGCACCTTCAAGCCGGCGACACTGATTCAGTCGCCCATCCAGTGGGACGGCAGCGGCTTGTTGCCCGGCGAGTCGCTTTCAAAGCATCGCAGCCACCAAGACGAGTCCGCGGCGGAAGCCGCCGGTGAGTCTGAGAGCGTTGACTACGAAGAGCGGAAGGCCCGCAGCATCGCACCGGATGCGGTCGAAGAGCAGGAGTTCGTCGAGGAGACGGAGGCCGAACCGGTCGCACCGGCTTCCGCCGCCAATCTTGAATCGAGCTACGAGACTACAGAGGAAGAGCTTCTTCCTGAGCCGGCAGAGGGCGATTTGGTTGAAGAAGATCTGGTCGAGGAAGAACTCACCCCTGTGGCGGCAAAACAGGCGACCGATGCTGCCGCAGAGCCTTCCGTAGCTCAGCCCGCGCCGGAGATTGTTTCCCCTGCCAAGGCCGATGACTACGCAGTCGAGAATGTAATCGAACAGCCATCGGCTGAGGAGCCGGTTTCATCCCCGGTGACCAGGCGGGATGAAGTGGTTCCCAGTGGCGCTCACGATGAGCCCGCCGTTTTTGAATCCGTCGAAGCCAAACCCGCCGAACCGGAACCCTATACTGACGCCTCGCACGATGTAGACCCTGTGCCTCCCACCGGCTTCAGGCTCTTTGGCCTGGGCAAGAAAAAGGCTGAAGAGAAGGTGGCCAAGCCAGACGTTGCGCCCGCCGCAGCCGCCACGGCTTCGTCGTACGCGCCCGGCAGCGGTCTCATCGTGGAAGAGACCATCGAGGAAGAGGAGTTTGACGCTCCTCGCCACTCGCACGCGGCCAAAGGCGGCGACCATGAGTCGGACGATTTTGAGGAGGAGACGCTGCCCCAGCATCTGCGGACCGGCGACTTGGGAGAGATGCTCCAGGAGGCCCACCTCGACCATCGCATCCTATTGAACTTTGACGACAAGAATGGCGACGACGAGGGTATCGACGAAGAAGAGGATGAAGAAGAGCCTTCAGCCGAAGGCCAGCCCGCCGCCGGAACCGCCGTCCAACCCCGCCGCGATCGCATGGCGCGTGGACGCCGTGGGCGCAGCGGCCCAGCAGCGCCCACCGGCCAGGCCGGCAGAGGCGGACGCGGACCCTCGCGCCGCTCGATGCAGATGTCCGACCTGCCGATCATCAGTGACTTGTTGAAGCCGGGCCAGGAGATTCTGGTCCAGATCGCCAAGGAGCCCATTGCAAAGAAGGGCGCGCGCATCACCTCACACATCGCCCTGCCCGGCCGCTTCCTGGTCTTTATGCCTACAGTCAGCCACATCGGCGTCAGCCGCAAGATCGCGTCGGACGAGGAGCGCCAGCGCCTCAAACGGATTCTGGTCCACGAGCGTGGCGAGTCCTCCGGGGGCTTCATCGTTCGCACCGCCGCCGAGGGCGCCTCTGAGGAGGCCCTGCGCACCGACCTGCGCTTCCTCCTCAATCTCTGGGCCGACATCAAGAAGCGCTCCGACGAATCCAACTCGCCGTCCCTCATCTATCGCGACCTGTCGCTGATCGAGCGAATCCTCAGAGACCAGGTCAGCAGCAATTTCTCCTCGATCTGGGTGGACTCGGAGGCCGACTACGAGCGCATCGTCAAGTTCCTCAACGCCTTCTCGCCCTCGCTCGTGCGCCGTGTCAAGCTCTACACCAAGGAAACTCCGCTCTTCGAGCAATTCGGCATTCAGGACGAGATCTCCAAGGCCATGCGCTCCAAGGTCTGGCTCAAGTCCGGCGGCTCGATCGTCATCAACCAGACCGAGGCGCTGGTCGCCATCGACATCAACACCGGAAAATATGTCGGCAAGTCGGCGCGCCTTGAAGACACCATTGTCAAAACCAACCTGGACGCCGTGCCTGAGATCGTCCGCCAGATTCGGTTGCGCGATCTGGGCGGCATCATCGTGATCGACTTCATCGACATGGATGACCGCAAAAACCGATACAAGGTCATGGGCGCCCTCGAAGAGGCCCTCAAATCCGACCGCGCCCCGACCAAAGTCTTGCAGTTTAACGACTTTGGCCTGGTGGCCATCACCCGCAAGCGCGTCAAGCAGTCTCTCGAGCGGACCCTTTCGGTTCCTTGCCCCACCTGCCAGGCTACCGGCATGGTCAAGAGCCCGACGACGGTCTGCAACGAGATCTACACCGAACTGCGCAAGATGAAGCGACACTTCGAAGGCGCCGATGTTCTGCTCCGCGTCAACCCCGAGACTGTCAAGGTTCTCAAGGCCAACAACGAAAGCTGGCTGACCGAGTTCGAGGAGTTGGTCGGCAAGAACATCTTGGTCAAGAGCGACGCCACGCTGCATCCCGAGCAGTTTGACATTCAGGGATAAGGGCGCAGCGAGTCAGTGCAACGACGAAGACCGGAGCGGTTACTCCGGCCTCCGTCATTCGTACATATTCGATGCTACTCGTCTACCGGATCACATGTATTGGCACGCCGACCTTCAGGTTTTTCCAAAGCTGCTCAGTGGTATAAACCGGTGCATTGAGCGCAATCGCCAGAGCCAGGCAGGATCGGTCTCCCAAGGACAGTCCATATTTTTCCGTCTCCGTGATCAGGTCACCTGCAATTCTGGCATGGTCGCTGGTATATAGCTCTGCTGTTTTCACGGCGGAAAGCGTGTCCTCCCAAGCTTCGTCCGGCATATAGCCGTTTTTAACCAGCTTCGATTGCACCTCCGCGAGATTGACTGCGCTGGCAACAGACCGATTGAGAATCTCGTCCGCTATATGTTCCGCTCCTCGCTCGTGCTGGATCATGGCAAGCATCACGGAGGCATCAAAAACAACTTCATTCATGCTTGGCCGCCTCGCGCCGCTCGGCACTCAACTCGTCGGCGAGACTGACTCCTGCGGGGATATATTTCTTGGCCCTCTCCTGCGCCCGCCGCAGGCGCTCTCGCATGGTCGCAATCCGCAACTCCCCGTCCACCGCAACCAGATCGAGCATGTCGCCGTCCGCTATCCCTAACGCTTCCCGCATCGCGACCGGTATCACAAGACGCCCTTTTGCACCTATGCGGATCCGAACCCTATGATCCTTGACCAACTTCGGGCGTTCCCAAACGGCCTCCTGCTCTTGAAGTTCCAAAACTCCCATGTGTCCCACCATCCTTCATTAGTGCCACCATTATACAAAAGTGGCACAATCCCAACAAGTGGCACACACCTAGAAAATCCCAGCGACGTATCTGCTCTATCCCGCAACTCCTGGTTCAAATCCGTGTCTAATTCTTTGTCCGGAGCGCACTGCGCAAATTGCGGACGCAAGGAAAGACACTTCGATCATGGAGGTTCTGCCATGTCTTCCCCTTGTTGGATGTCGTCGATGCGGCGTGTTTTGCTCCTTTGTGGCGTAGCGAGTTTCGCGGCTGTCTTCGCGAGCGCGCAATCGTCCTCATTCTCCGATTCGTCCAGTACCAGCCTCTTCATGGCCGGAAAGTCCAGTTCAAACGAGTTTCATCTTGATTTCAGTGGTGGCTCCGGCATCGCTGAGCTGCCATACTCGTCTTCCGCCCTGCCAGCGGCAGCCTCCGGGTCGGGCATGGCTGGTGGCCAGACGGAGCCCGGCAGGAGGCACTTCGCTTCGCACGGTCTCGCATTTGATTTCGGCGGCGGCTTCAACGCTCCCATCGGTAACGACGCCTCCAGCAACGAGGGAGGCCCCTTCATCACCTGGGGCGGTAACGTGACTGCGGGCGCCGGGCTGCGCTTTTCTCGGCACTTCTCGCTGCTGGGCGAGTTCCAGTTCATCGATAACAAACTGCCCGGCGCTTTTATTGCCGAAGCTGGAGCGGGAGCATCGAACGGGAACGCGCATATCGTCGCGCTGACCGCTGATCCGGTCATCGATCTTTTCCCCAAGTCGCGCAGCAGCGTCTACCTGACCGGAGGGGGCGGCTACTTTCACAAGTCCACCAACTTCAGCGTTCAGGTCTGCTGCGACTTTTACGGCTACCCAGTGAACATCAATACGAATTCATTCTCATCTGACCAGCCGGGCGGCAGCTTCGGCCTTGGTTTCACGCGGCGGTTGGGCGGCACATATGGCGACAGCAGCATGAAGCTCTTCGCCGAATCACGCTATCTCTTCCTCAACACTCCGCGTGTGGGCGAGGTCAACGGCCTGGGCCGGACCGAGTTGATCCCGGTGACCCTCGGCGTGCGCTGGTAATTGGTTTGCCACTTCGCAGGTTCTAGAGAATTCCCAGCACCCGCAGCCTTAACAGCCCGCCGGCCAGCACGCCGATGGGCGAAATCGCCACCAGCGACAGTTGATACCAGATGGGCTGCTTGCCGCGCTGTTGCAGGGCGCTCATCGCGGCCAGCGCCAGCACCGTAAGCGCCAGCACCAGCACATGGATCAGTGGATTGGCGGCTGCGGCAAATGCCGTCATATATCCGCCGGCCGCGGCGGCGAGAAATGAGTAACCCAGATTGACGACGATATAACCGGCCGAAGGCTTGCCCCCGGTATCTGTCCAGCCCGGTACCAATCGGGTCAGCAATGCCGTCATTGCAATCACCAGCAATGCCATGACGGCAAGGCCTGAGGCAAGCGCAAGAAATGCGTGCAAAACTACCAAGGTCTGCGCTCCTGTTCCGGCTGCGTGCCAACCTCGCCCCGCTCGATCCGGTCGAGAAAGGCTCGCGCGAGCTTCCGTTCGCCGGGATGGCTCTCGCCGTGGATCGAGCACAGATCGAGAAACTCGTCGCAGAGCGCATTCCGCTCTTCGTGCTGAGCAAAGATGCCTTGCAAGGCAAGCGCCAGCTCGCGCAGCCGCGCAGCCTCCGGCCAGGCGCCGGTATCGTCATCGTTCAGCAGTTCGATGTCGGAGAACAGTCCCTTGCGTCCGCGGGCGCACTCATCCAGGCAGGCCATCAGTTGTTCGCAGAAGACCTGCGCCAACGACTCCAACTGTCCCGGCTCGACATCGTCATGCGGGTCCATGAGAATCCTCAATCGGATTGTCAAAGGAGGAGGCAATCCATGCAACCAGCCTCTCGGACGGGGCTGCGGCTGTCAAGCAGCCTGGAGCGGCATTGCGGAAACGCTCCGCTCGGGCGCATCCTCAGAAACCACACCCTTCCTCACATCCGCGTCCAGCAGTCTGCGAAACTCGGTTGCCGGCATTGGGCGTCCGAAGAGCCAGCCTTGGACGAAGACGGAGTCGTCTCGTTGGGCAAAATAGCCAGCTTGCTCTTCCGTCTCGACCCCCTCGACAATCACCCGCAGGTTGAGCGCGGAGGCCAAAGCTAGAATCTGAGGAAGGATGGCGATGGTGACCGCTTCGGTGCCGATGGCCTGCGTAAAGGCTCTGTCAATTTTGATTGCGTCAACCGAAAGGTCGTGCAGGTAGGCCAGGCTTGAATACCCGGTCCCGAAGTCGTCGATATGAACGCTATGACCCCTCTGACGCAGGCGGCAAATGGCCTCGATTGCCACATCGCGCCTGACCGTCGAGCCTTCGGTGATCTCGATTGCCAGGCTTTGCGCCGACACTGCCTCTTGCTCGATTGAGCTTTCCACCATGGGCAGAAACTCCGGATCGCTTAGGTCGTCGGCGGCGACGTTGATGCTGAGCCGGAACTCGGGACGCTCGCGCAGGGTTGTTCCGAGATCGCGCAGCGCATGACGAAGCACAAGCTTTGTGATTGCTCCCACGAAGCCGCTCTGCTCGGCGATTTTGATAAAGACATCCGGGCCAATCGCGACGCTTTCCTCGTTGGTCCAGCGCGCAAGGGCCTCAGCGCCTACAATCCGCCGGCTCGCCAGGTGAACGATCGGCTGATAGAAAACCCGCAGCTTGTCTCTTGCGATGGCGCGGCGGAGCTGCTGTTCGATGGACTTGTTGCGGCGATAGAGGAGCGAGGTCAAGACTGCGAAGAGGCCGGAAAACAGTCCGGCCAGGGCAATGCCCCCGATGAACTTGGTTCTGTTAGCCTGGACGGCCTCTGGAATCGTGGTAAACGCAGTCACGCAACTGAAGAAGCGGATCGAGCATCGGGTCGCATACAGGTGGTCTCCGCCGCGGGCTATGCCCTCCGTGGTCAGAACCGGCACGCTGGCTCCGGATGGCTCGCCAAGCAGCCGGACAGTCTTCAGTGTCGGCGCGTCTGTCGCTGTCTCGGAGTAGTGCATTGGGGACGGTTCGAGATGTAACCGTGTGTAGGGAGTGAAGACGACGAACGAGTTGTCGAGTTGGAGAGTGATTACCGTCAGGTTGCCGTTCTGGTACGGAGCAAGGTTCTTGTAGATCTGCGATCCGTCCTGCTGGGTGAGATCCGGGTCCGACTGTCTCTGGGGCTTCGAAAGCCGGCCCAGCGCAGCCGAACACTCGACCTTTCCGTCGAGCATCCGCCCCGCGTCCTTCAGGAAATCCGATTCGAAGATCAGGTTGCGAAAATAGCCGATCTCGGCCGCGGAGCAGGGCGGGTGCCCCGAGGCGCCCACGGCGGCCAGCACCGTTCGCAACTCTGCCGAGGATGCTTCCCCGTCTGCTATGATGCGGCCCGCATATTGCTCAAGCCTGATCTCGGTCACCCGCACCGTAACTGCGCGAACCAGCAGATAGCCCGCAACCGAGCCGGCTGCCACGGCAATCGCCGCGACCAGCAAGGTGAGTTGGACACGCTTCCTCAGTGTTCGCATCATAGAGTAAGGCCGAGACACTTCCGGGCCGCATCGCTTCAGGGCCCAGAGAATTTAGTGCGTTTGATTAGCTATATCGGCGACGAACTCGAAATCTTCAAGGGATTATGTGACGATTCAAAGAATACTGCGTGGCAGGGCGCAGGCTCAGAAGCCACCGTGAACGGATGCTCCGTCTCCTCTTTGCCCTCGGAGAGCAGGTTCTGGAAAGCATCGACCGGCATCGGGCGCCCGAAAAACCAACCCTGAGCCCTGATGGACTTGTCGGCATTGGCGAAGTAGCTGGCCTGCTGGCTGGTTTCCACGCCTTCCACGATGACATCGAGGTGCAACACCGCGGCCATGGCCAGGATCTGTGGCAGAATGCCCACGGTTACCGCTTGCGTGCCGATCACCTGGGTAAAGGATCGATCGATCTTGATGGTGTCGATGGAGAGATCGTGCAGATAAGAGAGGCTCGAATAGCCCGTTCCGAAGTCGTCGACGTGCACGCTGTGGCCGCTCTGGCGAAGGCGCAGAATAGCCTCCCTCGCCATCTGGTGCCGGGCGGTGGAGCTCTCAGTGATCTCAATCGCCAGATTCTTTGCCGGGACCCCGGCCAGTTTCAGCGACTCGCCAAGCATCGGCAGAAACTTGGGATCGCTCAGGTCGGCGGCCGCAACGTTGATGCTCAGCCTGAATTCGGGATTGTCGCGGATCATCTGGGCAAAATCGCGCAAGGCATGGCGCACCACCAGCCGGGTCAGTTCTCCAACAAACCCAAAATCCTCGGCGACGCGGACAAAGACGTCCGGGGCCACCGCAAAGCCCTCCTCGTCGGTCCATCGCGCCAACGCTTCTGCCCCAATGATGCGTCTCGTAGCCAGGTCGACGATCGGCTGGTAAACAAGGCGCACCTTGTCTCTGGCGATCGCCCTGCGGAGCTGGTGCTCCATGCTGCGATTGCGCCGGTAGAGAAGAGAAGAGAAAAGGCCGGCGAGGGCGCCGATAAAGCAGCCCAGCGCAGCGCTTAACGTTCTGTGAACGTGGTCGCCCGCCATGGCCTCGGTAATCGAAATATAGGTCGATGCACATCTGAAATAATGTGCCGAACAACGGGTGACGAAGAGGCTATCTCCCAGCCGGGCTTGGCCATTCGTGGTAAATATCTTCGCGTCTGCCTGGGACATCCCGCTCCCGATTTTTCCGTTTTGCGAGAGAGAGGGTGTGGTTGGTGTATAGACAATGTGCGAGGAAGTTGCACTCTGAGTCTCCAGCAGGTGCGGGGCGTACACGACGTAAGACTCGCCCTGCTGAAGAAGGAATCCCTGCGAATTTCCAACCCGAAATGGAGGCAGGCTACTGAAGACCAGGGTGCCATCCGGCTGGGAACGGTCGGGTTTGAACTGCTGAAGGGGCAAGTCCGCCCGGCTCATCGTCGCCGAACATTCGATGGTTCCGTTGCGCATGCGACCGGCATCCCTCAGGTACTTCGCCTGAAAGAGGAGTTTGCGGAAGTAGGCGATCTCAGTTTCCGAACAATAAGGATAAGGCGACGCATTCAGGGTTGCCAGCATGGCGCGCGACTCGTCGCTGAAAGCATCGCCCTGCGCAACGAAGTAGGTCACGTCCCGCAGCAGCTTGGCTTTGGCCGCTTTGAGCGTCAGAACGCGGCCGGTCAGATCGCCGGCTAGCATGCCGATCAGCGCGGCCATCGCCGTTGCGGCCAGAGTGATCAGTGCGCGCTGTTTGAGTGTGTGCTTCATTCGATGGCTATGTTCACTCTTGAGGTCTGCCCCAGGAAAAAGTCCGTCTCTGCAATCGCAAAGGTCTATTCATTATCGGCTTAAGTGAGAAAGACTTCAGGGCAAAGTCAAAGAAAATGTTTACTTTTCAAGCAATTCCGCTCAAAAAATCTGCAATTCGCGGGGTTCACCCGAAAATTCAAATTGGACTGGTTTAGGAGAATTTCCGCAGCCCAGGCTTCTGACGTACTCGAGATTAGAGACTCAATCTCCGGCTATTGCGGCCTGCGCCTTCTTTTCGTCTTCGGCCAGCAGGCGATGGAATCGCTCTGCCGGTACCGGATAGCCGAAGAACCAGCCTTGCCCCAGAGCCGGCCTGCCTAATGAGGAGAAGTACTCGGCCTGAGGTCCCGTTTCGATCCCTTCAACGATCACTTGGAGCTTGAGCGCATCTGCCATGGCCAGGATTTGCGGGAGAATTGCCATAGTGACCGCCTGGGTCCCGACCGACCGGGTAAAGGACTTGTCGATCTTGATGGCGCTGATGGCAAGATCATGCAGGTAAGAGAGGCTGGAATACCCCGTCCCGAAGTCATCGATGTGCACACTGAAGCCCATCTCGCGCAACCGGCGGATTGTCTCAATGGCCAACTCGTGCCGGGCTGTGGAACTTTCGGTGACCTCGATTGCCAGGCTCTGTGCCTGTACTCCGCTCAGTATGAGGGCTTCCTCCAGCATCGGCAGGAATGCCGGGTCGCCGAGGTCCGTTGCGGCCACATTGATGCTGAGACGGAAATCGGGATGGCTTCGCAGGGTCGCTCCGAAATCGCGTAAGGCTTGACGCGCCACGAGCCGAGTAAGAGCGCCCACAAAACTGCCCTCCTCGGCAACCCTGACGAAAAGGTCGGGACCGACGGCGAAGCCTTCTTCGTCCGTCCAGCGCGCCAGTGCTTCCGCTCCAACGATGCGCCTCGTGATCAGATCGACGATCGGCTGATAGACCATCCGCAGCTTGTCTTTCGAAATCGCACGGCGGAGCTGCTGCTCCATGCTGCGGCTGCGCCGGTAGGCCAGAGAAGTGAGAAAACCGAGAAGCGCTCCAACGATCCCGCCTAATAAAATACAGACTTTCAGCTCGGCACGATCGGTTTGCAGGGCCTCGACAATTCCGATGTGCGTCGTTGTACAACTCATGTTCTCTGCGGCACAGCGGGTGAAGTAGAGGGTTTGTCCCCTGCGGACCAACCCTTCGGTAGTGAAAACGGCATCCCCAGGCAGGGGATCCGTGCTCAGTAATCTGCCGGGATCGCGGCCGGATCCGGGCTTGATCGTCATGATGAACGGCAGAGCATTCGATTCCAGGCGCCTGCCCGCACCGGAATTGATCACCACGTACAAATCCTTGAGTTGCAGCCCGACCGTAGGCTGATCGCGAACCTGCAGTGCTCCAGTCACCAAGAAAACATTGGCATCGCCGGGCATGGAGTACTGGATTTTCATCGGGGCTGCCGGCAAGTCCGCCTTGTTCAGCGTCGCCGAACACTCGATCTTTCCGTCCTGCATCCTGCCGCCATCCCGCAAGAAGTCGGTCTGAAAGAGCAGTTTGCGAAAATAGGCCATCTCCGCCTCGGAACAGTGGGGATAAGGCGAAGAGTTCATCTGCTTCATCATGGCGAAGGTTTCTTTGAGGGTGGCGTCCTCCTCGGCGATCAGGCGCCCGGTTTCCTGCTTGAGAAGATGCATGGCCTGCCTGAGCGCCAGGCCGCTGCCGAGCATCAGACCCGCGCCCGATCCAAAGACCGTAGCCAGGATCGTGACAGCCAGAGTTACTCGAACGCGGTGTCTCTCAGTATTCATGCGTTGATGGCCAGCTTGCTGCTTTCCCCTGGGGAGATGCCCAATCCACTCGTGCAACAAGCGTAACTCTTTTATCGGAGTCTGCGGGTAGAGTCTTTATAGGATGGCGGCAAAAAAACAGGCGAGGGAACAGTCCATAATCTGAGCTACCAACTCCTCTGGGATTTATGCCGGACCGTTCACCCGCTTTTACTGAGGCCAGGAATCCCTCTCTCCGCTCCCCATTTCTGCAATTGCCCGAGTTCTATTTGACACCGGGTCCCGCATTTGCGAGACTCAAAGTTGCTGCCGTTTCAGCGCAGAGCGCTGAAACTGTGTCCCGTGCCGAAGTGGCGGAATTGGCAGACGCGCGTGGTTCAG
>CAZGHZ010000102.1:0-13697 GCA_964525655.1 uncultured Occallatibacter sp.
GGCCAAAGCCACCTTACACCCTCTGCTCATTTACACACTCGAATTTACGTCACCTCAACTTGACTCGGCGCGGGCATTGGGCACCGTTGCGCCCGACAAATCGGGGTTGCCCTGGAGGCCGGTCCTTTGCCTAAGTGTCATGCAGGTTGATGGCGTAAACGTGGCGGAGCGCTAAAGAAAACGTACGTCGCGGCCCTGGGGGACGGAAAATGGGAGTGAAACAAATTGCCCGGATTACCCGTCGCTCCATCCTGCTCACCAGCGGATGAAGCCCTGTCCGCGAGGGCACGGCCCGGAACTCTTATCGCCTCTCCCATACGACAGCATGAAGTCTCCAGACTGTCGATTGCGACAAATGCTGCTGCTTGTGGTGAAAAAATGATTATCCTTGCGCCACGCAGAATCAGTCGCATGGGATTGTGCGAATGCGGTAAGCTGATTGGATGCCAAGCCTTCGCCAGGGATCTATTCACCTGATGCGCGTCGCCGGGATCGATTTGTATCTGCATTGGTCGTGGTTTGTTGTGGCGGCCTTCGAGATTCAAGGTCGCGGGCGTTATTCCTCAGTCGTCTGGAACATCCTGGAATATCTGGCGTTGTTCGCGATTGTGCTGCTACATGAGTTTGGCCACGCGCTGGCCTGCCGGCAGGTTGGCGGAACCGCCAACCGGATCATGCTCTGGCCTTTGGGCGGTGTGGCGTATGTGAATCCGCCGCAGCGGCCGGGGGCTACACTTTGGAGCATCGCGGCTGGGCCGCTGGTGAATGTGGCGCTCGCGCCAATCCTGTACTTGGCAATGTCGACGGCACAGTCGACCGGATGGGCACAGACGATGCCCGACGCTTACGCGTTGTTGGGATGGGTTTCGTGGATTAACTTGCGTCTTCTGCTCTTTAACATCCTACCTATTTACCCGCTGGATGGGGGGCAGATTCTCAGGTCTTTGCTGTGGTTTTTGCTGGGACGCGCACGCAGCTTGATGGTAGCCACGGTTCTCGGCCTGCTGGGGATTGTCGCTTTCTTTGCCTTGGCCGTGTATGCGCAGTCGTTCTGGATCATTGCAATCTCTATCTTCATGCTGATGAATTGCTGGGGTGGATTGCGGCAGGCGCAGGCGTTGCTCAAGATTGCCAAGCTGCCGCGGCGGCCGGGCTTTGCCTGCCCGAGTTGCCGAACTGCTCCGCCGCTGGGAGCCTATTGGGGGTGCGGACAGTGCAGGCAGCCATTTGACACGTTCGAGACCCGAGGCGTTTGTCCGCATTGCGGGGCGCAATACGCCACCACGATGTGCCTGGATTGTCATGAGCAGCGGCCGATGAGCGAGTGGATGGTTGGCGCGGCGCCGGGAGTCGGCGTAATGAACGGCGGGATGCCGGCAAGGTAGATTCGCGACAGAGCTTGAGAAGACAATTCCTCAAGGGCTGAAGCCCGCGTGTATTTTGCGGTTTCTGCGACACGACTGAAGTCATGCCCTGATACAGGACAAAGTCGAGCTTCTCAGCCTCATCGCCTCCGCGGCGCGGAGTTCGCGGGTTAGCGAATTCGCGAAAAGATCGGCCCGCCAAGGCCTGTGAACCTCTTCAAGGCGTGGCCTTCACTGCGCGAGGATGCCCTCGTTGCCAAGGATGCGGTAGAGGGTGGAGCGGCTGATGCCGAGCTGGCGGGCGGCGCGCAGCTTGTTGCCGCGATTGAGATCAAGAACATATTGGACGTGATGCAGGATGACGGCATCGAGGTTGAGGCTACCTGTTTGTGTGGGCGGGAGCATCTCCGGCTGAGTCTCGATGCCGGAGGGCAGGGCGAGGTCGTCGGGGCGGATCACACCGTTGACGGCTTCGAGGAGCGCGGTCTCAAGCACCGCGGCCAATTCGCGTACATTGCCCGGCCAGTTGTGCTGTAATAGCCGAGCCAACGTGCCGGCGCCGAAGATGACGGGACGCTGTTGATAGAGAGCGCAGATGCGTTCGAGCAGCGACTGGGCCAGGGCTGAAATGTCTTCGCGGCGCTGGCGCAGCGGGGGGATGGCAAAGCGGACGGCGGTAAGCCGGAAGGCCAGATCGGGTAGCAGGAGACCTTGAGCGGCCATCTGGCGCAACGATGTTTGCGAAGAAGCCAGCAGCACAAATCGGCCCGACGGGCGATCCTGGAGGGCCTTGAGAACGCCCAGCAGCAGACCCTGGCCTGTCGGAGCAAGCAGGTCCACCCGATCCAGATAGGTGAAACCGGCAAGGTTGGCCGGGTCGGCGTCGGTAACCAGCCATTCGCGGGCATCGCGGCGCTGAAAGCTCGAGCCGAAGAGCGGGGAGCGGCTGAAGAGATAACGGGCCAGCGTATATTTTCCAACGCCGTGTTCCCCCTCTATCGTGGCTGTCTGCACGTGGGGAGCGGCCATCTCTGCCTGCATGAGGAGCTTTCTCCAGACGGCGCTGACGCCAACGGTCTTCGTATCGGCATGGGATACAACATCAACGAGGGTAAGGCCAGCGGCCGAAGGCAAGGGCTGGGGCTGGTACTGAGCGGCGCTGTGCATGGCTCTCAACGTGCCTCGCCTCCAGGGCCCAATAGAAGATTCCAGGGCCGACAAAGGTTTCATCGGCGAAGGGGGGAAAAACATGAACCGGAAAGACTGTGTGTCTTTCCGGTTCGGGAGGAAGAGTAATTCGGGTTGTCTGGTTGGAATGGAGAACCTTAGCGGAAGCGCTTGGAGGGCTCGTCGGAGTAGATCTGTCCGTCGCGGATGTGTACGACGCGATGGGCGTACTCGGCGATGTCGGGCTCGTGGGTGACGAGCACGATCGTATTGCCTCCGGCGTGAAGGGTGTCGAAAAGCGCCATGATCTCGACGCCGGTCTTGGAGTCGAGGTTGCCGGTCGGCTCGTCGGCGAGGATGATAGAAGGCTTGTTGACGAGCGCACGCGCAATGGCGACGCGCTGGCGCTGGCCACCGGAGAGCTCGTTGGGCTTGTGGTACATGCGCGACTCAAGGCCGACTGCGGTGAGCGACTCCTTGGCTCGCTCGATGCGTGCCGCTGCCGGGGTGCCATTGTAGATCAGCGGCAGCTCGACGTTGTGCAACGCAGTGGCTCGCGCCAGCAGATTGAAGGTCTGGAAGACGAAGCCGATCTCCTTGTTGCGAATGCGCGCCAACTGGTCGTCGTCCAGCTCCGAGACCAACTGCCCGTTGAGCCAGTAGCGGCCCTTGGAGGGCGTGTCAAGGCAGCCGATCAGATTCATGAGCGTAGACTTACCCGAGCCGGAGGGTCCCATGATGGCCACATATTCGTTCTGCTTGATGCGCAGGTCGATGCCGCTGAGCGCCTGCACCTGCTGCTCCGAGCCCATGTCGTAGGTGCGCCACAGGTCCTCAACGACGATCATGTCGCCGTTTGGCCCAACCGACTGTTTCACGTCGTCCGCGGTACTGATGCTTTGAGAAGCCATACGAGTTTCATCCTTTGCCCATGGCAGGATTTTCCTTCAGCCTTTTCAACCCCGTCTTCGCGCAAGAACCGTTGGCCGGCCGTTAAGAATTACTGCCCGAAGACGGCGTAACCGGCTTTTCGGTGTCCCGTTTGACCAGCGCGTTGATCTTGAGGCCGCGCAGCGTCTTGTAGGGGCCGATCACAATCTCGTCGCCTTCCTTCAGGCCGCTGAGAACCTCAATGTCCGTGGCTCCGGTGATTCCGGTTGTGACAGGCACAAACTTGGCCCGCAGCTTGCCGCTTTTGTCCTTCTGGATCACATAGACGCCTTGAACAGAGGCGCTCTTTGCAGAGGTGGAGGAGGTCGACGCCGCCTCGACGCCGCCCTTGGGCTTGTCGTCGTCGGGATTGTGCATGGTCAGCGCCTGGATGGGCAGCGAGAGTACGCTGGGCTTGTGGGCTGTGGTGACCTTGGCTGTGCAACTGAGCCCTGGGCGAAGGTCGTTGGACGGCGAGTCGAGTGTTACGACGACCTTGAAGTCCTTTGCCTCCTCGGTGCCCGTGGTGGACTGCGAGGTGGCGACGCCGGTGGAGCGCAGAAGAGCCTGATCCCCGGCCAGAGTTACATGGCCTTTGAAAACCTTGCCGGGCAAGGCATCGACGGTGACGTCGGCCGGTTGGCCGGTCTGGATGTTGACGATGTCGGTCTCGTCCACCTTGACCTCAGCGGTAACGACGCTCATATCGGCCAAGGTCATCAGCGTCGAACCCTCGGAGTTCTGAATTCCGGTCACCACTGTTTCGCCTTCGCGCATCGGCATGTTGGTCACAGTGCCATCAAAGGGCGCGGTGGCGATGGTCTTGTCGAGCAGGTCCTGATTGGCGCGAAGCGTGGCGATCTGGGTTTGCAGATGGCCGCGCGCCGAATCGGTTTGCGCCTTGGCCTGATTGAGCTGGGCGATCGCCTGATCCAATGAGGCGATATCCGTGTCGTAGGCCGCCTTCTTGGCATCGAAGTCCTGTTTGGCCAGGATGCCATCTCTATATAGACCCTGCGCGCGCTCCCAATCCAGCCGTTTCTGTTCCAGGTCGGCCTTGGCGTGCTCGACGTTGGCCTCGGCAGTTTTCTCGGCCGCTACATAGGAGGCAATGTCGGTCTTGGCCGCGGCAATGGCGGCCTGCTGGCCAGAGACGGACGCCTCCTGCTGCACGCTCTCGATGGTGGCCACCGTCTGGCCTTTCTTCACCGAGTCACCCTCCTTCACAAAGAAGTGTGTGATGCGGCCGAAGGAGGTAGCGCCCACATTCACGTAGGTTTTGGGCTTGATCTGCCCGGTACCGCTGACGACTGTGGCCAGATCCTGCCTCGCGACCTTGGCGGTGAGGACCTTGGTGTAGCCGGACTGCTGCCTCCAAACGAAGACCGACACTAGTACTACGACGGCTACGACGGCGAGAACAATGAGAATAATCTTCTTCATGCGAGATGCGTGCTCCGTGTCTCTTCAATTTCAGTGTACGCAATTCGAGTTCAAACGGTTCCCAAAGGCAAGTGAAATCAACCTCTGGCGCTTCGGTGATTCCCATGAACCAAGCCGCGGAGACTGAATGGTTCTAGCGCGGAGATCTTCCCCAACATGTGCCAGAGAGGCACTTGCGCAATCAATACAAGCGACGAAAAACTGCCGCGGCAGGGCAGAAAAGGACAAATGCACTGATTCATGGACGCAAGAGCGGCCCAGTTCGTCTCAAAAACGCCTCTGAAGTGGCACTCTTGCCATTTTGTGACGCTCTCTTTTTGCTCACCATCGAATGGAAATGGCGTCCAAGGGACAGCCAGCTCCCTACGGAATCTTGCTTAGCTCTTTTGAGACCCGTAGAATAAGGGATTGCAGGAGTTCTCAAGGCAAATGACGCTTAACCGCAATCGTCTTTCGGTATTCGCTGTGTGCTGCGGACTGGCATTGACCCCAGCAGCCATCCTCCGGGCCCAGCAGACGGGCAATCCGCCCACACAAGCACAACCGGCAAGCAGCCAGAGCCAGGGAGGGGACCAGGAACCCGACCCGCTGAAGCGCGAACGTTCGGACAAACAGAAGCTTGCCACCCAGAAGGCCTACAAAGGCGAGATCAGGGGCGCTTACAAGACCTGGCTGGAGCAGGATGTGCCCTATATCATCACCGACGAAGAGCGCGCCGCCTTCAAGAACTTGAGCAACGACGAAGAGCGCGAGGCCTTCATCGAGAACTTCTGGCTGCGTCGCAACCCAAATCCGGATTCGCCGGAGAACGAGTTTCGCGAAGAGCACTATCGGCGCATCGCCTATGCCAATGAGCACTTTGCCGCCGGCAAGCCTGGCTGGAAGACTGACCGCGGCCACATCTACATCTCTTACGGGAAGCCCGACTCGATTGATTCCCATCCCTCCGGCGGCAGCTATAACCGGCCGATGGATGAAGGCGGCGGCGAGACCTCGACTTTCCCCTTCGAGGTCTGGCACTACAGGTATCTCGAAGGCATCGGCGAAAACATCGATCTTGAATTTGTCGATGACTGCCAGTGCGGCAATTATGAATTCACCATCGACCGCAGCCGGAAGGACGCGCTTTTGTATGTCCCGAATGCCGGCCTGACGCAGGCCGAAGAGATGGGCATGTCCCAAAAGAAAGACCGCTTCCAGGGCAGCCTCGAACACATCAGCCCCAGGACCGGGGGAAACACTGAGGAGTCCAAGCAGTTTGGCCGCATCGAGCTGGCAGCCAAGGTTTTCGCGCCGCCGCCAGTGAAGTTTGTGGACCTCGAAGCCGCGATGTCCGAGCACAAGCTGCTCTCAGGTCCGATCTTTCCCTTCGATGTCCGGACGGACTTCCTCAAGGTGACTGATAGCACGGTTCTGGTTCCTGTCACAATTCAAATCAAGAACCGCGACATCACCTTTGTGACCAAAGACGGCGTGGCCACTGGCGTGGTCAACATTCTCGGCAGGGTAACCACGCTCACCCACAAGACGGTGCAGACCTTTGAGGACACGGTCGAGGTGGAACAACCCGCCGAGTTGCTGGAGAAGACTCTCGACCGCCAGTCTCTCTACTGGAAGGCGCTGCCTCTGCTGCCGGGCCTCTACCGGCTGGATGTGGCAATCAAGGATGTGAACAACAAGGACCACATTGGTTACTACGGCCGCAGCCTCGAAGTGCCAACCTATCACGACGAGAAGCTGGGCACCTCGTCGATCATCCTGGCAGACCAGATGAACACGGTTTCCTCCAGGGAGATTGGCAGCGGCAGCTTTATCATCGGCAACACATATATCCGGCCTCGCGTGAGCACGCAGACCCCCACTAACCCGAATCCCCCAGCCAAGTTTAAGCGCAACCAGCAGCTCAGCTTCTGGATGCAGGTCTACAACCTGGGCATCGACGAGGCTACCAAGAGCAACCAGGCGACGGTGACCTACCAGATCACGGACATGGCCACGAACACGGTGGATCTCGAGAAACAGTTGGAGTCAAAGGACTTGGGTGCGCACAGCGACCAGTTGACTGTCGCGAAAACTTTACCCCTGGCTGGATTGCAGCCAGGAAAGTACAAGGTGACGATCAAGATAAATGACGGAATCTCAAAACAAGAGATTGCGCAGTCGGCGCCTTTTGTCGTGGAATAGTATGTATCTCGCGCGGCAAGACTACCGGACGCCAGATTCGGAGGACCGTGCGGCTTCGATTCGCAGGAGTTGTGCCAGGGACGCCGGCAGGTTACATGCAGCATTGAACATGCGCAGGCTCCAATTCGTTTTCTTTGCAGCACTGATCTCCGTGTGCGCGGTCCCGCTTCAAGGTGCCGCACCGGGATCGGTGTCGGGGTCGGTGCGCGACTCGGCCGGTGTGCCACAGATTGGCGCCGAGGTTCAGTTGCTGCATCCCGATCTGACGCCGATCACCAGCGTCTACACCGATTCGAGCGGCCATTTTGTCATCCCCTCGGTTCTGCCCGGTCGCTACGCTGTCAAGGCTCTGGGTGCCTGGTTTCTGCCTTCGCTGCGCGAAGACGTCCGCGTGCGAGCGAACACCGTCGTCAACCTCACGCTGAGCACGCTGTACGAAGCGATGCAGTGGCTTCCGGCTGAGCCGCGGGCCGGCGATTCGCAAAAGGATGACTGGGCCTGGACGCTGCGCACGGCGGCCAATCGCCCGCTGCTGCGCTGGTTGGAGGACGGTCCACTGGTGGTCGTCACAGACGGTTCGGGAACGAATCGCCGTCTGAAGGCGCGTCTGGTGGCCACTGGCCAGGAAGGCGTTTTTGGCGAGAGCGGCGAGCGGATCTCCGCGGCGATCGAAGAGACGCCGGCCGACAGCCGCGAGCTGCTGGCACAGGTTGAGTTCGAGCCCGGCACCGATGCGGGCATGGAGTCTATGCTCGGCTTCCGCCAGGATTTGGGCTTTGCCGGCTCCGTGCAGTCGGTGGCCGCCGTCGCAGTTCATCCGGAGTTCGCCGCCGGCGGCGCAGAGGGGCTGGAAGAGGCTGCGGCTCGCACGTGGGAGACGATTCACCTGGGCGATGAATTCGATGCCGAGGTGGGTTCGAATGAGGTGCTGGCACGGCTCTCCTCTCCCTCCTCTAAGACTCTGGCTGCAATGCTTCCTTTTGTCTCAGCCGGTTGGCTGAATGGAAACTCCGCGATTCGCTATCGCATGACCACCATGCTCTCTAGCGCTCAAAACGCCGAGGGCGCCGAGGAGACTAAGGCTCAGACCTGGTTGCCCACTCTGGCTGCCCGCAACGGGGTTTTGGACATCCAAAATGGCCGGCACCAGGAACTCGGCTGGGAGCGGCGAACCGATCGCTCCTGCGTTTCCGCAATGGTATTCACCGACAGAATCGATAACCCGGTCATCGAGGCAGGAGGCCGCTTCACAGCCGGCGATCCCGAGGCTGCAACGGTGCTGATGGATCCGATGAGCGGCTTGTTCCACACTACCGGCCCGGATTATTTCGCCGCTGGGGTGGAGGCCAGTTTTGAGCGCGGGCTGCCCGGCGACAATCATCTCAAACTCGGCTTCGCTGACGGCGACGCGCTGGCGCTGTCGGCCATTCCGGCAGCGTCGATGTCTTCGTCGCAACCGGTTACATTGGCCCAGTTGCTAGCTGGAGCGCATCCTCGCCGAACACAGGCCTACACACTTTCACTCTCCGGGACCCTCGAAGGCACCGGAACACGTTGGCGGGCCAGCTACAGCTGGCAGCCGGAGGACACGGTGACCCAGGTCGCTCCGTTCGCGCAAAACGCCGCCGAGCCCTACCTCAACCTGCACCTCCGCCAACCCATACATCTGCGCAGCGACGGCACGACCAGCTTCGATGTTGTGCTCGATATGAACAACCTTCTCGCTCAGGGCTACCGCCCTTATCTTTTGCGCGATGGTTCACTGGTGATCTTTGCCCAGGAACAGCGCTCGATTCGCGCCGGCCTTGCCTTCAATTTCTAGTTATCCAAGATCCCGCATTGGCTCCTCCGTGGTTTTGAAAGAGCCTCGCGGCTGTGATATATTTTTCAAGTGCACACAGGAAATCCCTGTGTGCTCAAGCCGTGTGCAAACCCGACCGTTGCACGGTTTTTCTTGAATGGCATGGACGCGTAGCTCAACTGGCAGAGCATTCGGCTCTTAACCGACAGGTTGTAGGTTCGATTCCTACCGCGTCCACCAAGTCATTCATTATCAATACCTTACAGTGGGTGATATTTCGATATTTATCAAACTTCGCCGAATTTCGCCGAATTCAATTCTCGAGTAGGCATGATGGTCTCCGAGATTCTTCCGTTAACATCTTTGTTTTCTTCCGACGCTTCATAGGTTGGTGAATTGCGTACACGTGGAATTGGGATTCCGGCCGAAGGGTTGTATGCGAGTGCCGTAGCGATGAAAGAGAACTTGAGCCTGAGCGAAAAAGGAATGAGGGTGGAATACCAAGTGGGACGTCCGAGGCTCCGAGAAAAGGTCGTAGAGGATTCGAGTTTTGTTGAGCGCAGCATTTGACGGAGCCGAGGACCTTTCAAAATGCTGACTCTTCCTGAAACATTTCATCGCGTCCATGAGTGCATTGTGATTTTGCATTATTCCAAAATCTTCCAGAAGACATTGGCGCTTTCCGTTGCTGATCCTCCTCGTCGAACAGCGATTGGTTCCGTCGTGCCGTGAACCTAGGATTTCCGAGCCCGCTAAGTGCGGTCCCAGTTCGACTCCCTGTCGCCTCAGAAACAATCAATGATGTGTAACTAGATAATCGGCGACGGACCTCCCTGAGCTCGGTGATTGCGCGCGGCCTGCTTCATCAAGTTCTTCCAGCTTCGGATTGGAGTGGAGTCTGGAATCCGGCGCTATCCTGAGTTCCGTTTGTGAGCACGAGGCCGATCTCCTCATCATCGGATTGCGTCACGCATTCGCCGCGTGTTCCGGCCCTGGGAGACGGTGTACACTACGCAGGAAGTTTCATTCAGCGTGTTCGGCGTCCTTTGCGGCATCCTCGGGGATCATGTGTCTTTCCGATTTCATGCAGGGTCTCCGCTCCCTGTTGGTCGCTTCGACTTTGAGGTCATGTTTTCCGGATAGAGACTTTTTCCGGGAACACTATAGGGTAAATCTACACTTGAGGAAGCCAGTTCCTATCCAAACGGATGGAGGAAGACGGAATGGGAGGCTTGATCCCGTTAGGCGATGCATCCCGGCACCCTTCGCGCGTTCCACTTGTCACGGCCTTGATTATCCTCGTGAATGCCATCGTCTTCGCAATGGAGCTGATGGGTGGCGACGTATTCGTGACCACTTGGTCCGCAATCCCAGCCCAGATTGCTTCTGGCCATCAGTGGATTACGCTGATTACCTCGATGTTCATGCACAGCAGCTGGATGCACATCATTGGCAACATGATCTTCTTGTGGGCCTTTGGCCCGCAGATTGAAGACGCCATGGGACGATGGCGGTATCTCTTCTTCTATTTTGCCGGCGGACTGGTGGCGATGATCGCCCAGGTTGTGCCTTCTCTCCAATCCACAGTCCCAATCCTCGGCGCCAGCGGGGCGATTGCCGCGGTCATGGGAGCGTTTCTGGTCACTTATCCTCGTGACCGCATTCGCTCTCTTCTGTTCATCTTCATTTTTGTTCGCACCACGTTCATTCCGGCCGCGCTCCTGATCGGCTTCTGGTTCCTCACCCAGCTCTTCGACGCCGGCTCAGTGACAGATGTGCAAACCGGCGGAGTAGCCTACCTGGCGCACATCGGCGGCTTCGTCTTCGGGGCTGTCACGGCGCGCTTATTTGAAGACCCGCGCCGGATCGCAGTGTGAAGAGATACGAGACTATTCTGAGCGAGCCTCCGTTTCATTCCTCCTGCATGGCTTGGGCTCTGGTCTCAGCGCAGCAGATGGCGGGCGAGGACCACCACGCAATAGGCACCGAAGCCTGCGAGAATCAGGCCCAGGACTGCATTTGCCGCGCGAAAGAGGATTGCGCCGGTGCGACGGGGAATGAAACGGACGAAAAGGATGAGCGCAATGAACCACGACGCCAAGCCGCCGCCCGCCATCAAGATTCCCCATGCAGGGGCTCTGAAGCCCAAGACTGAATAGGCAAAAGGGAGCCAACTGGTGGTGACGGCAACCCAGTAGACCATGGTCAGGGGGTTGAAGATGGTCAAGGCGCAGCTCTTGGCGGCTTCACCGGCAAGACGCGCCGGGATTGCTCCTTGACTCCAGCGCCGGCGGGCGTTGCGAAAGGCGCGACGGGGCTCCTTGACGGCGGCGTTCAAAAAATGAATCCCCACCGGAATCAGAACGATTCCGCCAATAGCCATGAGTATGGTCTGAAGCCTCGGGTTAGTCAGGCCCGACAGCAGGTAGCCGCCCCCGAGCAGGGCAAGGGAAAAGAGAACCAGATCGGCGAAGATTGAGCCCACTCCACAGGCGAGCGTGTGGCGCCAACCGCCGGCCACTCCCCGGCGGACGGCCATCATGTTGACCGGGCCGATCGGCGCGGCCGCCGCCAACCCCATTAGGAATGCGGCTGCAAGCGCGTGGATGTAGGAGATGAACACCATTTCGAGGTCGATGGACGGGACAAGCAGGAGATTCCACTCGGTGATTCGGGCAGGCGGGAATTCACCCGGCTGCATCCAACTGAGCCCTTCGGGCGCATCGATTCTTCTTGGCCCCTGTTTTCGCGCCCGTTAAGTGGGATATCGATATTGTATAAGAGCGGATGGGTGTCAAGAGGCGCCTGTGTAACCGCCAAGCCTGTCATTCACAGCGCGCCAAAGAGAACGCTCGGCCTCTTTGATCGCCGCATTCAGAAGCTGATCGTTGTTCGCGCCTCCCTTGGCGTTATCTGCCATTGCCTGCTATCGCCTGCCAGCCGAAGGCGCGAAGTCGCACATCTCAGCCTTTCGGTATCCCAATGCGATCAATTCGGCCGCCCGGTAGAACTCCAGCGTCTTGCACGCGCTCCTGGGTATATCTATGACGATGTCCGGTGGATAGGCGGCCAGCTTCTGCCGGGCTATGGTGCTCTGCATGGCTTCGAAGGCCTGAGTGACGATCTCGTACCCTCCCCAATCCCGATTGCCGCTGCTTGGCATGGATGGCTGTTGGGATGGTTGGAGGCGGCTGATGAAGCGATTGAGCTTCTCACGGAACGGGGACGAAGGGGACTGCGAGGCGGCGCTCACGTCAACCGGCTCTATCGGACTCCCAGCGGGTCCGTTCAGATTCACGGCGATGGTCATGTCGGTCTCATCGCCAGAGGTAGGCGCGATGGGCACGGGATTCAGAATCCCTCCATCTACAAGATCGACCCCTTTGTACTTGAACGGAGTGAAGAAGAGAGGTATAGCGAATGAGGCGCGCATGGCATCGAAGAGACTGCCCGACCGTATCCAAACCTCCTTCTGGCCTCTCAGGTCAGTGGCGACGGCCGTAAATGAAATTGGGAGGTCTTCGATCAATTTCTCCCCCACCAGGCCGATCAGGGTGTTGACGAGTTTCTCCCCTCTCACCAGTCCACTTTTATCCCACGAAAGGTCGAGCAGCGTGACGATGTCGACTTTCGTCAAGGCACGCACCCATTGCTCATACACATCCAGTTTCCCGGCAGCGTATATGCCCCCGATGACTGCGCCGATCGAGCAGCCGACTATCGACTTGATCTTGAAATTGTTTTCTTCGAGCCAATGAACGACGCCAATGTGCGCCAAACCTCGAGCGCCGCCGCTTCCGAGAATCAGGGATACGGTCTTCGTATTCGTCGTCGACATCTTCTCACCGCATGCCTTTCACTTCAGACGCCAGCATGTGCCTCAAGCGCGGCCAACAGGCACATCCCTGCGCGGATTGTGCTTGGTTGGTTCCAATGACTATCAGTGTAATCGACCTGGCTCTGTGCTCGATCGTTCCGGAGACAGAGATTCCCCTTCCAGCGTGTTCCTGATATTCGTGAGCGCGGCCTGGAGATCGGAAACCGAACGGCCCACCGCAACCCGGCGAATGATTTCTCCTCCGAATCCAGACAGAGATTGCTGTACTGAACCCATCGCCATGATCAGGTAGAAGCCGGGATGCTTTGGGTTGTCATGGTCCCGGACGCAGAATGAGAGATCGAGCGCGGTGTTGAAGTAGTGACTCGAATAGAGCTGCTTTTCGGCGATGACATAGGCCACATCGCCGGAGGGATCCCCGCGCATAATTACCTGGTGAATCATTCGGAGTGTTGGCTTCAATCCGAATTTCACCTTGGCCCAATAGAACCGGTCTTCGACATTTGCCGTCTTCGCTCCGGGGTAGCTAAGAAGGTAGCTATAGAACTCCGGCAGTTGTGCTGGCAACGCTTTGGAATAGCTGAGCATGTAGGAGAACTGCTCGGCTACGGCAACAGGGCTGCGCTTATCGTTGTAGACTCCAAGCGCATGATTGCCTTCGCGCTGGTAGGCCTGAAGAAAAGCCAGCGCCTTGTTTTGCAGAAACTGATCGACTCGCTGGCTTGCATCGGGCGCCGACCAATCGATCAGTACCATTTCCAACGGCAAACGCTGACGTTCGGCCTGATGAGCCGTCGAGGCCAGGAACAGCCGTGCCTGGGCAAGCCATTTAGGCGCACGTTGCGCAGGCCCGACAGCGCAGACGACCGAGAGATAGGGTATCTCCACGCCCATGTCGTAGGTGGCGGCGTCAGGCACGGGTAGCTACCGGGAAATCGACGTCGGCAAAGCCCCAGCCCCGCCCATTGAT
>CAZGHZ010000103.1:0-13488 GCA_964525655.1 uncultured Occallatibacter sp.
CCGAAGTAGGCAAACCAGCAGTCTTTGATGCCGTGCTCGTCGAGGTAGCGCTTCACCGAGATCATCTGCTGGCCCCAATCGACGCTGGAATCGCTGAGCAGCTCATGAACGCGAGAGGGACCACCCGCAGCCTCGTTGGCATAGGCGATATAAGCAGGAAAGGTGCGCACGACGGAGACGGCCTGAAAGACAAGCAGCGGAACCATCAGGTAGAGCCAACGATGGTTTCTGTGGATGAGCCTCGAAGCCGCTCCGGCGATCAGGATTGAGAGAAAGATGTAGACCGGTAGGACGTGGCGGATGCCGATGTTCATGCCCCCGGCCATGGCGAAGGCCATGTAGATGGCGGCCGGCACAGCCATGTAGAGGATTTCGCGCCAGGGACGGGGCCTCAACACAGCGATTGCACACAGGCTGGTTACCAAGAGAATAAGAAAGGTGAGAGTGGACTTGATGGCCATGGCCACCGGGAAATAAAACCAAACCGGATGCGGGTAGATCGTGCCCAGCACAAAGCTGGTGAAGGCCTTGGACTGAAAGAGGACGTGTGCGAAGCCGTAAATGTAGGACTCCGGAAGCAAGTGCAGCTTGGCCGCAGCAGTGAGCAGATCGCCTTCGACAGGGTTGGGAACGCGAGCGAGCTGCGCGGTGAGAGGCGGGTTGAGGCGCAACCCGTCGACTCTCGCAGCGTAGCGGAAGCCGTAGGATGCCCACAAAACTCCAACGGAGAGAACGGCTATGGCGATGAGCACCGCCGCGTAACGGAAGAATCGCTTGCCACGGCTGGCGATCAGCTCCCAGGGAAGAGGAGGCCGGGGCCAAAGGATCTCTACGATAGCCAGCACGCCTAAAATGGGAAAGATCAGAACGGAGCTGTGCTTCGAGGCCAGAGCCAGGCCCACGACCAGACCGGCGAGCACCAGCCGGATCATGGATGGCTTCTTTGCATACCTGTAAAAGGCATAGACCGAGCAGAAGAGGAAGCAGGCACCTCCGGCGTCGGTAGTCATCAGCGCCGAGTGCGCGAGCAGATTGGGATCGAATGCAATGAGAGCCAGAGCGATGAGGCCGGCTCCCGTGCCGAAAAGCTCCTGAGCGGCCAAGAAGACGACCAGGGCCAGAAGGATCGTAATCGCGGAGGTTGCGAGCCGAACCCTGAATAGAATGTCGTTCGCGTTGTTGCCGAAGAGGAACTCCCGGCCGCCGACTGCCTCCTGAAGCCGATAAGACCGGTCCTCCATGGGAGGCATCTTGAACTGCATCTTAAGCAGTGGAAGCGCGCCAATGTATTTGATCATCGGCGGGTGCTCGGGGTTGAGCCCGAAGTCACCGCGAGTCGCCTGCATGTACGCTGAGTAGATATGGTCCGGTTCGTCCCAGGTGGCGGAGTTCGCTCGCGCCATTAGAAAGAGCTGGACAAAAATAACCGCGAGCAAAGCCATGACAGCGCCGGCAGTTGCGAAGCTACGGGGTCTCGAATCGGGTGGGTTCATTCGAAGCTCTACTCGGAATCTGGGATTGATCCAATCATCATCTCACCGGTTGTGCCGCATCCGGATGAAACTTTAGTTTCCGGTGCGATTTGGAGGGTATGCTGAATGCCGGGATGGTCCGTAATGCCGCGTCTTGCTCTGATCTTTGAGTTTCTCATGCTGTTTGTAGCCCTGCCACTGGCTTATCGGTATTCGCCGGTGCGGATTCCAGCGCTGCCCCTGCTGTGGGCCGTGTCCTGCTATGCCGCGTGGCAATTGGCGCGCGATCCGCGATTTGACCGGCGGCGGCTGTGGAACCCGCGCCAATTACCCGGTCATTCGGCTTCGATTTTGATGATTTTTGCGCTGGTGGCGCTGGCGATTTGGCTTGGAGTGCGACGTTTTGCGCCCCAGTTGGAATGGAGTCTCGTGCGTGAGCATCCGGCGATCTGGGCGGTGGTGATGGTGGGCTACCCGGTGTTTTCAGTCTATCCGCAGGGGCTGCTCTACCGGGCCTTCTTCTTCGAGCGATATGCGTCGCTTTTTCCCGGCAAGTGGGCGATGATCGTGGCTAGCGCGGCGGCTTTCGCATTTCTGCACATCATCTTTCGCAACCCGCTGGCCGTGTGGCTCACTTTCTTGGGCGGCCTGCTGTTTGCCGGGCGGTATGCCGAGACCGGCTCGCTGGCAACTTCGAGCTTTGAGCACGCGCTCTACGGCTGCTGGCTGTTTACGGTGGGGTTGGGACAGTATTTCTACCACGGGACGGTTGAGACGCTGGGTTCGGCGATGCAGCGGTAAAAGTCACTGGTGCCTCACCCCGGCCGCAAAATCAAAGACGCGGCGAGGGTGGCGCACCCATGAACTCAGGTGCATTCAAAGATTCCTAGAATTTAACCGATGCGGCACGGGGTGAGGTGCCGCTTAGCTCGGCGGCGCGGGCTTCGGCGTAGGCAGCTGCGCCCAGCAATGCCGCGCGGCTGTCGAGGATCACGCGCACCGGCATGTTGATGAGCAACTGGCTGAGACGGCCCTTGTCGGTGAAGGCTTTCATGAAGGCGCCGTCTTTGAGCTTCTCTAGAATGCGGGGAGCGATGCCGCCGCCGATGTAGACGCCGCCCACCGAAAGCAGCGTGAGGGCCATGTTGCCGGCTTCGGCTCCGTAGGCGGAGACGAACATGTCCAGAGTCTTTTCGCAAATCTCACTCTTGGCTGCAAGGCCCAGCTCGGTGATGACGACGTTGGGATCGACGGCTGCGGCAATCCGTTCGGCGACCTCAGGGGACTCTTCCACGCCGCGAACGTCGCGCAGGAACTCGTAGATACTCGTCAGGCCCATGCCGCTGATGACGCGCTCGAAGCTGATGCGACCGTTGTATTTCTGCTTGAGGAAGCGCAATAGGTCGATCTCATCTTCGTTGCGGGGGGCGTAGTCGGCGTGGCCGCCCTCGGAGGGATAGGGCGTGTGGGTGCGGCCGTTCCAGATGAGCAGAGCTTCGCCCAGTCCTGTTCCCGCAGCAATCAGGGCGCGATTGCCGATCTGGCTGGTGTCGCCCTCGCTGAGGGTGTAGATCTGATCGGGGCCCAGCTCAGCGACGCCGTAACCGTTGGCCTCAAGATCGTTGATCAAAAAGACGTGGGTGACTCCCAGGTTGACAGAGAGCTCATGGCTGTCCAGGGTCCAGGGGAGGTTGGTGAGGCGCAGGCGACCGTTGCGCACCGGGCCGGGCACGCCGAAGCAGGCCGCAGTGACTTTGCTTGTGCCGAGAAACTCCTTGACGATCTCTTCGAGACCGGAGTATTCCTTGGCCGCAAAGCGCTGATCGCGCGAGTACTCGAGTTTTCCATCCACAAAGTCATACAGCGCCAGGTGTACCTTGGTGCCGCCTACGTCGCCCGCCAGAATCATCGTTCCCTCTCCAAAACTCCACAGCCTTCCTCGTCTGTCGGGGGTAAAAGCGCGGCTGCGGCTTTATCCAGGATCAATGTCAGTATACCGCTTGCAGGCCAAATCAACTGGCTGGGCAGGCGCTCCGGGTCGTACGGGCCTGTAAGTACCTCTCTCAAAACAGGGGCTTTATCCTGGCCTGAGACGAGGAAGAAGACCGAGCGGGCACGGTTGATCACAGGCCAGGTGAGAGTGATGCGCGAGGCATCCAGTTTCGGCACCTGGTTGGCTGCGACCAGGCGGGTCGTCTCGTGGATCGCTCCGGTGTGCGGGAAGAGCGATGCGGTGTGTCCATCCGGGCCAAGACCCAGGGCCACAAGATCGAAGCGCGGGCTCTCAGGGCTCTCCACTCCGAAGCTCAAGCGCAACTCCCGTTCATAGCCGGCCGCGGCAGCCTCGGGCTCCAGCTCACCCTCGATGCGGTGGATCTGCTCGGGCCTGAGCGGAACGTGGTCCAGCAGGGCCTCGCGGGTCATGCGGTAGTTGCTCTGGGCATCGCCGGGCGGGACGCAGCGCTCGTCGACCCAGTAGAGGTCGAGCATCTCCCAAGACACGCGCCGAAGCCAGGGCTGGCTGGGATCGGCGAGCAGCTCAAAAGTGGCTTTCGGAGTGGAGCCGCCGCTGATGGCGATGCGGGCGCGTCCCTGGGCCTCGACGGCTTCTCCGATCATCTCGACCAGATACTCGACGGCGCGGCGGGCGAGGGCTACCGGGTCGGGTTCGACGTAGTACTTGATCTGGAGATTTCTGCCGGGACGCATCGGGTTCCTCTTTCTTTAGATTAACTTCCAAAAACCCGCGAGCGAGAGATGGTGTGGGATTCTTCGATGAAATAACGAGCCGTTGAAGCCGTTTTTTTCTTACCGCCCCAGGTATTCCCGGTATTGCGATTCAATGACGCCGGTGGCGCGGGCCAGCGCAAGCTTGGAGAGGTTGTACTGGTAGAGGCCTTCGACCAAATTGGTCTGGGCCGCGGCCAGCGTGGCTTGAGCGGTGACCAGGGGCAGGTTGTC
Organism: uncultured Occallatibacter sp.; assembly: GCA_964525655.1. GTDB lineage: Bacteria > Acidobacteriota > Terriglobia > Terriglobales > Acidobacteriaceae > Telmatobacter. The sequence continues at coordinate 4,434 of CAZGHZ010000103.1, forward strand.
GTCGACGCCGGCATTGACGCGATCGGTCTCGTCGGCAAGGGCGCGGGTGGCGAGATCGAGGTTTGAGCGGGCGACTTCGACGAGCTTCATCGTGGCCGTTACATCGAGCTGGGCGGAGCGAACCTGCTGGTCGATCTTGCCGCGCAGGTCGTCGAGTTGGGCGTTGACTGCGTTCATCTGCGCTTGGGCAGCTTCCGTGTCGCCGCGCAGCCTGGCCTCGCGGAAGAGCGGAAGGCTGAGCGTTCCAACCGCGGCGAAGTTGCCATGGGAGCCCGCGCCGCCGACCTGGCTGACGCCGTAGTAGCTGTTGAAGCTGAGGCTTGGCAAACGCTCGGCCCGATACGCTTGGCGGATGGCCTTGAATTCTACGGCCTGATTCTGGAGGTTCTGATAGTCCTGGCGATTCTTGTAGGCAATGGCGAGAAGTTCTTCAGGTGTTTCCGAGGCCAGTTCACTATAAGGAGCCTGCTCGGTGAGAACAATCCTCTGGCCAGGGTCAATGCCAATCTCGCGTTTGAGCAGGATGAGGTCTTTTTCAAAGGCGTTTTTGGCCGTGATAAGCGCTTGCTGCTGGGCCTGAAGCTGCACGCGGGCGCGCAGTTCGTCGAGGTTGGCGGCGGTTCCGGCTTCGTGGGCGGCGTGTGCGTGGTCGAGAAGCACCCGGTCCGCTGTTTCGAGGGCCTTAGCGTTGTCGACCTCGCTGGCCGCGGCGATCGAGCGCAGATAGGCCGAGGCCACCTGCTGGACGACCTCGCCTCGGGCCGACATCTTGGCAAAGTGGGCCGCGCGCTCTGCCGCGCCTGCGCCCGTGAAGGCTGCAATGACAGGTCCGGAGAAAAGCGTCTGACGAAAGTGAAGCTGGCCTTCGGTGAGGTCGTCGCGAGTGATGAAGGAGAGCCCGGCAGGGATCACGCCGCCAGGAAAGAGCGGTGCGAACATCTTGATCACGCCGGGTCCGAAGCCCAGCGCGGCCAGATTCTGCTGATGAACGCCGATGTCACCAGTCAGCGTGACAGTGGGCAGGAACTCCTGTAAGGCCTCATTCTTTAGCCCCCGGAACGACTTTTCTCCGTTTTCGGCTTCCTTGAGTCCCAGATTGTTCTTGAGTCCGAGCGCGATGGCGCCGTCGAGCGAGAGATTGAGAGCCTCATCGGTGGCTGGGCGAACTGTCACACTGCCGAAGAAGGGATTGGCGGCGGAGCTGGGGTTTGGCGCCTGGGCATGCACATTCACCGCCATGGCCGTGAAAGCCAACACAGCGAGACAAGCCGACGGGGTCGCTTGCGGGAGGACGAACTGGCGCGCTCGATTCACAATCCCTATTCTCTCAGATGATTGAGGCGGCGGAAGGATTCCATCGACGCGCCTCAAAGGCGTGCTGGAAGAAGCATATAAATCTCTGGGTTGGCAATGGGACGCCCGGTGAGGAATCCCTGCACCTCATTGGCTCCGAGTACCTTGATCAACGTCAGTTGCTCTTGGGTCTCCACTCCCTCGACGATGACCCTCATGCCGAAGTTGTGGGCCAGCGCAATGAGCGTGCGCATCATGGATTCAGTCTCCGGCTGCGTGTCGAGTTTGCTCACAAACGACCTGTCGATCTTGAGAACATCGAAGGCCAGGGTGGGCAGATAGCTCAAGTTGGAGTAGCCGGTACCAAAGTCGTCGATCGCCATGCTGATGCCCATCTCGCGGAGACGGTCGATGGCGTCTGCCACATGTTTGGCTTCGCCCAGCATCACCGACTCGGTGACTTCGATTTGCAATAGTTCAGGCCGGAGGCCGGTGCGCTCGAGAATGGCGCCGACCTCTTCGACGAATCCCTTGCGGCGAAATTGGAAGCTGGAGGCGTTGACGGCAACCTGGATAGGATAGGGCATCATCTTCTGCCAACGAACAGCCTCGAAGCAGGCCCGCTCCATAATGTAAGCGCCCAAGGCCGAGATCATACCGCTCTCCTCCGCTATGGGAATGAACTTGAGTGGAGGAATCGGACCGAGAGTCGGGTGGATCCATCGGGCCAGTGCCTCAAAACGAGTCAGGCGGCGATTGGCCAATTCGAACTCCGGCTGATAGTGCACGGAGATCTCATCGCGGGCGACGGCGCCGCGCAGCAGATGCTCCAGGATGAGCCGCTCATTCACTAGTGAACCGATCTCGGCGGTGAAGCAGGTGACACGATTCTTGCCCTCGCGCTTGCCGACGTACATGGCGCTGTCGGCTTGCTGGATTAGCTCCTCGGAATTGGCGGCATCGTCGGGAAAGATGCTGATGCCAATGCTGGCACCGATAGCGAGCAGGTGGCCATTGACCTCGAAGGAGCTTGAAAGGTCTTCCAGCAGCTTTTCCGCCAGCATCACCGCGTCTTCCCTGGCGCGAATCTTGCGCATGACTACCATGAACTCATCGCCGCCCAGCCGGGCCAGCATATCTCCCTCGCGCACGCATGAACGCAGGCGAGCCGCCACCTGCACCAGCAGCGCGTCGCCAACGGCATGCCCGAGGGTGTCATTGACCAGCTTGAAGCCGTCCAAATCGAGATAGAGCAGAGCGATCATGCCACCAGCTTCTTGCGCCTCGGTCAGCATCCCTGGCAGGGTATGCGTAAGAAGCTTGCGATTGGGCAGGCTGGTGAGAGGATCGTTGAGCGACTCGAAGACGGCAGCGTCCCTGGCTTTTTGCAACTCAATCCGGTTGTCCCTGAGCTGAGTCACATCGATGGCGGTGGTTTCGTAGAGGATGCCATCAGCGGTGTGGACGGGTGTAATGTTCTTGAGCACGTGGACCGTGGAACCATCGCCCCGGCGCAGGCTTGCCTCGCGATTGCTCAGTGCTTCCTCTCGTTGAAGCGCAGCGCACAGTTGCTCCCGGTGTTCGGAATCGACCTGGAAATCCCAATAGGAACGGCCAATCAAATCCTCGCGCGACTCGAAGCCGAGCATTCTAGCGAAGGCGAGATTGCAGTCGGAGATCGTACCGTCGGGCTGCCAACTGTAGACAGCGGCCAGGTTGCGTTCGACCAGCCGGCTGTATTTGGTTTCCAGGCGCATTTCACTCTCAAGGCGGGCGCGAATCGTCGCGGTCTGCCGGCGAACGGTTCGGCGGAGCACCGTGATCCAGATCAGTGGTATCACGACACACAAGGCCATCAACCCGAGTAGGGTCAACCCGCGCCTGAAAGTCAGCCAGCCGGGTCCTCCAACGACCACCATGTCCGCCGGCGACTCGACCAAGACCAAAAGCGAGTCAGGCCATTCCGGAGTTCCACCCTCGATCAAGGCGACTCCGGTTAGTTCAAGAATCGAGCCTTTCGAGAGGCCGACGATCTCGCGTGTGGCATCGTTTCGCAGCAGGACGGCATTGAAACGCTGCGTCCCATCCTCAAGTTGGTAGACAAACTCATTCGCATTGGCGCTCTGGCCGATCAGGCGTGCCTTTAGGTGTACGCGCCTTCCGTTGAGAGAGCGCTTAATCACCTCATTGGCCGTCAATTGAAGAGGCACGATGGCGGCGGCATTCAGCTGGACTGCAGCCGGGCTAATGGCGGAGTCTGCCAGCTCCAAGCCAAACCGTCCATGGCTCAAGAAGCCAATCGCGTCCATCGTGGTCCCGGTATGAACGGCAATCGTCTTCCAGGTGCCGACAAAGATCGTTCCAGAGTCGTCATGAAGAGTGAAGAGCCCTGGTGACTGCCAGGTCACCACGCCGCGAAGATGAGTCCGATTCACGAATCGTACGTCCGCATCCGAGGGGCGCAGACCTCCAATGAGCATGGGCAGCGAGGAGAATGACACCGGCAAGGGGGGAGATTCAACTTCGATGTCTTTCAAAGTGTTGACGTAGAGTTGCGCCCCAACGCGCCTGTGCTCGCCCTCTTCATGCCGTGCGGCCATGCCTTTGACGCGCACGATGGCGCCCATCAGGCTCTGCGCAGAGGCGCTATCCTGCTCTGGGATCATCAACCACACCGCTTTTTCTCCGTCGCAGATGCGAAAACAAACGCGGCTCCAATCGCGCTCGCAGGGGTGCAGAATGCCTTCTGTTACCACGCGATGAGCTTCCCCCTCGCCCGCGTCGAGTTCTTTCACGCTCCTCTGCTCGGGAGGGGGGAGAATGCCGGCGCCCAGCACGAGGATCCTGGTCTGGGCGATGATCGGGTTATCGCCATCAACAGCCGAGACGGCGCTGACGCGAACGTGAGCGCCCAAAGGAAACCTCGTCACATTGCCGTGAACGTCGATAAAGGTTGTGCCGGTTTCATCCTGGATGAACAGCAGTCCCCACTCCGGATCGGAGTAAGTGACCACAGCGTCTAGCACGATAGGGTATCCCCTTCTGGCTTCGGCCTTGCTCAGCAGGAAGACGTCATGAATGGTGCGCAAGGTCGGTAGGGGGCCGGGGGTGGGCTGCGCCGGCGAGTGGACGAAGGACGGGAACAGCAGCAGAACCGGGAGATAGCGCAGGGCAACGGCATGCAGCCTGCCTCGTTCGCTCGCGTGACCGCTCGCTATAGCTCGCATCTCCGTAACTGGTATTCCTCGTTTACATGCCCGATTGCTGAAGCACCTTTCCCAGCTTAGGCTTATCAGAGATTATCGGCCACAGTCACGCAGACAATTACCCGGCGCTTGAAGAACGGAGTTGACCTGTATTTAACTACTAAATATTCAATGGGATAGATCGAAAATCCGCGCGATGCAAGATTGGGACCGGCACGGGCAATTGCACCGGTCCGGTCAAAGTTGCCTGTCGTGACGGCTGGACGCTCGAGCGGAATCCGCCGCCGTGTGCACACGCTTTACATTCATTGCAAAATCGACACGACGCAACACCGAACGATAAGATGAGGCAATTCAACCTGGTGTACTGAGTCATTAATACATTGAACATAATACGGCGAGAGACGTCTGACATGACCGGAGCGATGTCATGAGACGAGGACGCCGATTGCCGTAGTTGCTGCTGAGCGAAGAGCAGCGCTCGACGTTGCAGGGATGGATGCGGAGAAGGAAGACCGCCCAGGCTCTATCGATGCGTGCGCGGATTGTTTTGCGCGCTTCGGAGGGGCTGACCGCCACCGCCATCGCCGCAGAAGTGCATGTGTGTATTCAAACGGTCAGTAAATGGTGGCGCAGGTTTGATGAACAGGGATTGGACGGCTTGCTTGATGAGCCGCGCCCCGGGCAACCACGTAAGCTCAGCGATCGACAGATCGAACAGGTAATCGTTCGTACACTGGAGAGCAAGCCGCCCGCCGCCACCCATTGGTCGACTCGTATGATGGCAGAGGCCTCGGGCATAAACCAGACCGCCATCGACACAATCGAGAAGAACGTGCCCGAAGATATGGACATCCACCTCATCCTGGACAACTACGGAACGCACAAGACGTTGATGATTCGCAACTGGCTAGCTAAGCGGCCGGCTTCCATGTCCACTTCACGCCCACCTCGGCCTCATGGCTGAACCTGATGCAACGTTGGTTCGCGTTGCTCACTGAACGTCAGCTTCGACGCGGCGTTCACCGCTCCACCAAAGAGCTGAAAGCAGCCATTGACCACTACATCGAAAATCACAACCTCGCGCCGAGACCCTTCATCTGGCATAAGACCGCAGACCAGATCCTCGACTCCGTCGCTCGATATTGCAAACGAATCAATGACTCAGGATACTAGCGGCAGAAACGACAAACCCCGTCCGGACTGGACGGGGTCTATTGTCGTCTTTGAATCTCTGTTCCGACCCAGGCTGTCACAAACGGCCTGGACCAGAGCCGGCCGGCCTTATGCCTTGGCGATCTTGCCGGTCTTAATGCAACTGGTGCAGACCCGGATCCGCTTTGCGTTGCCGTTAACCAGCGCCTTCACTGCCTGCAGATTCACGCTCCAGCGCCTGCGTGTGACGTTGTGGGCGTGTGAGATGTTATTGCCAAACTGCGGGCCTTTCCCGCAGATGTCGCATACCTGTGCCATGACTTCGCTCCAAACTTAGGTGTTTCGCGCCGCCACATCTGGCCGTCTTAGCGCTCCAGTGAAGGGCGCGCATCTCAGCCTGTTCTACGGGCACAAGAGTACACACCACTCCGGCGGTTGCCGAATCTCAATTATACCCGGAACCGGTCCTCGCAGCCAACCAAAGTCGCGGATGGGCTACGGCCAGGGTCTCCGGGCTACGGCCAAGCTGTCTTGAAATTGATGGATTCTTCTTCAAAACGAGAGATCGCCGGGGAGACCTCGCACTCGTCACCAGAGCGGAGCCACCGGTATCTCCTTCAAGACCGGCTTGGGGCCATACTGGCTGGAGAGGTGAATCTCAGTTAAGTAGGGTGTGACTTGCGGATCGTAGTTCACTGTGATGAGTCCACCCCTTCCGGGCGAGCCGTCCGAGCCGCTTCGTCCGTCCTGGCCGTTACTGCCGCTATTGCCGTTGGGCGATCCGATGCCGCCGGAGCCCCCCTGGCCTCCGCGGCCACCTCTGCCGCCGGAGCCGCCGGGACCTCCGTCGGCCCTCACCGTCAGCGATCCTCCTTGCGGATCGACGAGATAAAACCGGTGATGACCTGCCGCAGTAACGCTCGCCTGGAGCAGAGGATGGCTGCCTGAGATCAAGGTGACTTGAACCTGCACCGGAGGCGCGTCTCCTCCGTTTCCACCGTCGCTGCCATTTCCGCCATCACCGCCGTTCGTACCGTCCCCGCCCGCTGAGGGACTGGTCGGATCCGTGGAGCCGGGGCTGCCACTCATGCCGCTTGATCCATCCGTGCCGTTAATGCCGTCGGAGCCGCTTGCTCCCGAAAAATTCGACACGAAGTTATAGTCGTATCTCAGCGGTACATCGAGTTCTGTTTGGATGCCGGGATGGCTGGGTACCATAATGGTGATCTGCGGAAGCTTCCCTTCGCTCTTCCGAGGATCCTTGGCAAGCGTAATCACGCCCTTCTTATTCACGGCGACAATCGTCGGCGTCACCGTCAGATCTCGCCACATCACCTTCCCTTTCCCGGCACCCTCCGTTCGCAATACTTTGCCGTCAGGCTGGGTTACTGTCACCACCAGCGGCGATTTCTGTCCGGGTCCGATTCCCGGCCCCTTGGGCTGGCTAGCCTCGATCGAAGCAACGGGGATCTTGGCCAGAGAGACCTTCATTTCCAGCTTCACCTGCACCGCTGCGCATCCATTCATCGAAATCAAGGCAGCCGCCGCCAAAAGGGCAATTACCACTGAAGTGCAGCAACGGTTTCCAAGATGCACCAACGCCAATAACCTGAACTTGCTCATGATCGAACCTCGTACAGATGTGAGCCGCTTTGATGAGTTTGACACCAATTCCACTGACTAGTTGCAGGGAATGAACATGGAGAGTGGCTCCTGGTAGGCCTCCAGTACCTGCCAAGGCACACTACTTACCAAAATTCATCACACCTTGCATTGACTCCTGAGCACTTCGGCGTTACTCTCTAGCCCAGGTACCGAAGACTGACACCAGATTTGGTCGCCTTCTCAAACCCGCGGTTCCGCTCCTCCGCCCAGAGCTTCGGCTCGGCCCAGTTGAGTGCCCGCCGGTTCAGTCCACAATCAGCTCGAACTGCGCAGCCCGTTGAGGCCGCCGCGCGCCGCTGCTTCGCCCTGTCAGTCAACTCATACTCAACCGGAACCGCAACCGCAATTGGAGGCCATCGAAACCTTTGAAGATCGCTTTGGAGATCACGCCCAACCTGGAGCCCCTCTTTGGGACTCGCGATGAAAACCTCAGGCTCATGGAAGACTCGCTCGGCGTCCACATCGATCTTCGCTCCGACGCCGTGCATGTTCAGGGACAGGACGCGGGCGTCTTGCGCGTCCAGCGCATCTTTCAAGACTTCGAGGCCCTCCGAAAGCAGGGCGTCAATCCTCACAACGGCGAACTCAATGGCATGTTGCGCCTGGTCGTCGCCGATCCCGCCACCACGCTGCGGTCGCTGGCCGACTCGGGCAAGCAGCGCTCCGCGGGAGTGAAACGCACCGTCCAGCCGCGCTCGATCAATCAGCGCAAATACGTCGAGGCCATCGAACAGAACGATATGGTCTTTGGCGTCGGCCCGGCCGGCACCGGCAAGACCTACCTCGCCGTCGCCATGGCCGTCTCCGCGATGAACGCCAAGAAAGTCAGCCGCATCGTGCTTGTACGCCCCGCCGTCGAGGCCGGCGAACGCCTCGGCTTCCTCCCTGGCACGCTTCAGGATAAGGTCGACCCTTATCTGCGCCCGCTCTACGATGCCCTCTACGACCTGCTCGATCCGGAAAAAGTCGACAAGATGCTGGAGAAGAACGTCATCGAAGTCGCCCCGCTGGCCTTTATGCGCGGCCGCACGCTCAATGACGCCTTCATCATCATGGACGAGGCGCAAAACACCACCATCGAGCAGATGAAGATGTTCTTGACCCGCATGGGCAACAACTCCAAGGCGGTCATTACCGGCGACATCACGCAGATCGACCTGCCCAACCCGCGCAAGTCCGGCCTCGTCGACGCGATCAATATTCTTAATGGCGTAGAGGGCATTCACTTCTGCCACTTTGAAGATGTCGATGTAGTCCGTCACGCGCTTGTGCAAAGAATCGTCCGCGCCTACGAGTCAGTAAAGCCACAGCAGCAGGAACTCCCGCTAGCATTAGGCGAAGCCATAGAAGTTGGCCCCCAGCCCCGCGAAGAGCGTGCGCAGGCCCAACCGCTGCATCCGGCAAAGCCGCAATAAACGGGTGGGGTTCGAAATTATCCGGATCGGCAGCCCCAAGGAAAGGGGAAGCGGCCACAATCCAGTCTGCGGAGCATTGTCCATGAACTATTTTGGGTTTTTATATCAATTGTCTACATGGTAATAAGATGTTTATTATGTTAATATTACTGAATATATTGTCAGATTGTTGGTTCAACTGTCTCTATATAGAGACTACATACGCGACATACTCTTGAATCGTGCCCCGAGTCCAGGTATGGAGCGGGGACGAGGAGTTGGCGATGTGACCTTGCCCCCGCAAAACGTATCGCTTAGCAAGCTGTTCTAATGCGAAGGGGT
>CAZGHZ010000104.1:0-13475 GCA_964525655.1 uncultured Occallatibacter sp.
CCCGACTTCCTGCTTGTAAGGCAGGCGCTCTAACCAGCTGAGCTAACCGCCCACGTGGCTCAGAAAACCTTGCGGCCTGTTGTCATCATAGCAGCGCATTTGCTTGCTGGTCAGCTCGACTTTACTCATCGGGAACAGGCCCTGGGGCCGCCCAGCCGTAGTTGATAGACTCACCGGGTGGGCCGTCTCATCCTCAATGCCGACGACTTTGGACTGACCACCGGAGTCAATCGCGCCATCATCGAGCTTCATCGGGCCGGGTTCCTGACCAGCGCGACGTTGATGGCCAAGGCCGCGGCCACCGATGAAGCCATCGAATTCGCTCGCTCCGCACCTTCGCTCGGCGTCGGTTGCCACGTCGTACTGGTCGATGGAGAACCAGCGCTCTCTACCCACGAGCTTCCCACGCTTGTCGACTCAAGCACTGGCCGCTTTCATCCCAAGCTCGGCGCTTTTCTCAAGCGGCTTGCCAAGGGCCGCATCCGCTCGGCTGAGATCGAAGCCGAGACGGCCTCCCAGATTGCCCTGCTCCAAAACCGCGGCCTGCGCCTCACCCACATCGACACACACAAGCACACGCATATGTTCCCCGCCGTCCTCCGCCCGGTGCTCCGCGCGGCCCAAGCGGCGGGCATTCGCGCCATTCGCAACCCCTTCGAGCCGTCGTGGAGCCTCCGCGCTACACCCGGCGCGCTATTCATCCGCCGGATCGAAGTCCGATTGCTGCGGCTACTCGAGCCTGCCTTCCGCCGCATCGTTGCGGAAGAAGGCTTCACCACGACCGACGGAGCGATCGGTGTTTTGGCCACCGGAACCCTCAATTCAGCGACCGTCAATTCGCTCTTGCGCAACCTTCCTCCCGGTGCGTGGGAACTCGTCTCCCATCCCGGCTACAACGACGCCGATCTCGCCCTGGCCCACACTCGACTGCTGGCCTCGCGCGAGACCGAGCGGAATGCGCTCGCGTCAATCAACCTGAGTGGTGATATTGAACTCATCGATTTTTCCTGCCTTTGAAACGGCTGACTGAGTCCACGCCATCTTGCGGCGGCAAGCCACGCATTCGGAGGCGCGCGGAACAGACTCGGACTCTGTTGCGTATTCTTTTGTCACGAGTTCGATAGGAAAGCTCTGCGTTTAAGCGGCAGATGGAGGCAGGTTGGAGATCACACTTCTTTGGAGGATTCTGGTCTACGGTTGGGCCGCATCAGAGACGCTCCTCGTTATTGCAATGCGCACTCGCCGCGGCCGAGGTGCCGTGAAAGACCGCGGATCTTTGATCTTCCTGATGGCTGCAATCGCTCTCAGCCTCTTCGCCGGCGAGAAGATGCGTGCTTTAACAAGAGCGAACCTGCCATTCAGCGCTCAAGGGCTGATGACGACTGCGATCGTTGTGCTGATCGCCGGAATGACGCTTCGATGGACTGCAATCCTGTCGCTGGGAAGAAGATTCAGCTCCAATGTTGCCATCCGCAGCAATCAAACCTTCTACCGGAGCGGCCTCTACCGCTGGGTACGCCATCCGGCCTACTCCGGTTCACTGCTTTCGTTCCTGGCCATAGGAATTGTAAAGTGCAATTGGATTGCGTGCCTTGCCGTCATGGCGCCTGTCACCATCGCTATTCTTTACAGAATTCACGTGGAAGAGGCAGCCTTGAATGAGGCCTTCGGCGCCCAGTATGCGTCCTACAGCCAGCAGGCGAAGCGGCTGATTCCCGGCGTCTACTAGGTCCTGTTTCACCCTGAACGCAGAAACGAGAGCCGTTGCGTCCATGAGCCGCATCTATGTGCAAGAGCCCCTATCCGCAAGCAAAGAGAAGGCACTATGCGTATCGGCATCACCTGCTATCCCACCTACGGCGGTTCGGGCGTTGTGGCCACTGAGCTGGGCATCGAACTGGCCGCCCTCGGCCACGAAGTGCATTTCATCTCTTACTCGCAGCCCTTCCGGCTGAGCGGACGCGACAACGGCATCGAATATCACGAGGTCCACGTCTCCAGCTATCCGCTCTTCGAGTTCCCGCCCTACGATCTGGCGCTCGCCTCGCGCATGGCCGAAGTCGCTGAATTCCACGACCTCGACCTGCTCCACGTCCACTACGCCATTCCCCACTCTGTCAGCGCCCTGCTGGCTCGGCAAATGCTCGCCGCCCAAGGCCGCAGCCTGCCCTTCGTTACCACGCTCCACGGCACCGACATCACGCTCGTCGGCCTCGACCGCGGCTACCTGCCCATCACCCGCTACGCCATCCAGCAGAGCGACGGCGTCACCAGCATCTCCAGCTATCTAAAGGACAAAACCCTCACCGACTTCGGCATCGCGCGTCCCATCGAGGTCATTCCCAACTTCGTTAACTGCGACCAGTACGCGCCCATCAAGGATGAAGTAGCCAGAGCCGCAGCCCGCCGGCGGCTGGCCCTTCCCGATGAAGCAATCCTGATGCATCTGTCGAATTTCCGCCCGGTCAAGCGGGTCGTCGACGTGGTCAGAGTCTTTGCGCAGGTCGCCCGCCAGCTTCCTGCGCGGCTCGTTCTGGTCGGCGACGGTCCAGACCGCTCCGCCGCCGAGTGGCTCGCTCACGACCTACAAATTCATGACAGGGTTCACTTTATGGGTAAGCAGGAGCGCGTCAACGAGCTCCTCCCCTTGGCTGACCTGATGGTGATGCCCAGCGAGTTGGAGTCCTTTGGCCTGGCCGCGCTCGAAGCCATGGCCTGCAAGGTTCCATCCATCGCCACGCGCGTCGGCGGTGTCCCCGAATTGATCGACGACGGCGTTACCGGCCTCCTCTATCCCGTCGGAGAGGTTGAAGAAATGGCTGCCGGAGCCGCAAGCCTGCTCAAAGATCGCGACCGCCTCCAGACGATGCGCGACGCCGGGCGGAAAACAGCTCAGAACCGCTTCTGCGCCTCGCTGGTTGTGCCCCACTACGTCCGCTATTACGAGCAGGTGCTGGAGGATCAGGGGTCAGGAATCCGGGAGCATGGGTCTGCTCTGGCTGGCAGATAACTGCAGCGACAGGGCACCCTACCCTCGCCATGCGGTTGGGGGGTATCAATCCCCGAAATCGCTCCAAAGAGACGCGGCCTTGAGGCCCGGACCGGTGCCTTTAAGGCAGAATAGGACTTTGGCGCAAAGAACTCTGTGGTCATTTCGATCGGTTGGTGCGCAGAATTGCAAATTCCCAAATGCGATCCCGCCTCATTCAGCTATATTCTTTCGCAACGGTTTTTCTCCCTGAAAGGAATGCTCCATCATGCCATTGGATCGTCGAGGGTTTTTGGCCGCCTGTAGCCGGGCCGGCATCAGCTCCGCCCTACTTCCCGGAATCTTGTACACACTGGCCGCACAGGCCCAGCAGCCTGCCACCGCCTCCAAGCCCGCGGAACCGCCTAAAATCACCGCGGAGATGATCGATCAGGCAGCCGAGCTGGCCGGCGTCGGCCCCTTCACCGCCGAAGAGAAGAAGATGATGCTCGACGGCCTCAACGGCCAGCGAGGGGCTTATGAGCCGATTCGCGCTCTCAAAATGGCCAACTCCGTTCCGCCGGCCTTCGTCTTTCATCCATTGCTGCCGGGCGCCAAAATGCCGGCAAGGCAAATTGTCTGGCAAGGTGAATCGGCCAAACCGGTCGATTTTTCTACCGGACGCATCGAGGATCTGGCCTTCGAGTCGGTCGCCAATCTCGGAACTCTTCTGCGCACGCGCAAGATCACCTCGCTCGATCTGACCAGGATGTACATCGCGCGCCTCAAGCGCTACGACCCGAAACTGCACTTCGTCATTACGCTGACCGAAGAACGCGCACTGGCCCAGGCAAAGGCTGCCGACGCCGACATCGCCGCGGGGAATCATCGTAGCCCGCTCCTCGGGATTCCCTGGGGCGCAAAGGATCTGCTGGCGGTCAAGGGTTATCCCACCACCTGGGGCGCCGGTGGCTTCGAGCATCAATCCATCGACGAGGACGCCACCGTGGTCCAGCGGCTCGATGCAGCCGGAGCCGTGCTGGTGGCGAAACTCTCACTCGGCGCGCTCGCATTGGGAGACAAGTGGTTTGGCGGACGCACCCGCAACCCCTGGAACACTGAGCAGGGTTCGAGCGGTTCATCGGCCGGTTCGGCCAGCGCCGTCTCCGCCGGATGCGTGGCCTTCGCCATCGGCTCGGAGACACTGGGCTCCATCTCCTCTCCCTCCACGCGCTGCGGAACTACCGGCCTCCGGCCCTCCTTCGGCTTCGTTCCGCGCACCGGGGCGATGGCGCTGAGCTGGACGATGGACAAGCTCGGCCCCATCGCGCGCACAGTCGAAGACTGCGCCATGGTCCTCGAAGCGATCCACGGTCCCGATGCAAGGGACGCCGCAGCCATCCAGTCCGACTTTCACTGGGATCCGCGGAAGGGCTTATTCCAATTCCGTGTCGGCTACATGAAGAGCGAGTTCGATCCGCTGCCCCCGCTCAAACTCGCAGAGGCCAAGCCCGGCGAGACCTCCGAAGAGCGGCAGAAGCGCGAACAGAAGAACCTCCAATTGAGAGAGGCCCGCGCACGCCGCGAATACGACCGCCGCTACGAGCTTGCCGCCCTCGACAAGCTGCGGAGCACTGGCTTGAAGCTCACCCCTCTGGAGTTGCCCAAGTTCCCCTGGGAGGCCATGGCCAATTTGCTTACCGCCGAGGCCGCCGCCGCCTTCGACGATCTGACCCTCGGTGGCCGCGACAAGTTGCTCACCGAACAGGGGGTCGAGGACTGGCCCAATGCCTTCCGCATCGCGCGTTTCTATCCGGCGGTCGAGTACATCCAGGCCAATCGCGCTCGCACCCTGGCCATCCAGCAGGTCGATGCCCTCTTCGACCAGGTGGACGTCATCGTCACACCCTCCACCGACACGCAACTGACGGCAACCAACCTCACCGGCCATCCGGCGCTGATCCTGCCCAACGGACTGCGCGGAGCAGATGCGCCCCCTCCGCCCAAGATCGACGACGGCGACAGCGACGACATCGGCGGACCGGGAACTCCCGTATCCCTGACTTTCCTGGCCGCTCATTTCCAGGACGCCAAGCTGGCCGCGTTTGGCTGGGCCTACCAGCAGGCCACCGGCTTTCACAAGCTCCATCCCAGGCTGGATTGATCTCAACAGGTCGGATGGAGGTATCGACTTTCGATCGATGAAGCTCGTTGATGCCAGTTCGGTTTCAAAGAGCTTTCCTCGGCCGGTTGGTCTGCGAACCGTGCAGCAAGCAGTCGTCGAAGATTTTCCGTTCTCGATAGTGTCCGGCGAGACGCCCAGCTTGGCTGGCGAGTCCGGCTCAGGAAAGACGACGCTGGCGTGTTGATACAGGCCACGCCAGAGCTACCCGCTGGCGCGGCCTGGTAACCACAGGTATCGATCGAGGAATTCGCTTCAACCCTCTGAATGAGGGAGGATTTTAGATTTCCTGGATGCCCCACCCCCGCCGCATAACTGATCTCGCGGCGAAGGTGGGATTGAGCCACGCCTTTACTTCGGTTGCGGTTGCGCCGGAGGCGCGGGAGCTGCCGGAGCAGGAGCCGCTGCTGGCGGTGCCGGAGCGGGAGCCGCGGGTGGAGCTGGAGTCGCCGCAGGAGCAGCCGGTGCTCCCGGACCGCCGGGCATCGGATGAGGACCCGCGCCCGCCGGGGGATTCATCCCAGGTCCCATGGCCGGGCGTTGAGGCGGCTGCGGTGGTTCAGACACGCTTACCAGTTCTATATCCAGGATCAGATCGGACTTGCCGGGAATCGCCGGATGAGCGGCGTCTCGCGCGGGAATCTCATGAGCGCCGAAGCCCAACTGCCATGGAATGAACACGCGGCGCTTGCCGCCGGCTTTCATGCCTTCAACCCCCAAGTCCCAACCGGGAAGCGGACGGCCTTGTCCCATGATCACCGGCACCGGCTGAGGATCGCCCAACTTGGGCTTACCATCCTCACCCATCACCGGCTTGCCATCGTTGTCTTTCAGCGGCTGTCCGGGGTGGTCGTGTGAGGAGTCGAGTTTCACGCCATTCTCTCCCGCAGTCCACACCGTGTAGTGGAACCTCAGCATCTTGCCCGGCACTGCCTCGGCGCCGTCGCCGGCCTTTTCGTCCTGGTAGCGCAGCGTCATCGAATAGAGCGTTGCCTTCGGTCCCGCGAGCGGGGTCATTCCAGCGGGCAGCTTCTCGGCGGACGTTGCCATCTTGGTGTTTGTTGTAGCTGTTTTTGCCGCTGGTTTGGCGGCCGTAGCCGATTTCGCTGGGGTGGTAGCCGGCTTTGCGGGAGGTTGGGCGCTTGCGGCCGCCACGGTGGCTGCCAACAGCAGAATCAGAACGGAATTTCTCATGGTGTTGTCAAACTCCGGGGTGGTTTTTCTCAAATGAAGTGTATCAGCCGGCCCAGCGTCTGGGTATTTCGCGTGGGCGGTCGCCGCAGTTGTCAGCGTTTGTTCAAATCGATTATCGACCCGGAATGTCTACTACGTCGATCAGCTCCACATCGAAGATCAGGTCTGCTCTCTCGGGAATGCCAGGATGCGCTGCGTCGGGGCCGGGGCGGCCCCTCGCTCCATATGCCAGTTGCCAGGGGATGAACAGCCGACGCTTCCCTCCAACTCTCATGCCGCCAAAGCCCTGGTCCCAGCCCGCGATCACCCGGCCAAGGCCCTGCGGAAAGCTGAAGGGCGGCGGATCGCCTAGCCGGGGCTTTCCATCCGCATCCAGAAACGGACTCCCATCCGTGTTCCTCAGTGCGGAACGGCGGTCATAGGACGAGTCGAACTTGCGCCCGTCGTCGGCGCGACCGTTGGTCCCGAGCCACCCGGTGTATTGCACCTTGTAGGTCTCGTTGGGCTCGGCAAGTGTGCCACTTCCAACCACAATGTCCTGGTAGCGAAGGGCGAATGCTGTCTCCACCGGACCTTCGCCGGGAGGCACACCGGAGGGAAGTTTTACGGTCGGAGTTCCCGGCGCGGATTGAGCGGAAGTGGCCGATTTGGCGGAATGTGCCACGGGCTTGGAAGAGGATTGCGCGAGCGCAGCCACGGTGATGGCCGCTAAAATCATGATTAAAGCTATCTTCTTCATTGCGTAGTTCATCTCCGGGTCAAACCTCACGGAAGTCTAACAGGCGATCAAACGCTTGACCTTGTGCTTGCGCATTAAGCCAGCACTCCAGCCAGCAATGCGGTCCGAGGTGCGAGATGCTCCAAAACGACGGATTCATGGCTTGCGTGCGCCCCTTCGCCCACTGCACCCATTCCGTCGAGGGTCGGGATTCCCAGCGCGGAGGTAAAGTTCCCATCCGAAGCGCCGCCGGTCGAGGCCTCCTCGAGCACAAACCCCAACTCGGCCGCCAGCGCTCTGGCTTCATGGTAGAGACGCACGGTGGCGCGGGTACGCTCCATCGGCGGCCTGTTGATGCCGCCGGAAACGGCCAGCTTACAACTGCTGTCCGCCGGCTTGAGAGAGGCAAATCGGCGCTCAATGCGCGGTCCGTCGCCCTTGCGGACGATCCGCGCATCCACCTCCGCCCAGGCTGCTGCCGGGATCACGTTGGACTTGCTTCCACCGCCGACGATGCCCACGTTCACCGTGATTCCCCGCTTCAGATCCGTCCATCCGCTTACTTTCTCGATCGCCCTGGCCAACTCCCGAATCGCACTCGACCCGTTTCCGAAATCAACCCCGGCGTGCGCAGCCATTCCAGTTACGTCGATCCGCCAGTTTCCAACTCCCTTTCGGGCAGTCTTGTATGCCAGCCCTTGCGCCGGCTCCAGAACAAAGACCCGCGCACTCTCAGCCGCCAGCCGTTCGGTCGCAGGCCGTGAAACAGGGCTGCCAACCTCCTCATCGCTATTCAGCAAAAGGACAATCTCGCGGTTTAGCGCACCCACCTCGGCCAGCAACTCGATGGCGGCGAAAGCCATCGCAACGCCAGCCTTCATGTCCAGTGTGCCGGGCCCCCAGAGCCGGCCTTCTCCCAACCGGCAGGGCATCGTCTTCAGCGTCCCCAGCGGCCAGACAGTGTCCAGATGGCCCAGCAGCATCGTCCGCCCGGCAGCGCCGGTCTCGGACTTCGGCCCAAAGCGCGCCTCCAGCAGGTCGCCAAAGTTCTTTTGTTTATGGAACTTGACCCGCCCGCCCAGAGCCTTGGCTTGCGCGGCCGCCAGCACGATGCAGGCATCGACAGCGGCCTTGTCGTCCGAGGGCGACTCGGCCCGGACCAATCTCTGGGTCAGTTCGAGCAGCGCTGTCTCATTGCGCCGCGCCCCAGCCAGCAGCGCGCGCATCGGAACTGGGAGATTGCCAATGACGGACATTTGTGGACCTTTCAGGGCAATTTTAGCCTCTTGAGCTGCATCGCTTGTTATGGCCATAAATTATGGCTATAATCGAGTTTATGAACATCGGCACTGCGGAAGCGAAAAACCGTTTCACTGAGCTGCTGCGCATCGTCGAGGGCGGCGAGCCCGTGATCATCACCCGCCACGGCCGCCCTGTCGCACAGCTCACTCCGCCTCCGGTCGAACGCCGTCAGGTGCGTTTCGACGGCATGAAGGATCGAATCCGCCTGTTGCCCGGCTGGAACGATCCGATCGACCTTGACCGCTTCCTCGAAGGCGATCTGTGAGTGACCCGAGGCAAGACTCCGGTTACCTTCTCGACACGCATGCGGCAATCTTCTCGTTGAGGCAGTCGAGCGCATTGCCTATCGCGGCAAAAGCTGCCATCGCCACAGGGCCCAATTATCTCAGCGTCATCTCCTACTGGGAGGTCGTGCTCAAGAGCATGAAAAACACGCTGGATGTGGGCGATCCGCGCGCCTGGTGGACCGATGCGCTGGAGCAACTGGTCGCCACGCCGCTGCTTCTGCGCCCCCAGCACATTGCCGGGGTCTGCGGCCTGCCGCCCATTCATAAAGACCCCTTCGCCCGGTTATTGATCGCCCAGGCCGCCTTGGAAGGGTTGGTGTTAGTGACGATGGATGGGGAAATCGCACAGTACGCCTCAGAGAATCTGCGCGTGGTTGAATAAGGCCTCGTTGGGTTGAGTTTTTGCAAGGAATTTCTCTATTCGGCGCAAAGTGTGGCAAAAATGCCACAGGACACAGATAACCTTTGCCGTCTAACCTAGAGCCTAGTGCATGGTTTTTCACCACCGGAGATAAGTATTTGCCAGATTCCGCGCACCTGACTCCCGCGCACCTGGAACAAACGATTGCCGCGCCCCTTGAGTTCACCGGGATCGGCCTTCACTCTGGTGCGCCGGTGACCATGCGCCTTCTGCCCGCTCCTGCCGGCTCGGGCGTCGTCTTCCGCCGCACCGATCTAGACAACTTCGAAATCCCAGCCATCGGCCGCTACGTGGCCAAAGTTAGTTATGCCACAAGCTTGATGCGCCAGGGCGTCCTGATTCAGACCACTGAACATCTGCTATCGGCCCTCATCGGTATGGGCGTCGACAACATCATCGCCGAGGTCGACAACCTGGAACTGCCCATCCTCGACGGCAGCGCATTTCCCTATGTCGAGGCATTTCTAAGCGCTGGCATCCGCACCCAGCGCCGCCGCCGCGAGAGCATCCGCGTCCTCCGCGCGGTCGAGGTGCGCGAGGGCAACAAGTTCATCGGAGTCTATCCCGGCTCCGGCTACAGCATCGAATACACAATCGACTTTCCCGCGCCCGTGGGCCGTCAAAGCTCCAGCATCGATCTGGCCGCCGAGACCTACGGCACCTACATCGCCGCCGCGCGCACCTTCGGCTATCAGGCCGACGAGAAACGGCTGCGCGACATGGGCCTCATCCGCGGTGCAAGCCCTGAGAACGCCATCATTCTGGGGCCAAAAGGCCCGGTCAACGGCCCGCTCCGTTTTGAGGACGAGTATGTGCGCCACAAGGTGCTCGACCTGATCGGGGATCTGGCCCTCGCCGGACGCCGCATAGAAGGCCACGTAGTCGCCGAGCGCGCCGGGCACGCCATGCACACCGCGCTCGTCTCCCGCTTGATGAAGGACCGCTCAGCCTGGGAACTGGCTCATGTGCCGGTAGCCACCGAAGCTGCCGTTCCCGTGGATGCGCATGTCGAACTAGCCATCCCCATTCTCGTCGGCGCCTGACGCTGCGAACGGCAGTTATCCACCCGCCTGCATATCAGCGCAACCAGGTTGAAACCAGATCATACTCATGCTCGACTTCCGAGCTGTTCTGGATGGCGGCTCGAAGGCTCCAATTCACGTGTCCCTTTTGATACTCCATTAAAGTGTAGGGTCCCGGCCAGCGATCACAGTTATCGCGTACCAACCTCCATCCGGAATTGGCCATGATCGGTCGGTAGAATGCGCACAATTCTTCCTCTGAGAGTCTTGAGACAATTTTCCTCTCGGCTTTTCCTACACGTGGCTGGAAGCCAGAACTAAAGTCCACTTCAGCAGACTGTGGAGGTTGAGGTAAGGACTTCAATTCCTGGACGACTTGAGCTACCGACCTCTGTGACTCCGGAGACCAGCGATTGTCGAGAATGAGAATCCCAACTCCCGCTGTAACGAGAGCTATGATGAGTAGCTGACCTAAGCGACCATTGATCATAACGCGCTTAAGACAAACGACAAATCTACGGAAGAGACTTGGCGATACTTCACTGTTTGCTCCACTCATCTTCTTTCCTCCAGCAGGCGGGTCGCGCAGACCTCCATAGCGTTCAATGACACAAAACTGGCCAAGTCCGGATTTTCGGACCGGGGAGACCCTGAATCTCAACCAGCTTTCTTAATGCTCCTAGAACAAAACCCGCATCGGCTCCGCCGCCGGATAACTCTTCCCCTCATTGGCTAACTCACCCGTCTCCGCATTCCGCCGAAAGACGCTGATCAGATTCGAGTCCTGATTCGCCACCAACATCCAGTTTTCCGTCGGGTCCAGCACAAAGTTTCGCGGAGTCTTGCCGCCGCAGTTACTGCGCGCAATCGGAGTCAGCTTGCCGGTCTCATATTCCGCACGGAAGCTATATAGGAAGTTATTGTCGCGATTGGCAAAGTAGACAAACTTACCGTCGCGAGTAATTACCGTATCGCAGGCCCGCGTCGGCCCATGATAGCCCTCGGGCAATAACTCGATGCGGTTGGCTAGAGTCAGACTGCCGTCTCGGTCACCCCATTCCAGCACGTCAATCGTCGAGTCCAGCTCATTCACCGAGTAACCCGTAAGCGCGTTGGGATGGAAGTGCAAAGTCCGCGGTCCCGCGCCGGGCTTGGCCCTGTAAATTCCGGTCTTTGTCAGCATCGCCGTCTCTGTGTTCAGCTTGTAGATGTGAATGCAATCGCTGCCCAGGTCGTTGATATAGGCAAACCGGTTGTCTGGCGAATAGGCCACAAAGTGCGCGTGCGCCTTTTCTTGCCGGTCTGTATTCGGCCCATGGCCGACATAGATCTCGCTCCACGCCGCCGGGCTGAGCTTGCCATCCGCCACTTGGAAACTCGCAGCCCCACCGCCGGTGTAATCGGCAGCCATCAGCACCTTTCCCGTGCGGTCGAGAGCAATATGGCAAGTACCCACGCTGGCCGCGTTCTGTCGAGAGATTTGTTTCAGTTCCCCATACGCTACGCTGAAGCTGACCACCCCACCCGTCGGCTTTCCATCAAACGTGTGGACCTCCGACGCGGCAAAGAGGAACTTGCGGTCATTTGAATAAGTCAGCCAGTCCACCCGGTCAAGCTTTGCGGCCACACCGGCTGCGGTCAGCTCTCCTGAAGCCGGATCCCAGTCGTAGGCCAGAATGCCATCTGAAGTATTGGACCCGACAAGCACCCGCTGGCGGGAGTGTGAATCGCCCAAGGACGAGCCAAGCGAGGGCGCGGCAGCGGCAGCAAGCGTGGCAGCAGAGGCAGTCATAAGAAAATCCCGGCGTGAGAGTTTTTTCATAACCTGAGCATTGTCGCCGATGGACCACAGGAAGCGCCAGCGAGCGGATAGCGAGCAGTTGGCCGCACCGCAGATTCTCTATTCCGTCCAGGGATCGAGCAGCTTCACCGGTATCCCTCGCACATCGCGAATATTGCGAGTCACAAAGGTCAATCCATGCAGCACAGCGGTAGCTGCGAGCAGGGTATCCACAACCGGTCTCGGCCTCTCACTGGACCAGTTTCCCCAAAGCCTCGCGGCAGCCGCATCGACACTCAGAATCCGGTCAGTAAAGCTCAATTCCAGCCCATCCGCCCATCCGGCCAGTCTTTTGGCCATCGCCGGGTCCTCTCGCTGCTTCTTGGCGACTCCCTTTCTCAGCTCGCCTAAGGTGAGCACACTGATAAAGAGGCACGACGAGTCGGCGCTCTCAAGGAAGGAGATCACTCCAGCGTCGGCCTTCTTCTTGCGTGTCTCGCTCAGGACATTGGTGTCCAGCAGGTACATCAATCGCTCACTCACAACTCGATCTCCCGGCCCGTATCCCGGTCGTATTCGATCTCGAAGCTATCCACCTTCGGACCGCCCAGAAGATACTCTTTCAGATCCGGCTTGTGAGCCGTGAGGGCCCGGTAATCCTCGATCGACAGCAGCACAGCCCGCTCCCTGCCGTGCCGCGTGATGATCTGCGGACCGCTGCCGCGCGCCTCCTCGATCACCTCGCTCAACCGAGTCTTTGCCTCCTGCACCTGCCAAAGCGCCATAAGCACCTCTGCTCATTTCAACCATAATTATAGTCGTTATAGTCATAATAAGTCCAGACCGGGAAGGGGCCAATTCAAGGGGTACCGAATGCCGCCGGCCCCGTAGCAGGTCGCCACAGCAGGTGGCTCAAGTCACAGGACGTTCACACTCCCAGTGTGATAGCATCCGAGTTTCTTAGAAAGACGCCCTGCGGAAGCACTCTATCCTTCTCCGCGCGGCGCCGGCCCGAGACCCTCCAGTTCCAAGCCTATTAGGTTGAACGCTTTATGGACGAGGTAGACGGCAGACCGGGACACGTGGCCCTCCAATCCGGCCACACGAACGCCCATGGCGGCGTTCCCGCGGATCTCCTGTCCCCCCCTAAAATGCCCCCGCTAATTCTGAAACAACCCAGCAAAATCACCAGGAGAAGACCATGAAAACGTACCAGGGAAGTGAGATCCGCAACGTAGCTGTAGTGGGGCATGCGCACAGTGGCAAAACCACCTTGATCGCCGCTCTGCTGCATGCCGCCAAGATGACCCCCACCCAGGGCCGTGTCGAAGACGGCACGGCCGTAACCGCTTATGACGAAGAAGAAGTAGCCCGCGGCGCAACCATGCAAAACGCCGTCGCCTTTGCCGAGTGGCAGGGCGTCAAGATCAATCTCGTTGATACGCCCGGCTTTCACATGTTCACTCACGAAGCCCGCGCCGCGCTCTTCCCCGTTGAATCCGCTATCGTCGTCATCAACGCCCAATCCGGCGTCGAGCCCGTCACCGAGCGCGTCTGGCGCTTTGCTGAAGAGGCCAACGTTCCCCGCATCGTTCTCGTCA
>CAZGHZ010000105.1:0-13327 GCA_964525655.1 uncultured Occallatibacter sp.
CGCGCTCGAGAGCCATGACCGAGGTGGCGCCGGCTTCTTCGGCGATGCGCGCCTGCTCGACGTTCATCACGTCCATGATGACGCCGCCCTTGAGCATCTCGGCCAGGCCCACCTTCAGGCGCAGGCTGGTGGCAGTAATTCGATTGTTCTCATTCGACTCCGGCATGAACTTCGACCTCGATTGGATGCGATTTCAGGGCTTGACTGCGGCGTGGAAGCCGCAGATGAATCCCTCTCTCAGTGTAGCAGCGATGGGATTGATGAGTATTGCGTAGCGGAGCCGGTGAGATCGTTGGACTGAGCGATTCTTAACTTCTCCCAATCCATCTGTCCCTCTTCTGGTCACCTTTCTGCTTTGATCTCTGTGTAAATGGCCACCGCACAAGCAATGCCGCCGCAGGCTGTCGCGCCGCCGCGCCCGCCCGCCCCTGCGGGAGCCGCCGAGACGAAAACGGAACAGGCGCTGGTGCCGTCGCCTCATCCGCCTGCAGAGGGCGGTGGGATTGCGCTGACATCGCCGCTGGCGCGGCTGCCGGTCGAGCTGGATGTTGCCGTGCCGGTGCGAGAGTTTCGCGTGCGCAATCTGCTGGCCCTCGAGCCGGGACAGGTGATTGAGACGCAGTGGGGGCACGGCCACGATATGCCGCTGGCTGCGGGCGATGTGCAACTGGCCTGGAGCGAGTTTGAGGTGGTCGACTCTCAGTTGGCGGTGCGTGTGACCCGGATGGTGTAAAGCGAAGGACAAGGAACTTAGGGCCTAGGGGCTAGGGACGGGGGAGTAACGGATTAGGGAGTGGAGAAAGGACTGGGGGATGAGAGCGAACGGAAAGACGGCGGTCGGTGGACTCGCCGGATGGATGCTTGGCCGGCTGGGTTACGGAGGGCGGCGGCCACGGCTCGAGTTGGTGGAGCGGATTGCTCTGGCCCCGCGCCAGTCGCTTTCCCTGGTCGAGGCCGAGGGCCGGCGATTCCTGGTGGTCACCTCTCCGGAGGGCTCGCCGGCCTTTTATGCGCTCGATGAACGGCCCAATCTGTTCCGGCAGCGGGAAAACGTAGTCCGCATTGACGGGCCGGCGCGGTCCACTTCGAAACTCGCAGCGCGGGTCTCATGGTAGCTGCCCTGATGCTGGCGGGGCCTGTGGCCGTGCCTCTGTTGCCGGATCTCAATGCCCGCCTGCACCCCTCGGACTCGACGCCGTGGACGATTCTGCTGGTCCTGACCCTGATCACCCTGCTGCCCGCGATTCTGATGGCCATGACGCCGCTGGTGCGGCTGCTGGTGGTCTTCCATTTCTTGCGACAGGCGCTGGGGACGCAGACCGCGCCATCCAACCCTACGCTGCTCGGCCTGGGGCTGATGATGACCTGGTTTCTGATGACTCCGGTGTTGAGCCAGGTGGATCGGCAGGCCGTCGAGCCTTACCGCGCCGGACAGATTACGGGCCTGGAGGCGATCGATCGCGGAGCGCAGCCGGTGAAGCGATTTATGCTCCGCTATGCACGGGAGAAGGATTTGGCCCTGTTTACGGCAGCCGGCCAGATTCCGCGACCGAATATCGCCGAAGATCTGCCGATGCGGGTGGTCGTTCCGGCCTACATTCTCTCAGAGTTAAAGGCCGGCTTTGCCATTGGCGCGGTGCTGTTCCTGCCCTTTCTGCTCATTGACATGGTGACGGCGGCGATCACGACCTCGATCGGCATGTTCCAGTTGCCGCCGGTAGTGGTTTCGACGCCCTTGAAGATCCTGCTCTTTGTGATGGTGGACGGCTGGAATCTGCTGGCCAGCTCGCTGTTGAAGAGCTTTTAACCCGCGGTTGCGCTTGGGAGAGCTTTGCCGATGACGCCCGACCTGGTTGCCGAACTGTTGCGCCAACTGATGAAGGAGGCACTGATACTGTCGGCGCCGTTGCTGATTGCAACGGCGCTGCTGAGCTTTCTGCTGAGCTTGGTACAAACGCTGTCCTCTGAGCTCTCAAGCGGCGTCAGCATCAACTCCTTGAGCCAGAATCCGGTGGGCGCGGGTCAGAATGTGCTGCTGCTCAACCAGATTCAGCAGGATGATTCCTTCACGCAAAGTTCCAACCTGGTGACCGGCCAGTTACAGGTGGCTGACTCCGCGCTGGGCAGCGTGGTGACCAACCTGACGCAGGCCATCTCGCTGGCTACCAGCGCCAACAACGGCACCATGAACGCTAGCGACGTCAAATCTGTCGCGAATCAAATTTCCGGCATTCTCAATGAGGTGCAGTCGCTGGCCAATACCAGTTATCAAGGCCAGTACATCTTTGCCGGCGGCCAGACATCGACGTCTCCCTTCACCACTTCAACCGCCACATCGCCGGGCGTTACGACTTACAACGGCGACCAGGGCGTGAACTATCTTCAGTCGCCGAACGGTCAGAAGATCCAGCTGAACATGCCGGGCGATCAGATCTTCATGGGCAGCGGGGCGAACGGCGTCTTTGGGGCACTGAACAGCCTAGTCGCCGATTATTCGAGCGGCACCGTCAACACCAACCAAGCAGCAAAGGATACGGCGTCACTGACCACGTCGCTGGGGTACGTCTCACAGCAGCGCGTAGTCATTGACAACTCGATGACCCAAATCACGGCCGCCTCTAATGCCGTGACCAATGTGCAGACGCAGTTGACCACCGCGCAGACCGACTTGATGCAGGCCGATATTCCGACGGTTTCCACGCAGCTCTCGCTTTCCGAGACCCAGCAGGCGGCGCTCGAAGATGTTATCGCCCAACTGAACTCGACCTCGAACAGCCTCTTCAGCAAGCTGCCTGGCTAACGCATGGCCGGTTTGGTTTCGAGTTCCCTGACGTGTCCGCATCTGCGCCCGCGCCGTCTATACTCAAGTCAATGAGACTCGCCATTCTTGCTCCGATCCGATTTTTGTGGAATGCGACGCGCGGCCACCGGTTGAGGCCGTGGCGCAGCGAGTTCTTCCGCTGGCGCGTCGAGACCTACTCGGGCAAGAAAGCCGAGACGCTGACGGCCAGAGATATCTTCAGTTTTGTCTGGAATTCGCGATGGGAGCTTTTGAGCTTCCTATTCTGGATCGGTCGCCTGGACCGCGAAGTGCATAAACGGGCGTGAGCCGGAGTAACAGCGGAATCAACCGGTTGAGCACATATGACGGATCCCGTCAAATCGCACGTTACACGAAGACAGTTTGGCAGGGCCGCGCTTGGAGTTGGTGCGACGGCTGCACTTGGTGCAGGTGCAGGCGCGTGCTGGTTTCATGCCAAGAAGCAGCATCTTCTTGAGGCGGCGATTCAGCCGGCAGTCACCGGATCCAACTCTCTTCAGGCACATGCCGCGGCGCGAGGTCTCTTCTACGGTGCGGGCGTGCGTACATCGAAGCTCGATGTAGAAGGCTTCGCAATGGGCCATTCGACCGACGGATATACTCAGCTTGTGGCGGCGCAGGCCGGAATGCTGGAAGACGAGTACACGATGAATTGGAAGTGGCTGCGGCCCGCGCCCGGCAGGTTCGATTTCACCCAGGCCGATCGCCTGCTGCGTTTTGCTTCATTGACTGGCAAGACGGTGCGTGGACCCCTTCTCTGCTGGCATGAGGCATTGCCGGATTGGTTCAAATCGACGGCGGCAAAAGAGAATGCGCGGCAGCTTCTCACCGAGCACATTCATACGGTTGTGAGCCGCCTTCGGGGACAGATTCATTGTTGGACTGCGGTGAACGAGGCCATTGAGCCTGCCGATGGGCGGCCCGATGGTCTGCGCAAATCGCCTTGGCTGGAGCTGATCGGGCCGCATTACATTGAAGTGGCTTTTCGCGCCGCAAATGAGGCTGATCCGCAGGCGACACTCGTTTACAATGACTTCGGTTTCGAAATGGATCGGGGCCCAGACGTGAAGAAGCGAGAGCAGGTGCTTGAGCTTTTGCAAAGGCTCAAGAGCCGTGGAATTCCGGTTCATGCGGTGGGCGTGCAGAGTCATCTCTATGCCGCCGGACATCTTTTTGGAGCGGGCTTGCAGAGCTTCATTCGCGAGGCCGCGAAGATGGGGCTTGAGGTCCACATCTCTGAACTGGACGTGAACTGCCGCGGCTTGAAGGGCGAGCAGGGCGAACGAGATGCGGCTATCGCGCGGGTCTATCGGGAGTATCTCAACCTGGTGCTGGCTGAGCCCAATGTGCCGTTGGTGATCACGTGGGGAATTACTGACGCGAATTCCTGGTTGAGGGAGTACTGGCTCTTCAGCTCTGCCGACCGTCGCAGGCTCTGGACCAAGCTGGCCGAGAGTCGCCGGCAGAGGCCTTTGCCCTTCGATGACGACTTCAATCCGACGCCAGCGTTCTGGGCATTGCGGGATGCGTTCGATGCGGCGCCTTTGCGCGGAAGAAATAGGACTTCATCCGTGCCAGTGAGTCCAACTGGAGAGTGATCGGTTATAGATAGTGTTGGAGTTCGATCTCGCATGAGAGTTCTTTCAACTCGTCGTTCAGCCACTGCACTCGCGGTATTCATTTCGGCTATCTTCTCCGCTGGTGCGCAACAGTTGCCCCCCGTCGAGCCGCCGCAGCCGCTGCCCAGTTCTCACGCGGAGGCACCACCGGCGGCAGCCACTCTTCGTTTAAGGACCAATGAAGTGCTGGTGCCAACGCTGGTTGAGAAACCGGGCGGCAGCGTTGTCTACGGACTCAAGGCAGGTGATTTCATCCTCGAAGACAACGGCGTGCCGCAGAAGATTCGCGTGCAGGAGGAGATGGACATGGCGCCGGTGGCGCTGGTGGTTGCGGTCGAGCAGGGCGGTGTCAGCGGGCTCGAATTCGACAAGCTGGCCAAGCTGGGTCCGCTGCTGGACCTGTTTCTCTCCGACGGCAAGGGCCAGGCGGCGTTGGTGGGCTTCGACTCGAAGCCGCATCTGATTCACGACTTCACCCACACGAGCGAAGAGATCAACCAGGCATTGAAACAACTTGAACCGGGCGACGGTGGCGACGCGATTCTCGATACGGTCAGCTATGCCGTCGATCTGCTGCAGTTTCAGCAGAAGGAGTACCGGCGCGTATTGCTGCTCATCAGTGAGGCACGCGACCATGGCAGCAAGCACACCAAGCCTGCGCAGTTGATCCGCAAGATCGGCCAGTCCGATGTTCTGGTGCTGAGCGTTTCGTTCTCGCCGGCTAAGGCCGAGCTGCTCCACGACATCAAGGACTCGGGCGACAACCGGATGATGGACCCGGTATCGACATTGTTGATGGTGGTGCAGGCCTTCAAGAAGAACGTGAGCAAAGAAGTGGCGCACATGAGCGGCGGCGAATACAACACCTTCACCGCCGACAAGGGATTTGAGAAGCGCGTGGTGGAGTCGGCGCAGCACGCGCGGAATCGCTACCTGATCACCTTCAGCCCTACCGATCCCGCGCCGGGTTTGCATACGATCCGCGTGCGGCTGGCCCAGGACTACGGGGCGCGCGTTGTGGCGCGGGCCAATTATTGGAAGGAGCCACCTGCGGGCGAGGCGGACGCTCGCTGATCGTTCGCATGGGGTTCGTGGTATCCCAGGTCCCCAAGTGCGAGAGCGCATTTGGGGACCTGAGATACCACGAACCACAATAGCCTCCTACATACCGTCGCATTTCAATTTGTCCCCATCGGTAGTACGATCCAATCGAACGATGAATTTCGAATTCAACTCCTCCGCTGACGCAAAAGGTCGCTTCGCCGCTGCCTATCGCGTGCTGGAAGAAGCCATCGGGGCACATGCCTTTCCCGGATGCGCCTTCGGTATGCTGGCCGGCGGCGAAGTCGTCCTCTCCGACGCGCTGGGCCGCTTCACCTATGACGAGGCCTCCCCAGCCGTCACTCCTGAAACCGTCTACGACATCGCCAGCATCACCAAAGTCGTCTCCACCACAGCGGCGGCAATGCTTCTCCATCAGCGTGGCCTGCTCAATCTGGAAACGCCCGTCGGCAGTCTGCTTCCCGGCTTCGTGGCCGCGCGTGCCGCAGACGATCCGGCTCACCGGGTCACCATCCGCCACCTGCTGGCCCATAACTCTGGGCTGCCCGGATACGTGGAGTTCTTTCGCACCGCCGCGTCACCCGATGAGATTCTACAGGCCTGCCTGCAACTGGCGATCGAAGCCCAGCCCGGCGCGCGGGCTGAATACTCGGACCCCGGCTTTACCCTGCTTGGCAAAGTGCTCGAAGTCTTGAATCATGAACCCCTCGCCACCTGGGCGCCGCGCGAGATCTTTCAGCACCTGAGCCTCGCGGCCACCCGCTTCTGCCCGCCTCCCGACGCCCGCGCCCTGATCCCGCCAACCGAAGATGATGCGACCTTTCGCTATCGCGTCATTCAAGGTGAGGTCCAGGATGAGAATG
The DNA here is from genome assembly GCA_964525655.1 of uncultured Occallatibacter sp. GTDB lineage: Bacteria > Acidobacteriota > Terriglobia > Terriglobales > Acidobacteriaceae > Telmatobacter. The sequence goes on from CAZGHZ010000105.1 coordinate 6,366, forward strand.
CATGGGTGCTCGGCGGCGCAGCCGGCCACGCCGGCCTCTTTTCCAACGTTCCCGACCTGCTGCGCTTTGCACGCGAGATTCTTGCTGCCGTCGCCAACTCCCCTGAGGCGCGCCTCTTCGACGCGGCCACCATCGAGCTCTTTGCCCGGCGGCAAGAGCCCGAGGGCAGCTCTCGCGCGCTGGGCTGGGATACACCCTCTCCGGATTCCACCTCCGGCCGGTACTTCTCGCAGCGATCGATCGGCCACCTTGGCTTTAGCGGCTGCTCCCTTTGGATCGACATGGAGGCCGGCGTCGCCGTGGTATTTCTGAGCAACCGCACCTGGCCCGACCGGAAAAGCCGTCTGATCCGCCAGGTGTGGCCAGCCTTCCACGACGCCCTCCGCGAGGCGCTTTAACCCCACCGCAACATGCCCGCTTCAGATCACATCCGATCGACACGAATTCTGACCCGATTTGACCGATTTGAAGATACAATAAAGACTCGGGGTTTGACGCGATGCTAACCAGCTCGACGACACAGGAGACGGCCGCCGCTCAAAACAATGGTGGAAATCATCACCCGGCCCACTCCCTTCAGGAACTGATGACCGAGAGCCAGAACGAGGCCTCTCAAGGCTTTGACACCAAATCTGCACTTGAAATCGCCCGCATCATCAATCACGAAGACGCCAAAGTCGCTGCCGCGGTCAAGAAGGCGATTCCAGAGATTGCGGTGGTCATCGATCAGGTTGCCCGCTGCCTGCGCGATGGCGGCCGGTTGATTTACGTTGGCGCCGGCTCCAGCGGCCGCATCGCCGCGCTCGATGCCTCCGAATGTCCACCCACCTACTCGACCGCTCCCGGACAGGTGCAGTACATCATGGCCGGCGGCCCCAAGGCGCTGGCCTCCGCCGTCGAGGTCAACGAAGACTCCGAGGAGCTGGGCCAGCGCGACATCGCCCGCCGCCGCCCCACGCGCAAAGATATTATCGTCGGCGTCTCCGCCTCTGGCCGCACTCCCTATGTGGTCGCCGCTGTAGCCTACGCACGCGCCCGCGGAGCGCATACCGCCGCCGTAACATGCAATCATGAGACGCCGCTCGCCGCAGCCGCCGATACCACCATCATCTCCGACGTCGGCCCTGAGGTCATCTCAGGCTCGACGCGTATGAAGGCCGGCTCCGCCCAGAAGATGGTTCTGAACATGATCACCACCGGCGCGATGACCCGGCTGGGTTATGTCTACGAAAACCTGATGGTCAACGTGCACATGCAGAACTCCAAGCTCGTCGAGCGCGGCATCCGCATCCTGATGAGCGCCTGCAAGATCGACCGCGCCACTGCCGTCGAGACCATCAAATGCGCTGGACGCAGCGTCCCCGTAGCTCTGGTGATGCTCAAGGCCAAGGTCGACAAGCCCGAAGCCGTCCGCCGCCTCGCAAAATCCGACGGCAACGTCCGCCTTGCCATCGAGGACAATGTGCTGGAGCTGTAGCCCATAAGTTGAGCCTCAAGGTCTCCGTCCATCGCCTGAACCTTCGCTATCTTCCAGCAAAATGCCAGATCAGCACTCCTCTTCCCGGAGGGAAGAATCGAATACAGCCCAGGGCAAGCGAAGCGCAGCCCTGGGACAGAATCCCAATTATCTTCCTAACGTTCCGTAGGGCCGCGGCGAAACCCTTCCTTCACACTGATTCAGGCTCCCGCGCCGTCCCGCCGTCTCCCATCCCATCCAGCTCTCCGATTTACACTTGAAGGTCAGGAGCAACAAAGCCTTCATGGATAAATTTGTCATTCGCGGTGGCAACCCGTTGGTGGGCACGGTTCGCATCTCGGGCGCGAAGAACTCTGCGCTGCCCTGCATGGCCGCGGCGATCCTCACCGAAGACGAGGTCACCCTCGACAACATTCCCCAGGTGCGCGACATCGTCACCGAGCGCCGGCTTCTGGCCTCGATGGGCGCCGAGGTCGAACTAAGCGACTCGCCCGCCAGCACCACCATCAGTTGCCGCAAGCTCTCCGATCCGGTTGCAAAGTACGAAATCGTCAAGACCATGCGCGCCAGTTCGCTCGTGCTCGGCCCGCTCATCGCCCGCACCGGAATGGCGCGCGTAGCCATGCCCGGCGGATGCGCCATCGGCGGTAGGCCTATCGATCTGCACATCAAGGGCCTGGAACAGATGGGCGCGACCATCACCCAGGAGCACGGCTATCTCGAGGCGCGGGCAAAGCGGCTGCGCGGCGCTCATCTGGTCTTCGACAAGATCACCGTCACCGGCACGGAAGACTTGTTGATGGCTGCGGTACTTGCCGATGGCGAAACGCTGATGGAGAACTGCGCCCGCGAGCCCGAGGTCGCCGACCTTGCCGCCCTGCTCACCGCCATGGGCGCAAAGATCGAGGGCGCGGGCACCTCCACTCTGCGCGTACAGGGCGTCAGCAGCCTTCACGGCGCGCGTTATCGCGTAAACCCCGACCGCATCGAGGCTGGAACGTTTTTGATCGCTGGCGCAATCACTCATGGCGACCTGATTGTGACCAACTGCAACGCTTCTCATCTGGGAGCGGTGATCGCCAAGCTGGAAGTGGCTGGAGCCTGTATCGATCGTCTCGGGCCCGATACGGTGCGCGTTCGCGGCTGCGGCACGCTGCGCGCGGCCGACATTTCGACAGAAGAGTATCCCGGCTTCCCGACCGACATGCAGGCGCAGTTCATGGCGTTGACCACGCAGGCCGAGGGCGTGAGCATCATCAAGGAAAACATCTTCGAGAACCGTTTCATGCACGTGCAGGAACTGGCGCGCATGGGCGCCAACATTAAGGTCGACGGCCGCACGGCCACCGTGCGCGGACCGGCGAAACTCTCCGCGGCTGCCGTGATGTGTTCGGACCTGCGCGCCTCGGCCTCGCTGGTGCTGGCGGCTCTGGTAGCCGACGGCGAATCGATTCTCGACCGCGTTTACCATATGGATCGCGGCTATGAGCACATCGAGGAGAAGCTCGCCGGAGTGGGCGCGCAGATCCGCCGCATGGGGAATGTCTTCGCTCCCGCAAACGAATCCGTCGAAGCAGGTTGACGGTAAAACCGCGCTGTAGCGCCTCCCGGTCGGCTGTAGGGTGGGCCTCCCGGTCCACGCCCGTAGCTTCACGCCGCCGGGTGCCCGAGGTCTCGCCGTTAAGACCTGGGAGACAAAAATGCTTGAATGAGGGAGGCCATTCGGGCCCCGCGTCTGGTCGCTCTGTTCCCAGCGATAGCGAATCCATCTAACTTACAGATCGGGTTGTAGCCACGCGACCAGGGTACTTGCATAAAGTGAATATTCGGATTCGAGCTCTGCCTATGGTCACGGGTACATCCCGGGCGATTGCCATACAAGTAATCGCCCACTTCCAAAGCCGATCTCCGGGTCAATGTTTTCTAAATCAAGATCCAGCACATAGCTCTTCCCCTTGCCGCCCCAAAAGGTACCAAGAAAAATAGCCCCTGTGCGTTCCGCAAATGACTCACAATAACTCCTTATATTCTTGTGCGGTTCCTGTTCATTTAGTGTCACTGCGTCCAATAGTTTCCAGGTCGCAAGAAGTCTGTGGCTCGCACTGCGGGAGCAACTCGGCATTGAGAGGCCACCAGTTTCTTCGTCGGCTACAATCGCGCAACACCATTCCTCGTGGGATATGTCCTTGTTCAGCTTTACAAAGAGCTGGATCCAAAAGACATCGTTTTTAACCCTGAATGGCGGCGTCCGAATGTGGCCATTCTTGATTTCAATGGGCATGTCAATGCCATATTTCTGGCTCCGGCAGACTACGTAGGAGGGCACGAGCAACACAATCATGAACAGAAATTCCAACTTGCGCACGGTTCCTCCAAATTCGTTTTGTGCCAATCTTATTGATTTGCTGCCTCAGCATCCGCAAGCCCCTGCAAGATGACGAACACTGAGTGTGACCGGAGTGTCTCCTGACGATGTGGGAAACGACGAACCTGATCCAGCGAGCAGCTGACCTCACCGCAGGTGGCAGGTGGTCAGCGCCAACTCACTGCCACATGCCATCGCAGCCCGCGTAAAGCGGTCTTGCGCAAGACTCGCTGATATTGGCGAAGCTCGACCAGCACAGCCTGCGTCTCCGAGCCCAGAGCGGCCGGAGCCGCGCCCAGAAAACCGATCAGGGCAGAGACTGAGAGCAAGCCGTCGGAAGCGTCAAACCATTGTGGCTTGGGCAGAGGCCGCTTCCACTCCGGATCTTCCCCGCCTTGCTCCACAAGCAGCGCCATCGAGTCTTCATCGACTGAGAAGAACTCGAGCAGAGGACGCACCTTCAATCGCGCGGCGAGCCGGTCCAAGGCATCTTCGTTGCGCGCCAGAGCGTGGCCGTTGACAAAGATGTCGAAGCCGGGGTCTTCGCCCTCCACAACAATGTATAGACTTGCAGCCATTTTCTTGAGTCTAGTGGAGATCCGGGCCGCCGGGCGGAAAAATCAGGCTCGGTTATCCAAACAATTACTGGGACAAAGAACCACTTCAAGTTACGGAAGTGCACACGAAAGTCCCCTTAGGCTAGAAGATTAGGAACTCAAATTGCATGCCTATCATCGATGATTAGAAAAATGAGCTGAAAGTGGGGGAAGCTCTTTGAACTGGAGCGGGATTCCAGACGTAGCGACCGTTGGTTTGCTGATCTGTGCGTTTGCCTCGGTGGCAAGGCGCAGTCAGTCGCACTTCGCTGCATTCTGGCTCACGGGCTGGCTGATGATTTGGCTGCACTTCGTCGCCGCTTTGTTCGAGAACCTCAGCGGCTTTTGGGGCGATGTATCTCTCTTCGTCCTCGAGTTTTTCCTGATTGGGGCAGGCATTCTCTTTATGCATGCCGCGATTCCCTACCGCAAAGACAGATCCAGCTGGTGGATGCTCGGAACGCTTCTAACGGTGAACACGCTCTATGCCGCAGACTTGTCCTTCGCCCCGGCTGGGCACTGGACGCTGACTTGGACCGCTCTCCCGCTGGGCTTGGGTCCGCTTGCAGTCGCAGTCCTATCGCGTCGCCGTGTCCATCACCCGCTCCGCTGGTTTGTTGTGGCTCTCTACTGCTCGCTCTCGATCTTCCTTCTGATCTTCCAGAATCGGCCTGAGCAGATCCCATACATGGCTTGGAATGGGATCGCGTTTGCCGCCTATCTGGGCTGCTGCATCTCTTCCTTCTATGCGCATCGCCGCGCCACTGCCGGCGCCTTCGTCACCATCGCCGGATTCTTCTGCTGGGCGTCGGTCTTTGCCGTCGGGCCGACACTGATCGCATTGATGCCCCAGGCGCACATCGATTCAGAAGTCTGGAATCTTCCTAAGTACGTGGTGGCCGTTGGCATGATGCTTCTGCTGCTCGAAGACCAGATCGAACACAACAAGCACCTCGCGCTGCACGACTCGTTGACCGGGCTGCCAAATCGCCGTCTCTTTGAAGACCGGATGGCCATCGCCCTTGAGCGCTCCCGCCGCACCGAAGCCCGGATGGCGCTTCTGGTCATTGACCTGGACTACTTCAAGCAGGTCAACGACACCCTGGGCCATCACGTCGGGGATCAAGTACTGCAGCGGATCGCCTCGATCTTTACAGAGCGTGTCCGCCGCTCCGACACCGTATCTCGAACCGGGGGCGATGAGTTCTCGGTAATTCTCGAGGAGCCTACAAATCGCGAAGAGGCCGAAAACGTAGGTAGATCCTTGCGGCAACTGCTCGAAACTCCGCTTGAACTTGGGAATCATGAAGTACAGATCGGCGCCAGTATTGGCGTCGCTATCTATCCTGAGGACGCAGCCGACGTGGAGTCACTCTGCATCGTGGCCGACCGTCGGATGTACGAAGCAAAACACTATGCCGAAAGATTGAATCAGGATGCGCCTCCCACCAAATGGCGGGCCATCTCCCTGCGGGAATCAAAAAGCAAGGAGCAGCCCCGGTTAGCGAAGTGAGCGTCTCAACCTGCAATTGAACTTGGTGCTGTTACCCACAATCAGACAGCAGAAAGGCCCGGGATCGTCCGGGCCTTTCTGCTTGTTGAATTCACGCAGGCTGTTTCGAGCATTTTCCGATTTACTGTAGACTTCCGTGCCCCATCCATTCAGCGTTCTTCTGCGGAATGGGTGGGAAACCTGCAAAATTTCGGTCTACATAGTTCCCAAAAATGCTCTAGTTCTGGCCTCCGCCTGGTCCGCGGCCACCGCCCGGTCCACCGGGACGACGGCGGCGGCGGCGGCGATTGTTGTCTGCCGGCCTCGGCCTGCCACCGGCTGGCGCAGCGACACTCGTGCCGACCGGAACCGGTGCCCCCTCGACGCGATTGAAGTTCGGTTCGTTCTCCTCGTCGAACTCCTCGCCGCCTTCTTCGTCGAAGTCGTCTCCGCCTTCGATGAGAATCGTGCTCTGGTTCGATTTGGGTTGGCGCTCGTCGAACTCATTGCGCGGCTTGACTGGCGCAACCGGCGCAGCAGCAGATGCGGAAATGGAGGGCTCCGCTTCTTCGACCTCAGCCGCACCCGGAGCCGACAGCCCCAGCTTGGCCTTCTGCTCCTTGATAAGAGCCTTGCGGCTGAGCTTGATGCGATTGCCTTCGATGGCCAGCACCTTCACCATCACCTGGTCGCCCTCGCGCAACTCGTCCTTCACTTCCTTCACGCGATGCTCGGCGATCTCCGAAATATGCAGCAGACCGTCGGTGCCTGGGAAGAGCTCGACAAACGCGCCGAACTCAGCCAGCCGGACAACTTTGCCGAGATAAACCTTGCCGATCTCCGGCACAGCCGTCAGATTGCCGATCATCTCCAGCGCCTTCTTCAGCCCGTCGGCGTCGCATGAGGCAACGTTGACCCTGCCCGTGTCGTCCACATCGATCTTGGCGCCGGTCTGCTCGATGATGCCGCGAATGGTCGCGCCGCCCTTGCCGATCAGGTCGCGAATCTTGTCGGTGGGAATCATCACCGTCT
>CAZGHZ010000106.1:0-13309 GCA_964525655.1 uncultured Occallatibacter sp.
TCAAAGTTGGGGAACTGGCCGGAGAGCTTGCGGGTGCTCAGGGTGCGATGGCCGACACGGAAGAAGAGCGTATGCTCGTCGTCGGAGAACTCGACTTTTTCGGCTTCGGTGTTCGAGAGCAACTGCTGCAGCTCCTGGAGGGCTTTGCGCGGAATCAGCACGCGCTTTTCGCCGCTGATGCCTTCGAGCACCTCGTTGGGCTTTTCGACGTAAGCGAGGCGGTGTCCGTCGGTAGCGACCATGGCGAGCGACTCGGCCTTGATGACCAGCAAGGCGCCGTTGAGGGTGTAGCGCGACTCTTCGTTCGAGATGGCAAAGATGGTGCGATTAATGAGGGTCTTAAGCGCGACTGCGGAGATGCTGGTCGCGGCGAGGGTCGGAAACTCTGGCACCTGCGGGTAATTTGCGCGGGCCATACCAACCATTTTTGTGTTGGAACGGCCCGAGCGGATCTGCACCCAGTGGTTGTCGAGAAGCTTGATGGAGATGTCGCCCTCTGGGAGGAGTTTGACGTAGTCATAGAGCTTGCGGGCGGGAATGGTGCACGCTCCAGGCTTTTTGACCTTGGCGGCGGCGCTGGTGCGCATGGCCTGGTCGAGATCGGTTGCGGTGATGTTGAGCCGCTCGCCGTCTGCCTCGATGAGGAAGTTCGAGAGGATCGGAATGGTAGTCTTACGCTCGACGACGCTTTGCGTAGCGGTGAGTTCCTTGACCAACTCCTGACGGGTGACGGTAATCTCCATTGCTGCCCCCTGCGCGGCCGGCTTCTCCACTTCAGTTTCGACGATCGACATAGACCCACCCCCGCCTTGCGGCTTTCGAAGAAAGACCCCTGAAAAGGAGATTCTGCACTGGCCACACTTTACAACATGTCGCGGCCCAGCGGAAACGCCTATCTTTTCTTCCTCTTGATTGTATTCACGTTTGCGATACTGTGCGCGTGGAAAACGAGGGTGCTTCTCTGGATTCCGGGGATAGGGCTGGATCGAGAGGGCGGTTTTGTGAAAGGAGGTACACCGATCCGATCCTCGGCTCAGCGAGGTTGCAAAGAAGGCGACGGATAGGAGGAAAAAGGAATAAGAGATTAAGAAAAAGATAGAAGTACCCGTCGTTGTGGCAGGAAAAGTGGAAATTGAGGTGAAGAGCTTTGTTGGAAAGGGGTTTGTGAGTGGGTGAGTTTTCTAAATTGAGGCTGTGGAATTGAGGGGTTTTGGAAAAGCAGTATGGACAAGAGGTATTAGGGCATCGATTTCCCGAGATTCCCAGAGAGGGCAAGAAAAGGGCTGTGTAAAGCGGCTGCATTGTGTGAATAGCGTGCACCGGGCCTTGTGGACAAAGGAGTTGGAAGGGACGGGCTATGCACAGAGCGGCCTCTCGGGAAGGTCGAACGAATCAGGGAAGAGCAGACTCCAGAAAGAGGAGGGTAGATTCCCGGCACAGGTTGAAAGAAGACGGAGGTTCCCATTCCTGTACGCGGTGAGTTCGGGGGCTATGTTCTGCAGGAGGATTACCTCGATCAGGTCCTAGACTTGAGCGGTGAGGACTTCGAGTATGGGCATCGATATGATGCGACTTGAGGATCGGTTGCTGCAGATGTCCGTAGAAGGTACGCCCGGCAGGGAGTTCTGCGATGCGATCTCAGAGCTTGCGAGGACCGGCAGGTTTGCACAGTTGCGGGAAGTGCTCCCCGGAATCGTGTACGAGGAGCTCTGGACTCGGTATCAGCAGGGTCCTGTGGAGTTTGTGGCAGGATGGCGGAAGCTGGCCCAGGAGATGCAGCAAGGATTTATCCAGCACGCACGGCAGCGGCTGACTTCTCTTACGAAGTTGCAATTTGCAGGGGACGAAGGACAGACGCCGGCATGGCAGGAGATTCAGCGCGCGCTGGATGGCCAGCAGAACGATCTGCTGCGGATAGCCTTTGCCCTGGAGATGCTGGAGCTAGTGGAACCGGCGGTGGGGAGGGCAACCCATCTGCGCGAATGCGTAGTAGGGGCGCCGAGTTCGGAGGAGGCGGATCGGTACCTGGACGAGGCAACTCGATGCTACTTTTTTGGCCTATTTACGGCTTGCGCGGTGATGTGCAGGTCGGTGCTCGAAGAAGCCATCAAGCAGAAGCTGCCGGCAGGGCTGACACGGCAGGTTCGGTCACGGTACCGGAACACGGCGACACTGGGCAATTTGCTTCATGAGGTCAACAACAATCTGCAAATGACTGGCTTCGATGCGGATTTTCCGCGCGTGGCCAACTTGGTGAACGATGTCGGCAAGAAGGCGGTGCATCAGGTGCTTCTCTCTGAGGATGAGGCGCGTGCCTGCCTGCAAAATGCACGCGAGGCCATGCAATTGCTGCTGCGGAGCTGAGGCCGTTCACTGCTCGTGGGTCGCGGCTTTTATACTTAGAGCTTCATGTCTTATCAAGCAGCCATCGAACAATTGAACGCCATGGTGCCAGAGTTGTATACGCTCCCTGGCCAGCCAAGGCGTAAGTTCTCGCTAGCGGAGATTAGGGTGCTGCTGGGCGAACTAGGCGATCCGCAACGGCGCGTTCCTTCGGTCCTGATTGCGGGGACCAACGGCAAGGGCTCGACGGCCGCCACGCTGGCCTCGATCATGACGGCCTGCGGGATTCGTGCCGGGCTCTACACATCGCCGCATCTGGCGAGAGTCAACGAGCGCATTCGCGTCGGAGAGGCCGAGATCTCCGACGACGACTTCGCGAGGCTCTTCTTTCAAGTGATCGGAGCAGCAAACAAGCTGTTGCAGGATGGCAATCTGCCGCAACCTCCCAGCTTCTTCGAGGTACTGACGGCGCTGGCGCTCGTCTACTTCGCCGAGGCAAAGGTCGAGCTCGCGGTGCTGGAAGTCGGGATGGGTGGGCTGCTGGACGCCACGAATATCGTCGATCCGCTGCTTTCGGTGATCACCGACATTTCTCTGGATCACACGGAATGGCTGGGTTCGACGATCGCCGCGATCACGCGGGAGAAGGCGGGGATTCTGCGCCGGGGCGGAACACTGATCACGCTGCCGCAGCATCCCGAGGCCAATCAGGCGCTCGGAGAAGTCGCAACGGAGCTTGAGGTGCGCGCAGTGAACGCCGCAGTCTACATGCCGGCGATGGATGCGCCGGAGGCTGGCTCCTATGAAGTTGAAGCGCTGGGAGAAGTGATCGACGTTGCTTCCCCGCTGCGCGGAACGCACCAGCATCGCAACGTGGCGCTGGCCATTGCATCGGCGGTGGAACTGAAGACGGCGCATGGCTTCGCGAACACTCCAGCGGGGATCGCCGCCGGAATTCGGCGGACACGGTGGCCAGCCAGGATGGAACGTATTGATAAAAATGGTGTTGAGTGGATTTTGGACGTGGCGCATAATCCGGCCGGGGCGTGGGCGCTGCGCGCTGGGTTGCGCGGGCTTGAAGCAAGCAGGCCGCGGACGATAATCTTCAATTGCCTGCGCGACAAGCCGATGGCGGAGATGGCGCAGATTCTCTTTCCACTCTTTGAGCAGGTAATCCTGGCGCCGATCCACTCCTCGCGAGCCACAGCGATGGAGGATCTGGAGGCAACTGCGCGGGCAATGGGAAGCATCGCTGTGAGAACGGACTCAGTTCGGCAAGCGCTTCAATTTGCCAGAGAGCGCAGCAAAGGTGGAGTAGTCGTTGTCTCCGGATCGGTCTACCTGGTGGGTGAAGCGCGTATGCTGCTGGTGGGTGGAGAGTTGGGAGAGTCCGAATGATGAGACAGCGTCCCGATCCCATGCCCTGGATCTACCGCTGGCGCACAAACATGATTCACGTGCCGGTGATGGCAGTGATCACCGCCATTTGCGGAAGCCTGTCTCTGCTGGCGTCTCTGGTCGACAAGAAGGGCAACGTTCAGCACCGCATCGCACGGCTCTGGGCGCGGGGTTGCGTCTGGGGCTCTGGAGCAAAACTCAAGGTGATTGGGGCGGAGAACCTGCGCAAATGCCCGGTGGCTGTCTACGCCTCAAACCACACTTCTTATATGGACACGCCGGTCATTTTCAGTGCGTTACCCTTCCAATTCCGCATCCTAGCCAGGAAGGAACTGTGGCCTATACCATTCATAGGATGGTACTTAAATCGATCCGGACAGATTCAGATCGACACCGGAAACCCGCGCGCCACGGTTGCCAGTCTAGGCGCCGGAGCCAAGGCGCTGCGCTCCGGCATGTCGCTGTTTGTCTTTCCGGAAGGGGGACGGACCAAGGACGGCAAGCTGAAAGCATTCCTATCGGGTGCGGCCTACTTGGCGATTCGAGCTCAGGTTCCGCTGGTGCCGATGGCGCTGAGCGGAGTTTATGAGTTGCTGCCGATCCACACCCGCCACTTTTTTCCCGGAGAGGTGACCCTCTGTGTTGGCGCGCCGATAGAGACTGCCGGAATGACCATCAGGCAAAGCGAGGAGTTGACGGGAAGATTGAGTTCGGCGATTGAAGGGTTGCGCATTCCGCAGTTCGAGGGGGCTCAAACCGAGGCGAGCAGGATCTCCGCGGCGCTGCACGGTTGAAATGGGATCGCGCTGCGCCTGCAGACCGGAGCGATAACAATCCAGTTGGTTTTTCAGTATGACCGTGTTGAGGTTATTTGCGATAGTAGACCATATCCAACTTGGCCACTAACGAATCCTGATCGAAAGGTTTCATCAGGTACTCATTGGCGCCGTTAGCCAACGCTTTTTGAATGTGGTCGACATCCGTCTCAGTGGTGCAGAAGATCACCGCGGGTCCTCTGCCTCCCTCAGTGCGGCGCAAGGACTTGAGGAACTCCAGACCGTCCATGACGGGCATGTTCCAATCGAGTAGAACGACATCCGGCATGCGGCAGAGACACTTCTCCAAGGCTACTTGTCCGTTCTCAGCTTCGTCGGTTTCGAAGCCCAGACCGGTGAAGATCTTTCGCGCGATCTTCCTGACCAGCAAGGAGTCGTCAACGAGCAGGCACAATCCTGGGATCGGGTTCGAGGCGATCCCACCGTCAACTCCGGCATTCACTGCATTCATTGAGTTCAACACGATCTCTACCATCCCTTTTTGCGTTGTATAGAGCCGAATCGGCTCTTCCCACCCAATCAGCCAGGGGATCCCCAGGCTCATAAACAGAGGCTCCGATCGATACGGTTATCGGCGTCATGGGCGGAGTGACATCGAGCTCGATAGGCTCTCTGGCCAACGCCTCTCGAATGTTTTCCGCCACGGTGACGGCCGCCTTCCCATCGGTGCGTGGCAGCAGGACGGCGAATTCCTCGCCGCCATAGCGGGCGACGTGATCCCCGCCGCGAACAGCTTTTTGCAGCGTCTTGGCCAGGTAACGAAGGACAGTGTCGCCCGTCTGATGTCCCCATGTGTCGTTGACCCTCTTGAAGTGATCGATGTCGATCATCAACATCGACAGATCGTCGCCGCTATTCATGGCTTCGCCGGCTAACTTGCGAATGGTCACATCGAAGGATCTGCGATTTGACACACCCGTCAACCCATCCATTGTCGAGTCCAGGATGGCATTCTCCAAGTTGCGTTCGAGCGCCTCGATTTTACCCGCCGATTCGCGCATGCGCAGCCCGACGTAATCGCTTCTGCCGGCCATACTCTTGCTTTCCTGGACCAGGTCTTCAATCAGGTGCTTGAGATTTCCCAGGCTCTCACCGAGACCCTTTGAGGCAAGACCCCTTAATGTGTGGCCGAACTGCTGAGCGTCATCGCTGGCCAGATCGGCAACGCCGACGATCTCCTGCAAGGTTTGGAGAGCATGCATCGAGGTCTCGCGTACAGCTTGTGCCTCTTTGTCGGAGGTGAAGAAGGTGGCGTAGAGATCCTGGAGAGTGTTCTCGTTGAAGTTTGCGTTGTTGGAGATGAGCACGTCGATGGTTCGTTGCAGGTTGGGGCTCAAGCCGGCGTGGTATTCGTACCAGATGGCGTAGTTGGCTGGCGTCGCAGGAATCTGAAGCTTCTGCATCGTCGCGATGGCGGAGTCTGCGATAGATCTTGCTTTGACAACTTCCTCGACAGACATCTTCAGCCTCCGAACGTCCCTGGGGCGTTAACCGATCGTCTTGAACTGGGTTTGCTAGTCTTCATCGTCGCAAAATTCTCAGCGAGGATTCCCCTCTCAAATCTCCAAACCAGTTTGCCCAGCGCAGTTTTTGCGCCAATGCCGGCGATCAACCCTGATAGTCATCACCCTATGCCCTTCCCGCCCGGCGACAAAGCCGGAATCGTGAAGCGCGGGAGCCGGTCCAGTCGGGGACTAGTCCGGATTTGTTGTCTATCGGCGCATTGCGGTTTCTGAAACAGGGCCTTTTGAGAAGTTCTTGTCTTCTTTACGTTTCTTAACCCGCGGATTCACATTCGCTTTGCCGAAGCGACCTGCGCGCCAGAGTAAGACGGGATTGAATCCAGTTGAGAATGTGGGTACGATAGACTGAATCGGCCTGATAAGCTCTTTCGCAATTCGACGCATCTGTGATATGACTGTTCCTGCCATGTGCGTCCACGTCGCAATTCCCGAGCCGACAAGCAGCGATTCAGCTTACAATCAGCGGTCGTTGCCACCCTATCTGGCCGCCCTCCGTTCCGCCGGAGCGACGCCGATCATCGTTCCACTCCACGAACAGCAGGATCGAGTAGCTCGATTACTTGCCGGTGTGCAAGGCATCCTGCTGCCCGGCAGCAGATTTGATGTTGACCCACAAAGATATGGCGAGAGTCCGATTCCCGAGTGCGGGGAGGCCGATCCTGTCCGAACTGCGGTGGACGAAGTGCTTCTGCAAGAGGCGTTTAGCCTCCACAAGCCGGTTCTGGCCATCTGCCATGGTACGCAAAACCTGAACGTATGGCTAAATGGCACGTTGGTGCAGGATCTGAAGACTGCCGTCGACCACCGGCCGGGACGCGAGGTCGCGGAGGCCCATCCGGTGCGAATTACGCCGGGATCGCGGCTGGCTGGGCTGATTCCATTGGGCTATCCCGCTGAACCGCAGGTCAATTCGAGCCACCACCAAGCGATCCGTACCGCAGGCGATAGCTTGGTCGTGAGCGCTATTTCGCCTGGCGACGGCGTTGTGGAGGCGGTCGAGGCTCCCTTGTCCGAACACTTTGTCGTTGGGGTGCAGTGGCACCCTGAGCGAACCTACACGCAGAGCGCCTTCTCCAGGGCGATCTTCGCCGCATTTGTTCAAGCTGCAGTCGTGTGGCAGCCGCGGCGGATCGAGGAGTCGGTGGCGCCGGCGTGAGCGAGGAAGCGGCTAGTGCGGGAGCTCGGCTGAATTCACTGTTGGCCGAGGCTGGAGTTGAGAGGCTGAACGCGGATCTGGCCGGACGGTTTGAGATCTACCTTTCGCTTATTATTCGCTGGAATGCGCGGCTGAATCTGACTTCAATCCGGGATGAGGAGGGAATTCTCTCCCGGCATTTTGTCGAGTCAGTCGCTTGCGCTCGTGCCTTGCCAGCGGGAATCAGTACATTGCTGGACTTCGGATCGGGCGCAGGCTTACCAGGCATCCCGATTGCGCTCAGTCGGCCGGAGATCGCTGTTACGCTGGCTGAGTCGCAGGGAAAGAAAGCGGCGTTTCTCAGAGAGGCGGTGCGGGTGCTGGGTTTTTCCGCCAAGGTGCATGCGGAGCGTGCCGAATCGCTTCAATGCGAGTTCGACTGCGTAACGATGCGGGCAGTGGACAAGATGGAGACGGCCGTCCAGTCGGCGGCTAGGCTGGTGCGCCCCGGAGGCTGGCTGGCGTTAATGATCACCCGAGCTCAACTGGATCCGATGAGAGCTGCTGCCGGAGCTGAGTTCTCCTGGACCGATCCTGCTGAGATTGCTGGTGGCAGGGAAAGATTGATTGCGCTTGGCAAGCGCCAAGTTAGTTAGCCAGCTTGATCAGTGCCAACTTGCGAATCGCGGCTAGATCCTTCGGAGCTTTCACAGTGAGTCTCAGGCCGGTCCCTTCGGGGTAGCGTGGTGCCTCGTCGATGAGCTTTAGCGTGCTCTTGGAGAGGTTGCTCTGCCGGGCGGCTGCGACCGCCTTGTCGCCAAAGATGAGAGCTACTCGGAAGCAGCCGGTGCAGGGGGCAAGATAGATGATGTTTCTCTTTTTCACATTGAGGCTGAGCGACCAGCCCGACTTCGAAGAGTAGGCCTTCCACTCCTGCACGTTGGCTCCGTTTTCGGCGAGCCATTCGACCAGATCCTCCTGCAATGCATCCGTTTTGCCGAGAGCTGAGGCGACTTCCCCCGCCAGTTGGCATGGAAGCTTTCCCGATGAAGACGTTTGGATTGTCCATATCGCTCCTTGAATGAGTGGAAACAGTTTAGACGGTGAGGGACGGTAGAGCCCGGCGCAGCATCTCGGCCTGCTCTGCTGGCTCGTAGAACGGGTGCCCGCGGTAGACGCTGGCCGCGATCTCCATGTAGACGTCGAGCTGTTCTTTGGAGCGATGGGCCGCAGCCTCGCGGATCTTGCGGACGTGAGCCTGGGTGAACTCGAGCTTTTTGGGGTCCACGAAGCCGGCCTGGATGAAGGCGCGGCTCTTGCGAGCGCATTTGCAATCATTTGGGGGATTGACCAGGCCGCAGTTGTCGCGAAGGTATTCATAGAGATCGCGGCGCGCGCGGGAGAGGATCTGGCGGAAGTTTGCGGGAGTCACTTCAACAATCTCAGCACCGACTTCATCGCTGACCTCAAAGATCTCGCCGAGAATAAAGACAAGGCGCTGCCGGCCGTCGAGGCAGAGCAACGTGCCGATCATGCAGTTTGTCCCTGTCTCCTCAATCAGAATCTCTACCGGGACGGGCACCGTGCTCGGGTCGGGCGGGTCGAGGTCGGGGACCTGGCGCAGACCTGTGGAGGCAATGGCGAAGGAACAGATGGCATCGGAAGCGGCCCACTTGGGCTTCTTCACGTTCAGCAGATGGTTGACTGCAATGCGATAGAGCCAGGTGCTGAACTTCGCCTCTCTGCGGAAGCCTGGTAGCGCTCTGATCACTTTGAGCAGGATCTCCTGGGTGGCATCTTCGGCATCGGCGCGGCGATGGAGCATCCGGAGCGAGAGATTGAAGAGCCACGGGAGGTGGGGTTTGAGGAGGAGTTCAAGTTGATCGCGGTCGCCAGTTTTTGCGCGCGCTAGCAGCTCTGTCTCATGGGTGCAAGCGGATGTTTCGGAGAATGGATTTGGAATCAACTCAGATTCAGCATGCATGATTAGCCTCTGATGGATAGGACAGCCTTGAAACGGCTGTGTGACAGTTGCTCGAAGATCCTTTTGAATTGAGGGCTGGAGGAATTGTAGATT
Source organism: uncultured Occallatibacter sp. (assembly GCA_964525655.1). Lineage (GTDB taxonomy): Bacteria > Acidobacteriota > Terriglobia > Terriglobales > Acidobacteriaceae > Telmatobacter. Next base: position 9,313 of record CAZGHZ010000106.1, read on the forward strand.
GAAGGACCCGGATTGGAGTGGCAGTCCTGTTCCACGTGAAACATTTTGGGAATTCTGACCGAACTGGGAATCGTTCCACGTGAAACATTCTGGAATCTCCGGCTAAACTGAGAAATCGCTCTACGTAAAACAAGGGAGATTCTGGTCCGAAATGGGCCTGGTTTCAGATCAGGATCGTCGAAAAAGTTTCCAGACTCTTAGCTGATTTCAGTGCCGAAACGCAAAAGTTTTCCACTATTCAACCCTATTTCGATCAGATCTTCCTCCTACCAGCAGAACGCCCGGAAGCTTATATATTGCATGGATTTGTCGTTGATTGGATCTCCTAGGAACATGCGGCTTTCCACAGCTTCGTCGCGTTGTCCACAATGCAAGTCGCTATCCTCAAATCGTCCGTCCCTTTACTCTGAAGTCCCATGAGCAAGATACTCGGTATTGTTAATCAAAAGGGCGGAGTTGGAAAAACCACCACAGCAATCAACCTGGCTGCTTGTCTCGCAATTGAGGGCCTGAAGGTCCTGCTGGTGGACTGCGATCCGCAGGCGAACTGCTCTTCAGGCCTCGGTTTGCAGCGGGACGACAACCGGCGTTCGATCTATGACGTGTTGATGGGTGAATCCCCGGCGGAGCAGGTGGTTATTCCTACAGAGGTTGCCCATCTTTCCCTCCTTCCCGGTTCGAAGAACCTGACTGGCGCCAATATCGAGCTGGCCTCGGACGAGGATCGGGCGCTGCGTCTGCGCCGTGCGCTGGAGCCGGTCCGGGAGAAATTCGATCTTGTGATTCTGGATTGCCCGCCGGCGCTTGATCTGCTTACGTTGAACGTCCTGAGCGCCGCCGATACGTTAATCGTTCCCATGCAGGCCGAGTATTTCGCCCTGGAAGGGATCTCCGAGCTGATTTCGACGCTCGAACGGGTCCGGGCCGCCTACAACCCCACGCTCATGATCGAAGGCGTCCTGCTGACCATGTACGACGACCGCACCAATCTTGCCCAGCAGGTGACCGAAACCTTGCGGGAGTACTTCCGCGAGCGGCTCTTCCGCACTGTGATTCCGCGCAATGTCCGGCTGGCCGAGGCCCCAAGTCATGGAAAGCCCGTGGCACTCTACGATGCGCGTTCTCGGGGGACAGAAGCCTACTTCGAGCTGGCGGGAGAGTACGCCGCGCGCAACGGAATCGACATCCCCCGTAAAAAGGGGCCGGTTGCTGAATCGCCGGAAGTCAAGGTCCGAGTATTGCCCTAGTCCAGACGGCGAGATTCGTTTACGCCGCCGTTGATCGAAGACATTCAAGTCAATGAATTGTTATATTCTCCGGGCGCATTCCGGAGTCAGAGGATCGTGAATCATGACCACCGTCGCTACTGCTACCGACATCAAACGCCGCGCCCTGGGCAAAGGCCTGGACTCCCTGCTTCCTCGCGTTCAAACCGCATCCGCTCCTTCCTCCACAGAGAATGAGGGAGGCAAGCCGAGGGAGGTTCCCCTCGACCTGATTGATCGCAACCCGTTCCAAACCCGCTCGCACGTTGACGAAGCACAGTTGGCCGAGCTGGCCGCATCGATCACAGCGAATGGGGTTGTGCAGCCGGTGCTGGTGCGTCCTCAGGCCAACGGCCGCTTTCAACTGATTGCCGGTGAGCGCCGGTGGAAGGCCTCGGAATTGGCCGGCAAGAAGACGATTCCGGCGATCCTGCGGCAAGTCTCCGACGAGCAGGCGATGGAGATCACCATCGTTGAGAACCTGCAGCGAGCCGACCTGAACCCGATGGAGCAGGCGCGGGCCTTCGAGCGGCTCTCGCGTGAGTTCCACATGACCCAGGAGCAGATGGCCGTCCGCACCGGAAAGGACCGGGCAACAGTCGCTAACTTTTTGCGTTTGTTGAGGTTGCCTTCATCGATTCAGGTGCGGGTCGAGGCGGGCGAATTGAGCTTTGGCCACGCGCGCACGCTGCTGGCCTTCGAACACGCAGAGGAGATGGAGAAGGCGGCAAAGCGTGTAATGGATCTTTCGCTTTCCGTTCGCCAAACAGAGACGTATGTGCAAGGCCTGTTGCATCCGGAGCGGGCGGCCAAGAAGGAGCCAAAGCCCGAGCCCCCGGTCGACCCCAATATCCGCGAGGTCCAGGAGCGGCTTCAGCGAGCGCTCGGGTTGAAGGTTCACATCGAAGATCACGCAGGGCGTGGCAAGGTGATCATCGAATATGCGCGCCTGGAAGACTTCGATGCGCTGTTGGAGACACTGGCGGGAGAATTAGACGGGGGATAGGGATTAGGGAATCGGTAAAGCTGGCCGATAGTTATCAAAAGTTAGAACGCAGATAACATTGTCTCAGTTATCGAAGCGGAGTAGCGTCGTATCACATTTGGATAACCAATCTGCCGGAAAAATGGATTCATTCCTATATTTGGTTGAACACATGCGTTTTGAAAGGGCACTAATTTACAGGCTGCGAAAAACCCCAAAATGGCGATTTCTTTGAAAGGGTACGACTTTAGTCGTGCCGCGAGAGAGCAAATAGAATTGCGGGCTTCAGCCCCTGAGGGATGTCCCCCGGTCATCTTAGTGGGACTTATGCAACCAATTCCAAGCAAGTCCATTTTAATAGGCTGATTCCTGAATGTAGAAGACTCAACTTACACTAACTATCGTCGCAATATTACTAACTCCATGCATCAATTCTCAGAAATCTGTGTGTTAGCTTGTAGTGAGTCACCAACTCGCTGACAGCGGCAATGGAAGGGGCGCGGTTGGCCGCGGGGGTTTGGTGGCCGCCGTCGTGGAGGACGATGTTGGCGGCGCGGCCGCGGCAGGCTAGCTTGTCGATGGCGCGGATGAGGCGGCTGGCGATTGCTTCGGCTGACGGATTCTCCCAGTCGGAGGTCATGGCGTTCCACATCACCGGGACCATACCAAGACGCCTTGCCACCCGCAGCACTTCAGGGCGGCGCGCGCCGAAGGGCGGGCGGAAGAAGCGGACCGGAGCGCCGGAGATCTCTTCGAGGGTTTGGCTGGTGCGGGAGAGCTCCCGTTCGATGCGGCTCGCCGAGGCAATGGCGAGGTTAGGGTGGCTCCAGGAGTGGTTGCCGATGAGGTGTCCGGCAGCGGCGATCTGGCGCACAAGGGCCGGCTCGGCCTGCGCGCGACTGCCCAGCAAAAAAAAACTCGCGTGAACGCTGTGGCTGGCGAGGATATCGAGGAGTCTGGGCGTCCAGGCCGGATTCGGGCCGTCGTCGAAGGTCAGCGCGAGCTCGCCGGGCCGGGCCGGGGCGATGAGCGTAGTGCCGAAGAGCTGCGAGGCCGGCCACATGGCCGCATAGGCGCAGCCGCCCGTAAAGCCAAGTGCGGCTGCCGCGCCTAAACCGGCTGAGATCCCTGTCGCCAGAGGTGAGAGCATCGTATCTCTCAGTGTGGATCGGCGAGGGGTTGATGGGCAAGTTGGTGTCCCACCTCCGTCGGAACGTGTCGCGTTGCACTAGGGTCCGGGTTGGGGCGTATACTCGGGTTGTTCGGGTCGCATCCTGAGTTGACGGAGCGGCACTGGAGGTCACAATGAGCGTTACCAACTTCCCCGGCGGAAGCAACCCCACTCTGCAGGGCGCGCCTATCACGGGCATTCCGACCACAAAAGTAACGATACCGGTGCTCGGCGAGATGAAGCGCCAGGGCAAGGCCATCTGCGCGCTCACCGCCTACGACTACCCAACCTCGCGGCTGGCGGACGAGGCTGGCGTCGATCTGATCCTTGTCGGCGACTCGCTGGCCATGGTGGTTCTGGGTCACGAAAACACATTGGCCGTCACCGTGGACGAGATGCTGCACCACACGCGGGCTGTTCGGCGTGCTGTGCGGCGGGCGCTGGTCGTGGCCGATATGCCGTTTGGCAGCTATCACGGCACAGTGGCCGATGGAGTGGCCAATGCGGTGCGGTTTGTCAAAGAAGCCGGCGCCGAAGCGGTAAAGATCGAGGGGCCGCGCATCGAGCTGGTCCGCG
>CAZGHZ010000107.1:0-13233 GCA_964525655.1 uncultured Occallatibacter sp.
AATTACGACGAAAGGATTGCCCAATGAAAGGGATTATTCTTGCGGGCGGATCCGGAACCCGGCTTTATCCAGTAACAAATGCCGTCATCAAGCAGCTGCTTCCGGTTTATGACAAACCGATGATTTACTATCCGCTTAGCACACTGATGTTAGCCGGGTTGCGCGATATCTTAATTATTTCTACTCCGCAAGATACACCGCGCTTCGTGGAGTTATTGGGCGATGGCTCTCGGTGGGGAATTAATCTGAGTTATGCCGTTCAACCAAGTCCGGACGGCTTGGCGCAGGCGTTCTTGATCGGGCGCGGGTTTATTGGAGACGAGACGAGCGCTCTGATTCTCGGCGACAACATCTTCTACGGCCACTCGCTTTCGGGTCATTTGCGGCGTGCTTCAAAAGTGCGGCACGGAGCCGTTGTTTTCGCCTATCCGGTGCATGATCCTGAGCGCTATGGCGTAGTGGAGTTTGACGAACGTGGCCATGCAGTTAGCATTGAGGAGAAGCCGGAGTCGCCTAAGTCGCGCTATGCGGTCACTGGCCTTTATTTCTATGACAACGACGTCGTGAGGTTGGCTTCTTCATTGAAGCCGAGTCATCGGGGCGAACTTGAGATCACCGACCTGAACAGACTCTATCTGAAGGCGGGTTCCCTTAAGGTGGAAGTGCTGAGTCGCGGGATGGCGTGGTTGGATACAGGTACTCACGATTCTCTCTTTGACGCCGGGCTTTTTATACAGACGATCCAAAGACGACAGGGGTTGAAGATTGCGTGCCTGGAGGAAATTGCGTTTCGACTTGGATATATCAGCCTTGAACAGGTTGAGAAGTTGGCTCAGCCAGTGCTCAAGAGTGGTTATGGGCAGTACCTATTGTCGTTACGGCATGAGCCAAGTTACTTGCTGGAGATGGACGACCAATGAAGACCGAAGAGACCTTCTTGGCAGGTGTGCTCATCTTAACGCCGAATGTTTATCGCGACAATCGCGGAGCCTTTTTGGAGACATGGAATCTGCGCGGGATGGAGCAAGCAGGACTACCAACGACGTGGGTGCAGGACAACTTCTCGCTTTCAAAGAAGAATGTTCTTCGTGGTCTTCACTATCAGGTCACTCAGCCGCAAGGGAAGCTAGTTCGAGTTACCCACGGCACGGTACTGGATGTAATTGTGGATCTGCGCCGCAGCTCGACGACTTATGGGAAGCATATCGCCGTGGAGCTGGATGGCGAGAGCGGGCGGATGGCGTGGATTCCCGCCGGATTTGGCCATGGGTTTCTTGCGTTGACTGATATTGCTGGTTTTGCTTACAAGGTGACTGACTACTACTCTCCTACCGGCGAAAGGACGATCCTTTGGAGTGATCCAGATTTAGCGATTCCGTGGCCAGTTAGCCAGGGAGAAGCGATTGTTTCCGCGAAGGATCAAGCCGGGGTGCCTTTTCGCGAGGCTGAGGTTTTTGCATGAGTCCAGGGCCCCGGGTGCTCATTTTTGGATCAGCGGGGCAGCTAGGGAGTCAGTTGCAGCTTAGCTTCTCCGGCGCCGGCGAAATCCTAACATGCGGTCGGGATACTGTAGATCTTACGGACCATGAGCAGATGCGCAGGTTTGTGCGCAACACTGAACCAGATACCATTCTCAACGCGGGTGCTTATACGGCTGTGGATCGCGCCGAATCGGAGCCCGATCTTGCAATGGCCGTGAACGCGCGCGCCCCCGAGGTGCTAGCTGAAGAAGCTATGCGCCTTGGCGCCCTGTTGGTTCACTATTCGACAGATTATGTATTCGACGGGTCGAAAGCGGGAGCGTGGGAAGAGACAGACACGCCGAACCCACTCAGTGTTTACGGAGCAAGTAAGCTGGCAGGCGAGAAAGCCATCTCGCAAATCGGCGGTAAGTCCCTTATCTTTCGGACGAGCTGGGTATATGGCGCCCACGGCAATAATTTTTTGCGCACTATGCTTCGTCTTGGCAGAGAACGCGATCGACTGAATATCGTCGATGACCAAATCGGAGCGCCGACAACGACAATTGAATTGGCGAAAGCCACGCGTTCCGTTGTTGATGGAGTAATGGACGATAAATTCGGGGATTCTGAGCACTGGGCCGGCATCTACCACATGACATGCGATGGCTCAGTCTCATGGTGCGGCTTTGCCAACGCGATCTTTCAACGCGCGCAATCTCTGCTGCACGAAAGGTCTCCAGTTGTGAATCCGATTGGAACGAGCGAGTATCCGACTCCGGCGAAGCGGCCACAGAATTCAGTCTTGTCCAATGTGAAACTTCGCGATTGCTTTGGGATCCAGCTTTCGAGGTGGGAATCCGCGTTGGACGCCGTCATCGATCAGCTGAAGACGGAAGATCCAAATGTTTCCAAGTGATTGTGTGGAACGCCGCTAAGGCACCAAAGCCAAGTTGTGCTTCGCGGAGGCGGCCACTTCGCGGAGCGATTGCGCGATGTAATCGATCATCTCGCCAGTAAGTCCGGGATAGACCCCGACCCAGAACACGTTGTTCATGACGAAGTCCGTATTTTTGAGATCGCCAACGACTCGGTATTCGGAATCTTTGTACGCGGGCTGCCGGGTGAGATTTCCGCCGAAGAGAAGACGCGTGCCGATCTTGCGGCGCTCAAGTTCGCCGGTAACCGCGGTCCGCGTCAAGCCGGATTCAGGACGAACGGCGATGGGAAATCCGAACCAGCTTGGGTCAGATTCCGGAGTGGGTTGCGGGAGAATATAGATATCTTCGAGCCCCGAAAGCTTCTGAGTGAGAAGCCGGAAGTTTTGCTTCCGCTGTTCAATGAAGCCCGGAAGTCTGCGAAGTTGCGCAACGCCTACCGCGGCCTGCATGTCAGTTAGCTTGAGGTTGTATCCGATGTGCGAATAGGTGTACTTGTGGTCGTAGCCGTGAGGCAATGAACCGAGTTGCCAATCAAAGCGCTTGCCGCATGTATTGTCGCAACCAGGATTGCACCAGCAATCTCTACCCCAATCGCGAAAGGACTCGATCAGCTTTGTGAGCGCCGGCTGCTGCGTCATCACGCAGCCGCCTTCGCCCATTGTGATGTGGTGTGCCGGGTAGAAGCTGACGGTCGCGATATCACCAAATGTACCGACGGCCTTTCCCTTATAAGTGGAACCGAGCGCGTCGCAGCAATCTTCAATGAACCAGAGATTGTGACGCTTCGCGAACTGCACGATGGCGTCGAGATCAAAGGGGTTTCCAAGAGTGTGCGCGAGGAAAATGGCGCGCGTACGCGGGCTCAATGCGGCTTCGAGTTGACGCACGTCAATGTCATAAGTGGGCAGCACGACATCGACAAAAACTGGAACAAGCCGATTCTGAAAAATCGGATTGACCGTCGTCGGAAATCCGGCCGCTACGGTAATTACTTCATCGCCGAGTTTGAGCCGACGGTCGCCAAGAGAAGGCGATGTTAGTGCAGAAATCGCAACCAGGTTCGCGGAAGAACCCGAATTCACAAGACGGGCGTCGCGAACGCCGACAAAGCGCGCGAACTCGCGTTCGAATTGCGCGGCAAAACGTCCCGTTGTGAGCCAGAAATCAAGAGAAGCCTCGACAAGATGCTGCAATTCCTCCGCACCAAACACTCGGCCAGACACTGGAACAGGCGTTTCTCCCGGCACAAATGCGGCCTTGCCTGAAGAAAGCGCATGATATTCGGCCACTAATCCCGCTATCCGGTTGCGGAGTACTTGTTGTTGGTCAGTCATTGTGCCTGCATCACCCCGGAGAGAGAACCTCGGATCTCACGGTACGAATCGATCTGATGGCTTGTGAAACGGAGCATGTCAGCTCCGTGAAGGAATTCCTGATACCATTCCGCTGTCCTTGAGAGAGCCTGCCTGATGTTGAGACGCGGAGTCCAACCAAGTTCGCGCGCCGCCTTGGAGCAGTCGAGGCGGAGCATCCCAGTTTCGTGAAGTTGAGGCGTGGAATCAAAATCCCAACTTGCGCCGTTGCCCCAGAATTCTGCGAAGGTCTTCACGACCTCTCCGACCGAGATTGTGTCATTTATCTCGGGACCAAAGTTCCAGGAGGAAGCGAAGTTCTCAGGATCGTCCCAAAGGCGCTCGGCGAGGTGAACGTACCCTGCGATCGGCTCGAGTACGTGCTGCCATGGACGCACCGCCTGCGGATTGCGGATCGCAACCGGGCGATTGGATGAGAATGCGCGAACCATGTCGGGAATGAGGCGGTCCTCCGACCAATCCCCACCACCGATTACGTTGCCAGCTCGGGCTGTGGCGAGCGCAACGCCGTGTTTTGCAAATTCCTGCGGATGAAAATAGGAAGAACGGTAGGCCGCGGCGACGATCTCGGCCGCCGCTTTGCTGGCGCTATACGGATCATGTCCTCCGAGACGATCGGTTTCCTTGTATCCGAAGGGGGACTCATGATTTTCGTAGCATTTGTCGGTTGTAACGGCAACGATCACACGCGCCGATCCAGTGCGCCTCACGGCCTCAAGAACATTTGCCGTGCCCATCGTATTGACCGCGAAGGTTTCGAGAGGCTGCGCATAGGAGCGGCGAACCAACGGCTGCGCGGCAAGATGAAACACAACCTCGGGCTTGATTTCTTCGACGGCTTTCAACAAGGAAGGGAAGTCTCGAATGTCCACGATCCTGGAATTCACGATCGATCCGATCCTGGCAGAAGAAAAGAGATTCGGATCCGACTCGGGCTCGAGAGCGATGCCGAAGAGATTGGCTCCCTGCAAAGCAAGATCGAGCGATAGCCATCCACCCTTAAAGCCGGTGTGACCGGTAATCAACACGCGTTTGTCCTGCCAATTCATGGTTACCAGACTTTCCATGGCGCTTTTCCGCTCGCCCAAAAGCCTTCTAACACCGTGCGGTCGTAGATCGTGTCCATGGGTTGCCAAAAGCCCTTATGCCGATAAGCTGAAACCTGACCTTCGTGCGCGAGACGCTCGAGCGGCTCTTGTTCCCAGGCGGTATCGTCGCCGGCGATATAGGGAAAAATTTTTGGAGTCAGGACAAAAAAGCCGCCATTGACCCACGCGCCATCTCCAGCGGGTTTCTCCTTAAAGTCGACGACGTTGTCTTGCTCGATTTTCAGAGCGCCGAACCGCCCACTTAGCTGGGTTGCGGTTACTGTGACGGCTGTACGGCGGGCCCGGTGAAACTCGATCACTTTAGCGATATTAATATCGGAAACCCCGTCGCCGTAAGTGAAACAGAAATCCGGTTCATCCTTGAGGTAACCCTCGGCTCGCTTCAGCCGACCGCCCGTCATGGTGGCGTCCCCGGTATCGATGAGGGTGACTCGCCATGGCTCAGAGAAGTTACGGTGCACTTCGACTTTGTTGTTCGCTAGATCGAAGGTGACATCGGAAGTGTGCATGAAATAGTTTGCGAAGAACTCCTTAATCAGAAAGCCCTTGTACCCGAGGCAGACGATGAAGTCATTGACGCCGTGGGCGGAATAGATCTTCATGATGTGCCACAGGATTGGTTTGCCTCCGATTTCGACCATCGGCTTAGGCTTGAGTGCCGTTTCTTCGCTGAGTCGACTCCCGCGCCCGCCGGCAAGAATGACCGCTTTCACCTAATTCTTCCTTTCAAGAAATCGCTCAAATCCACTCAGCCTCGGTTCGGCCCAAGGATGGAGACTATGACGACTATATCCTGTGAAACCAGGCGAGCCAGGAAGTTCGACTTACATTCAACTGCGATCCGATTGGTCGAGACTTTGTTCAATGTAGTCGCAAAGCATATGGCCGCAGAGGATGTGACCCTCCTGAATGCGCGGAGTCTCGGTTGAAGGAATCTGCAGAGTTTCGTCTGCGGCGCGAGCCAACCCGCCGCCATTCTTACCGGTGAAGGCGACGGTATAAGCGCCAATCTCGCGCGCCTTCTCAAGAGCGAGGCAAACATTCCTGCTATTTCCCGAAGTCGAGATGCCAACTACCACGTCGCCAGGTACGCAAAGCGCCTCCACTTGGCGACGGAATATTTGTTCGTATCCATAATCATTTCCGATTGCGGAGAGGATCGATGTATTAGTTGTGAGTGCTATGGAAGGGAGGGCACGGCGCTCGCGAAGAAAGCGGCCTACGAGTTCGGCCGCGAGGTGTTGGGAATCTGCCGCACTTCCGCCGTTTCCGCACCAGAGAATCTTTTTCCCGTTTAGCATCGCTGCGCTCATCTTTGACGCGATGCGCTCGAGCACCGAGTGGTCGTCATGAATGGCCTGCACGACTCTTATATGTTCGGCAATGGTCTTGGCAAATATCTCCGAGGTGTGTTGCATCCAATCTCCCAATGGATCGAACCTGCTTTGCTCAACAGGGCGGTCTTCACTGCCAATTAGCAACTACTGGATTATGCTAAGCGACGCAGCGCCCAGGGCGAGCTGTGAAAACAACTGAGACCAATCGAGGAATCCACGCAAAGCTCCAGGCCTATAGGTCTTTTCCGGGACGACAATCGTGTCCCCCGGATACATGGGCACAACGTCGAACTGATTGCCCCACAGTCCCTTTTGAGATTCGTAACTGACGACTTCCCCGTCCGCGCGAATAACGAAAGAACGCCTGAAATCTGCGTCTCTGGTTGCCCCGCCGGCCTGTCTAAGGTAGGAGCCAACCCGGCGTCCTTGGGCATAGAGGAAGGAATTCTGATCGTTAACTGCGCCGACCACGTTCACACTGGCTGGAACGTGGGGTATTGTAAACCTGTCTCCATCTTCGAGGGCGATATCGGGCAGACCGCCGGTACCTGTGCTGTTTGGTTCAAAGTCCAGAACAATGCGTCCCGTAGCTCGAATCTGGCGCAGTCGTGCGATGAGTTCCCGTTCGCTGCCTTGAGCGGAGGCGCCGCTTGCCAGGTCCTGGGCGGAACTAGTTGGAGACGCGGCAATGGCAAGGTTGCTGCGCTGAATCCGCATGTCCAGGCTTTGGACGTACTCATCGAGTCTGGCCTGCTGAACTGCGCGGGTGGATTCGCGAGTGAATTCGGAGCCGTAAAGGTAAGCATTCGGCGTAAGGCCCCCGGCGCGGTCGACCAGGTTTCGCAGTGTCTCTCCGGGTTGCACAGTATACGAGCCGGCGTGGGCGAACTCCCCTTCGAGAGTCACAATTTTTGTTTGTTGTGCGATCGGGACCCGAATGTCGGCTTCGGAGAGAATCGAGACGATGTCCCCCGGCTGAAGTTCCAGGTTTTGCGATTCGTCATGTCCCAGGACAAGCTTACCGAGGTCGAAGGAGATCAAGACGGTTTTCAGATTGTTAGGATCGAGGCGCTGGATGACGGCGTAGTCCCAATCGACATCCGGAGCTGTCTGGGTGATGGCTGTTTTTGGAGAGTTGCGCGAGACACGGGAAGAAGATTCCGATTGCTGCTGCGCAGCGAGAGAAGTGCTGGATCCACGCTGTTGCGCGGACAGATATTGGTCTCGCTGCACTTCTTGTTGGGGATTCCGTTGCTCCTGCGGACAGCCGAATTGGTCCAGCGGCGGCGTGTATGCGTACTGATTCTGCGGCTGTGTGTATGCATATTGATTCTGCGGCTGGCTGTATGGAGATTGATTTTGGTACTGTGACTGGGCGTTCTGCGTCGAAGCCGGCATATCCAACTGAGACGGATTGGAATTATTTCCTTCAGGCTGCGGGGGCGGCAATGTGCAGGGGTGATTCTCGGCTGGCTGACGCATCTCGGAGAACCCTGGCACCGGCTCAAATTCCGGAGCGGGCAATCCTAGCTGTGTGCGCTTCCACCAGTAATTCCGTGTGATAAGCGACTCCTTGTCTGGAATCAAGTCGCCGATATGCATCCCAGCGTGCCACGCGAAACGGCCGGGGTTGGCGATGTTGCCGCGGAGAGTGACCGTTTGCCTATACTTGGGCACGATGGAAAACACCCGGACGATATCGCCCTCAGCGACGGGAGTCGCCAAACCTGTGGGATCATAGGCGACCTCCATGGCATGGCGCTCGTTGTGGTCTTCGATACGTTCGATTGAGATTCGCGCCTCGGCAGCGACTGTCGAAGGGCCGCCGGCGTCAGCGATAAGGTCGCTCAGCGATTCGTTCGGTCGGAGTTCGTAAATCGCCGGATTTCGTACGCTTCCCGTAACCGCAGCTTGCGGCCCCGCCGGGGGAATGAAGATAACATCGCCGGAGACGAGCCGAATATCGTTCGACTTGTCGCCTCGAATCAGAAACGTATAGAGGTCGAAGTTCGTCACGACCTCGCTTCCGCGCCGCAGCTGGATTTGACGAAAAGAGCCTTGGACAGACGGCCCCCCGCTGGCAAAGAGCGCATCGATGAGCGTGCTCAGGGAGCTGATCGTATAAACGCCGGGGCGTCGCGCTTCGCCTGCAACATAGATTTGAATCGCTCGGATCTGGCCTATATCCGCCTGGAGGTCGAAATTGCGGTAAACATGGCCGATGGCTTCCCTCAGATGCGCTTCGAGCTCGGAATAGGACATCCCGGCGACGTGAATGGGCCCGACCTGGGTAACGGGAATAAAAATCTCGCCTGACCGGTCCACGCGGACGTTGGACTGGAAATTCACTTGTCCCCAAACCTTGATGCGCACCTCGTCGCCGGGCCCAATGACGTAATTGGGTGGAACCGGCGCCATATCCAGTGGCGCGAAGGTCGAGGGTACATTCTGAAAGAGACTGGCTCCGAAGATCGGGAGGACCTGGCCCGATGTGGAGGCGGTGAATTTCTGAAATTCCGTTAACGGTTCCGGGCGAAGGGGCTGCGTCTGTGTCTGGTTTCGAGCGGCGGCCTGACGTGTTGTTGGAGACTCTGCGTCGGAATACGACCTGCTTTGCACCTGAGGCTGGTTCGAAGAGCTTCCCGACGAGGGCAACCGCATTTGCGAGCCCAGCATCCCACTCCCATCTTCTGACGACCCTCCTGTGCACTGGGATGTGCTGGCCAAAAGGGGGTCCGAACAGTCCCAGGTGTTCGTGTTCTGGGATCCGTCAGAAGGATTGTTCTGTTGTTGCTGAGCGAATAAGGCGGTGGCAAAACAGAACGCAGTGGCGAGGGGAGCGATTTGCTTGATCATGTGGGTGCGCATCGGAACTGAAAGGAAAACAGGCGCGGAATAACCGGTTCTGTGGCCTCTGCGCAGATGCAGAAAGCTCATATTGTTCGAGTTTAACATGCCTGTGGTGGGTCACTTCGGGGTCCCATGGCAGGTTGGGTGAGCAGGATGGTTCCACCTATCTTTTTCAACATCCAGAGTTGGCAGAAGTTCAGAAGTCGGAGTGGCCGCGCAAGGCGGAGAGGTTGCATGGTATCGGCAGAAATCGAGGACTGAGGCATCTGCGCGAGGCGCATCGTTCCTCGGCTCATATTAACCAAAAAGGTAATAATGGATAAGATAATCAACTTCCTAAGACCGCCGATCTCCTTTTCTGCATCTCAATGATGGTGATTGTCGTGCCGCTCGAAAAGAAAATCGCGCTGCAAGACGCAACTTTATTGAACTTCTAGGGTTGCTTAGTCAGTGTGACTTACGTCACAGTACAGGAGGAGTTCGCGTCATTAGGTTTTATGTGGCGCTAATTGCCCTATTGGGCGAGCATTTAAAGGTACCCGGAAATTTGGGAGCAGAACCTAGGCCCATAAGGTTTTTATCAATTTTGTAAATTTTGACGATTTGATGTCTGCTATCCTGTTGGCATGAAATACCAAAGCTAGTCACTAAATTTCAGATGGCTTTGTGTTATGCCACTCGCAAGGTCTCGACAACAGCGACACTGCAGCCAATGAAAATGTGACGGTCGCAGGTTTTTCACCAAGGAAAAGCAGTCCACGGCGTGCTTGGGCCGATTGCAATCGACATGTAATTTGACTCCGGTATGGAGCGACGGTGACTGAACGGCCGAGCTACCGAAACCGCAGCGAGCAAGTCATATTTACTATTGATACCGATATTGAAATTGGTCACTCTCTGGAGGGTGAATTGAGTCCGAAGTCGCTTCTGCCTGTAGCTCTCGACGCCGCCCCGGAACAATGCGCACAGTTCAGAATCTCCGAGGGCGCCGATATGTTGGACAAGCAGGCCCCGGCCCGAAAGACGTCGGCGAATCCCCGTTCCTCGATTCATCTGGTGCGGTCGCGAGTCAGCGCGTGGTCACGATCCGGTGCCAAGCGATTCTTTGATTGTGCGTGCATTATCCCTCTCACGCCTTTGTTGATTCCGGTCTTTCTGGTCATTGGTATCGCCGTTCGCTTGACTTCGACGGGGCCGGTTTTGTTTATGCAAAAGCGCATGGGTCGCAACGGCCGCACATTTACGATTGTGAAATTCCGGACTTTGGAGCATCGCGAGGACAGAACGCATCACAGCGTGACAACCGCGGACAACCAGCGGTTCACCCCGGTGGGCCCATTTTTGCGGCGCTGGAAGCTTGACGAGCTGCCTCAGCTTTGGAACGTTCTCAAGGGCGACATGAGCCTGGTCGGCGCGCGGCCCAAGATTCAGGAGCACCAGATTGGGCAACTGGAGTGCCGTCCCGGAATCACTGGCGCCGCGACGATTGCCTTTGCCCGCGAGGAGAATTTTCTTGCGCGTTTGCCCAAGCACGATCTCAACGAATATTACCGCGAAAAAATCCTTCCCGCCAAGCATCAGATCGATGCCGAATACATGGCGCGTGCGACGTTCTTTTCCGATTTCAAGTTGCTCGTCGACACTGTGTTGCGGCGTTGGGATACATCTGTGATGGAGAGCATGATGAGCGCTGCGATTCTTGCAGAAGCCAGCGATGCGCATGTTCCAGTGATGGCCCATACCCACGTTTCGATTTTGACAGGGGACGGCGACCTCTCTGGCGAGCAGCAGTTTACTGAAGCCTAAAGCGATCTCCTGGCACCAATCGCATTGAAATCGGTACGCCTCGCAGGCGGTGAAACCGGAATCGGGTTACGTTGGGCGGACAGTGAATCTGCGATCGTACTCCTCGAATACCCCGAGTCGTGCCGCAAGGTGCGGAAATATTAGCGGGCTTTAGCCCCTGCGCGTGGATTTTCAAAAAAATACTTCATGCAGCGGCTAAAGCCGGGACCGTTTTGCGCTTTTCGGCACGACTGAAGTCGTGCCCTGATTACAAAACTCTCTGCGTCTCGTTTCCCGTAGCCCATTCAGCCCCCCTGTTCCCAATAAAGTTCAAATGCGATTGCCCCGCCTGAATACCTGTTACCTCTTGACGTCGCGTGGAAACCATGTGATCTGGAGTGTGCCAACGGCATCGCTCCGCGCACCGGTCTGGTAGATCGGCGCCTTCCAGTTCTCGTACTGCACTGAACCGCGTATCTCGAAATCTTTTCGGACGCGCTTGCACCCATAGAATTCGAAGTCATTTTGCGTTGTTCCGCCGGGAATGAACACCTTGGCGGCCTTAGCGTTTCGATATTCGAATTGGATCTCTTCCTGGGGCGAAAGATGGTAGGTGAGCCATGCCTGGCCTCCCTTGCCCTCGCGTCCGACCCAATCGCCGACGAGGAAACCCTTGTTAGTAGGGCCCTGTCTCTGAACGGTCTCCCAATAGAGGAACTCGCCCTGGTTGATGGGAGTGCCGTCGGGGTCGTAATGGCTTGTGGGCTCCGTGTTCGCACCCTCGATGCGGAGGTCAAGATGTTCGAACCCCGGAAAGCGTGACAAATAGAGGCCTGGACGGACGCCGGAGCGGCGGGGCGCGCTGATCGGGCTCACGTCATCGTGTACCAGCGAGTCGGTGTAGAGCGTGATCCAATGACTGAAAAACGGAAGCCGGTAACTGAAATCGAATGTGCCAATACGGGCGCCCGGGTCCTCACGTGAACCCTTTGCCGCATATACATTCTGAAAGCTGAAGAAGCTCTTCAGGAATGTGTGGAGCGTGATGGGTTCGCTAAACGGTTGCCCCGTGGTGGGGTTGACTCCGCCTTTTCCGCCCCAAATGGCGATTCTATCGAAGCCGAATTCCAAGTCCCGGGTGGGCTTGAAGCTTATCTTCTCCATGTGGACCCAGGGATCGTTGGGATAGGTGTGTCCTTTCAGGCTACCGACGAAGAAGTCATAGCGGACTGGGCCCATGAGCCGGGAGAGCAGCGGGATGCGCAGCGGCTCGACGCGATTGATCTCGAAGTCGTAGATGTTCTCGGCATTGTTGCTCCATAACATTGACGCGCCCTTATCGGGACCGAGCCAATGGTCGCTTTTGCCGAAAGAAACTTCGTGGCCAAGCAGGTGATAGGAGAGGTTGGCTTCCATGACGCGGAAGTCATTCGCTGCCGCGATGGGACCTTCGGGGATCGTGTCCTGGGGCGGACTCGTTGCGAAGGGGATGCCATCGATAGTGCTCGAGAGCAACGCTGCGAGCGCCGGGGAATAGCCGGCTGCGGAAGGCGCACGTTGAACCTCCCCCCGGAAGTACAAGGAGAACCGTCCGGCCTCGGCGCGCGCGCTGAACCCTGTCGAGTTGTCGAAACCGTTTTCGTAGGGACGTCCATAGTCATTGACGATCGTCTGACCCAGGTGAAAGCTGTCGCGAAGCGGCGTGCCGCCAATTCCCCGAATGTCGGTATACACGCTCTCAAGCTCTGTGGTGGGATGCCGGAGCGCAGACGTTCGGTCCAAATCCGGCTTAACCTCGCGAAGCACAGACAGGTAAATCGCCTTTGCTTCGTCATCGTTGGCGTCTGACTCGATCCGGTCGGCGCTCAGCTGCAACATGTGGGCGATGCTCAGGCGTGTCCAGGGCCGCAGGCCCAGGAAGGCGCTATCCACGTATCCCAGAGCATGCAAACGGTCGAGTGCGGGGTATATCCAGCTATCCACGGGCACGTAGGTTGAACCTTGCGTGCCGCTGTCCGAATCAGGGTCGGAATCGACGGCAGATGGAATCCGATCTGCAGTTTGCGCCCGGGCGCCTGAAAACGATTCTGCCCAGAGCAAGAGAGAGATACTGAGGACAAATGTGAATCTCACCAACACCTCGAGGATGCGCGGGAATCCTCTTCGGGGTCCCCGATGCCTTGCTCGTGCCTTCGAAGTCTGCAGATCCCCATTGAGCCGACCTGAGACAGGAATCCGAATCGCGCAAAAAAACACAATACGTGTATGCGCTTGCGCCGCTACGAATGCCTCATCAACGTCAATCTAAACGGTGCGCCGGCGCGGTCGCATCAAACGGAGTTGATTTACAGGGAACGGCCAAAGTGGAGCCGACGGTC
>CAZGHZ010000108.1:0-12758 GCA_964525655.1 uncultured Occallatibacter sp.
TCGTTCATCACCATACGTTGCCTGCTCCCGGCGTGTAGGTCGTCGCCACCACCGTTGTCGCCTGCATCACCTGGCATGTCACAATGCCGCTGAAGGTCGCCATCGCCGCGTTTACACTCAGTTGCGGAGCGGTGATGTTCATGCTGCTGGCCGCCGTTACCTGCACCTCGGCGGTCGGCGCATTGATGGTCACACCGCTGCTGTCGATTCGAATCGAGGTTTGATTTGCATCTGAAAACTCGATGGACCCGTCTGAGTCGGTCATCTTGCCCGTTAGCTGTCCGGGCGTAGTGAACTGAATCGTCGGCCCCGTCGAGTCTTCGATGATTGCGATCTTTGTCCCCTGCTTGCCGGTAATCGTCCACCGGTCGACGCTGTCGCCGGAGCCGCCGAATGAATCCGGTGCCTTATCCTGGCCATTCCACAGTCCGCCAACAACCACGGGGTAACGCGAGTCGCCGCCGAGATAGATCACAAGCACCTCATCTCCAACATCGGGGATGAAGAAACAGCCGCGGTTATCGCCGGCAAAAGGCACGACAACCCGCGCCCACACCGCGCCGTCCTGATCGTTGATGCCGTCGACGTTGAAGTTACGCACCTGGATGCGGTTGAGATTGCTTGGGTCTTGCACATTGATCACCGTGGCAACGAACGCACCTGTGCCCAGCATCGCCACCCTTTGCTCCTCCAGCGTGCGGCTCATGAAATATCTCCGAAATAGGCGCACTCGGCGCGGAATCGTGTTTCATAGCCGCCTTGCGTATCGAAGTGATGCACTGTCGCGGTGGTGTAGTACGTATTCGAGAAGCGCTCACCGAGGCCGTTGAGTTTCAGAAAGGTGCCTACGCGCAGATTGGGATTTCCTTCGGAGACGCCGTGGGCAACAACAAAAGAGCGCATGCGCTGGGCGAATTCCGCATCCACCAGAGCCTGCGCCTCCTGAGAGTTGAGAGTGGTGAAATGACCGAGCTGCTCCGAGCGTGCGCTCAGAACACGATACAAAAACTGACTGCCGGACAGGCCCGAGCCCGGACCGAGTGAGGTTGTCTGGCTGGCGACGGAGATCCGCCGGCCTTGCGTATAGTCCCATCCGGTGGCTGTAATCTGTGTAACCTGGTGCGAGAGGTCAGCCAGGACGCGCACCTCCTTCAGTTGGCTGTTCAAATCAATTTCAATGGAATTGCGCTGCGCCTGGCTCCTCGGCGAGGCATGAAGCTCGGTTCCGACGATCTGCACATCGGCGTCGTAGCGCGCCAGGAGACGCCGCAGGAATTGGAGATCGCTCTCATTAAACTGCTGCTGTGTGCCGATATTGGCGTCGAGGCCGGCAAGCACCGGAGTGAGTCCGAGATTCGTGGCCACCTGCTGTGCGATCGCCGTCAGCGTCGTCGAGTCCCAGTTCTTTGTGCGGCGCATCATGCGCGCGCCCTGCAATGCGTCTTCGGCAAGCACGACAAGATCGGGCGGGCCGCTATCGGGGAAGCACCCTTCAAGCCCAGTGATCTTGCCGCGAAAAATCTCTGTCGGCGTGCTGGCATCGCCCGCATAGACGAGAACCGCCGCGCCCAGCTTGATGATCGCGCCATCTTCGAAGACCAAGTCCGCGAGCCCGGTCGAGAACGATCCGAAGTTGCTCAGGCGCATCTCCAAGGACGACATGCCGCCCTCCTGCTCGCGCATCTCAATGCTAAGCAGTTGGGCCGTGACTTTGTCGTTCGCCTGGCCGTCGATCTGCACGGTCGGGATCGCGGTGTAAACGGCGTTCTGTGTGAGTGGCTGTTCCGGCATGGGTCAGTCCGCCTTCAGTCGCAGTTTGCGTTCGTGAAACGCTTCCATGGCCTCGTGCAAGCTCACGTCCTTTTTCTTGTCGTCGGTCGGTGCCGGAGCGCTCGCAGCTTTCGGAGCTTCCTGGACTTGCACGTGCATCTCATCGATCGTGACTGCCATCTTTATCCTCGTGTTCCTTAGTGCCTTGCGTCCCTTTGAGCATTTTCGGATTTACTGTAGACTTCCGTGCCCCATCCATTCCGCGTTCTTCGGCGGAATGGATGGGAACCCCACAAAATCTCGGTCAACACAACTCCCAAGAATGCTCTAGTCGTCGGTGTTGAAGGTCAATCGGTCGCTGAAGTTGAAGGTGGTTCCAACGTCGGCTGAGAGTCCGGATGAGCCAGTGCTGTTGGCCGCGCCGCCAAGACTGAAGCTAGCGCCGTCGTAGGTGCTTACATCGGTGCCGACAGTCGCCGGCAGCATTTGCAATGGATTCAAATTTGCTGTTGTGCTGGTTGGCGTGCGTCCGGTCTGCAAGCCGGCAAATGCGCCGGCCGTGGCCATCACTCCCGCGGAGGCAGAGGCTCCGAAGGCAGGGCCAAGGCCGCTAATCTGGACGCTCGCCGACACTCCGCCCGAAGCTCCGCCCGAAGCTCCGGCAGAGGCGCCGATTGATACTCCAGCCGAAGCACCGACCGAACCCCCCGCGCTGCCGCCGATGGAGATCCCGGCCGATCCGCCTGCTGAAGCTCCCACCGAGAGTCCGAGACTCATTCCCGCGCCGGCAGATGCGGTGACAAACGCGGCCGGTGGATTGAGTTGCACACCGCCGCCGCTGACTTGCAATGAGGCTCCGCCCGTGAAGCGCAGGCTCTCCAGGCCATTATCGGCGCCAAGTTGGCGGGCAGCGCTTGGGTCGCCGCCGCGCGTGGCCATCGACTGCGCGCTGTCAGTGCTCGAACTGGGAACCAGACTGCCTGATTGCGAAGGACCTGAGAGATTTGCGCCCTCGTCGAAGACCTGATCCTGGCGCGACAGGCCGATGCTGACCAATGCGCGCAGGGCGACTCCAGTGTTGGAAAAGAAGTCGATGGTCTCCTTGAAGGAGTCCATGATTCCCTGAAACTGATAAGTCCCCCATTGAAACATAAGCACCGGCGGAGCCTTCGGCGGCGGACCCGACGAATTTCCATTGGCGCTGGGTGGGGCCGAGTTCTGCGCCGCGGCTGAGGCATTCCCGGAAGCCTGCATGAAGAGCGCGACCTTGTTGGTCGCCAACCGCACATCGGAGCCGTCGAAGGTGGTGTCGAATTGAAGATCCATGGTCAGCTTACCCGAGAACTGCGCGACGTATTGCGCCTTTTTCGGGTTGCCCGACTGCTGCGCAACCGAGTTCTCAACCGAGTAGACAAGCGACGCAGGGTTGAAGTGCACGGTGAGCGGCGAACCGCCGGGCAGGGCGGTCAGAGTGGCTTTCGCGACGATGGGCGGTTGCTGGGGCATGGGCTTATAGCTCTAGCGTTGTGGGCGTCACCGACCACAGGCCTTCGTGAACCAGATGCAATTCCTCGATGCCGATCTCGCCGTTTTTTGAATTGAGATCGGAGAATTTGTACTTGATGGGCATCGCCTTATCCAGTTGCCAGGCATACTGAATCGCCGTGCCGTCGATGTCGAAGACGTTGATGGTGACCTGCATTCTAGGAGCAAAGGTTCCGGTGCTCACAGAGTTGAAGATCTGATAGAGGTTCTGATTGTTGCTGATGCCGCGCTTCAACACGACCGTCGCAAAAGTCGTGCCCCCGGCCCTCTGCGCGGCGCCGTAGTTCCGCCCGCCCTCTTTGATGGCCTTGGGCTCCATCGTCGCTTCCAGACCGGTGCATTCGGCGAAGGACCCGGAGCAGACCTGGAATTGATCGTTGCTGCCGTCGTCGGTGAGCGAATCGGTAAAGAAGTCCACCTGAAACCGGAAGACATGAAGCGGAGAAAGAGAAGCGCTTGCCATCAGCTCACCTCCGCCAGATTGGCAGTGATCTGCTGATCGCTGGTCCCGCTGGTTTCCATCGCCAACGTCACGGTGATTGTCTCGATCATGGACGCGGGCGTGAAGGTGACCAGCGCGATGAGCCGTCCGTTGTCGAGATCGTTCTGGGTCATTGTGGTCTGGTCGCAGCGCACGCCAAATGCCTGCTGCACGGTTGCTCCGTTCAGCGCATTCAAGCTCCACAACCGCGTCAGCAGGTTTTTGAGGAATCGCTCCACGCGCCCCCATAGCGCCGGCCCGTTGTTCTGAAAGACCGAGCTCTCGCCCATGCGGCGCGCCGCCCGGCAGATCACGGCAACCAGTCGATTGACCGGCGCCGGACGGTAGCTCTCGCCGGGATAGGCCGTCACATCTGAGAGCAGTTGCAGTCCCGATGGCGTGAAGCCGAAGAGACTGATTCGTTCGATGAGCGACTTGGGCGGGTTCGGTGGCCCATCGGGGTTCCAGACAAGCGGCTCCGCGGAGGTCACCATCTCCTGCGCGGGAAGTGCGGGAGAGATGTCGTAGACCTCAGAGGGCATGATCTTGGTCGCACTGGTGAAGGTCCCATTGACCAGAGCGTTGCGGGCCAGCAATCCGGTCAGCACTCCATCGGGAGCTTCGAGCGACTCCAGCAGAATGCTCGAGCCGGAGGTCTTCAGCCACGGATAAGCAAGCTGCAAATATGCGCTGGAGATATTGCCGATGAGGACCATGCCCTGCGGCGGCGCGGACTCCGGCATCTGCATGGAGATGACATTGTGGATGTCCTGCGCAATCTCGGCGCTCGACGGATTCTCGGCCGCGGTTGCCGGGTCCAAATCCTGCGGCATGGGAAACGCGGCCACGAATTGAACTTCGCGCAGATGAAGCTGATTGCTCGTGACTCCGCTGGCCAGGTAATCCAGGATCGCTGCCACATTGGCGGCCCAATTCGTATAGTCGCTCGATGCCAGGCGCGGCGCGGGCGAGGGAAAGGTCTGGTAATGCCGCGGAGTGATATCTCCCTGCGCACACACGGTAAACTCTTCGGGACCACTGGAGGATGCGGGGAGGTGCCCGGTGGCTCCATTCTGCGATGAGGCGCAGAGAATGGGCAAATCCGGCGTGGCGAGGAACGATACGTCTTCCAGCGCCGCCAGACTGCCTATGCCGGTCCAGGTTGCAGCGCTATCGGGCGCATAGTTGGGATTTGGAAGCAGCGCCTGCAGCTTGGCGACCTTCTGCTGCGGTGTGTCGGGGGACGTGTCGGTGGTCTGCCGCGGCGTGTGAATGGGCACCACCGGATCGCCCACACGCACCACATAGCATCGCCTGCCGCCTTGCGCAAAGAAGCTGCGAACCGCCGTTCCAACGTAGTCGGTGCCGTACCCCGTGCCCGTGCTGCCGTCGTCGAAGATTGATGTGAAGGCGAGGTAGCTCTCGACCATCACCGGAATGTTGGTGATGGTCGAGAGCTGCGCGTTTGAATACCCGAGAGAATTGAGCCACGACTTCATGGCTGCAGATACAGTGGCCCCAGGCCACACGCGCACCAGCCCGACGAAGCAGGCGATGTCGGCGCGCCCTGGGTTCAGCACTGGCGCTGCGGGTTGGTTGTTGAAGATCACGCGGCTCATGGCATTTTCTCGATGACGATTTACCGGATTGTTTTTCTGCTCTAGCTAGCCGCGGTGATTTCAATCGTTTCGGGAGCCAGCACCAGCTCTTCGATTGCGATGTCGCCCGCGCCCTTGCCGCTGAAGGTCGGTCCCGTATACCCCTTCGGCGTGACTGCATAGAGCTTGAAAATCTGCACGGGATTGTTGGCCTCGTCGCGCAAGGTGATCGTCACGTCGCGCTGTGCGGAGGAGCCATTGGTGCGGGCGTCGGTGATCCAGTCCCACAGGTCCGACGTGTCCACGACACCGCGCTTCAGCGTCACGTCGCCGCTGGTGTGCATGCCGCAATACTTGTGGACGAAATTGGCCTTGTCGTTGCCATCGCGATACTCGGAGATGTGCAGTTCGGTCTTGAGGCCTGCGACATCTGAGAATCCGCCCAGCGGCTTCTCCGGGTCGCGCGGGCCTTTCAGATCGACCAGGTAGTTATAGGACGGGTAGGGAGCAGTACGGTTCGGCATCGGAATCCTCCTCTTTCAGCGTGGTTGTCTAACTGGGTGCGTTTGCGGTCATCTGTCCAATGCGGAAGATGACGAACTCAGCCGGCTTAAGCAGAGCGACTCCGATCAGGCAGATCAAGCGCCCATTGTCCAGATCGTTCTGCGTCATCGTGGTGCGGTCGCAACGGACGAAGTAGGCATCCGACGGGGATGTGCCGAGCAGGTTGCCTTCGGCAAACTCATTGTTCAGGAACGAGTCGATTGAGTCGGTGACCCGCGCCCAGAGCGAGGGCCCGTTGTTTTCAAAGACCGCCCATTGCGTGCCGTCGTCGATCGAGTGTTCGAGATAGATCAGGTAGCGGCGCACGTTGATATACATCAGCTCCGTGTCGGAACTCACCGTGCGCGCTCCCCAGACCCGATAGCCGCGGTCGGGGAAGAAGCGCAGGCAATTGATGCCGAGGGGATTGAGAACCGTCTGCTCGGCGAAGGTGATATGACGCTCGAAATCGACAGCCCCTTGCACCACCTGGTTTGCGGGAGCCTTCGCTACGCTGTTCTGCGTATCGTTGAGAACATAGATGCCCGCCATCGAACCGGTAGGGGGGACAAGAATCTGAGCCGGGCTTGAGGTGCCGGCGATCGCCAGCGGGTTGGGCACATAGATCCACGGAACATAGAGCGCGGCGTAACTGGAATCGATCTGCGCGCGGACATTCTCATAGTCGGAGTCGAGCAGATTCGGCCCGGCCTCGAGAATCGCAACCCGGTAGGCGCGCTGCGCCTGCACGTGCGGCAGCAGGCTGCCGATCATGATGTCCTTGTTGTCTGCGTAAATCGACGAGCCGGGCGTTCCAACAATGGCGATGTCTTCGAGAGCCGATAGGTATTGCAGTGGCGTGACATAGTCGTCAGCCATCGGCTCGGCGCCATCGTCGCCGGCGGTAGCGCCGTTCTTGCCGGTGCCAAGAGTGAACCAAGTAACCGGGCGCCATGAACCATGATTCGTCCACGTCACCGTGCCATCCGCGGTGGTCTGGCCGGAATTGGGGCTCCATGTTGGCGCAGTGGCTCCAGAGGTACCGGCGGTTGTAACGATCTCGATATTGCCGAGAGAATCCAGGATGATCTGTCCGGCGGAGTACGCGTTCGAGGCCGCCCATGATGCCGGTGCTGTCGACGGGTCGATCCAGGTCGGGAAGAGAGCCGCAAAGAGAGCCGGGGCCGTCGACAGGGAACTGCCGATGTTGAACCAGATCTGGTTCTGCAATTGGTCGATCGGGCGCGGCGGATTGACGCCCAGCGTATTGCCGAGGTAACTGGGGTGATTGGGATCGAGCCCCAGACCGGTATAGACCATCTGCGAGCTGTTCGCGCCCGGCGCCGTCACTTGCACGGTCAGCACGTAGAGCTTTGCCGGGAAGGTCCCAGCGGTCAACGCTACCGGCACGGTCGCGTTGGACATGAAGGTTGTGCCCGTCCCGTTGGAGTAGAGGGTTGGCGCGCCGTCGCCCGTTCCCGGCTGGCCAAGCAGCGATCCGCTGGGCAGATTCGCCAGATTGTTGAAGTTCAACATTCGCGTCGCAGTCAGCGCGACCGTAACCGGGTCTCCGTTCAGGAAGGCTCCGGGGAATCGTCCCTGAACGACCACGTCAGTCGCCGAAGCGGTGCCCGAAGTGGCAATGCCGGGATCGATGGTCCCTGCCGTGGCTCCCGCATTGTTGGCAAAGACCCGCGAGACGTAGAGCGCTGAGCCGCCATTCAAAAAGAATGCCTGGACGGCCATCGCCATGTAATTGACATCGACCATGGCAGCCGGATTCACGTTCTCCGTCGAGATGGTCAGCGAGAGGTCGGCGAAGCCGCCATAGATGTTCTGAAAGTCGCCGAAGCTCGACAGCAACTGCGGAACGGTGGGAGCCGGACTGGTCGCAACCGCGCTGCCGCTGGCTGGAAGTCCACCATAAGGCATGCCGCTGACAGGGCCGGTTAATGTAGGTCCGGCAAAGGCGGTGGTGGTGGTCCCCACACCTTCAATTGTCGGTGCGCTGTAACTGACTTCCTCGACATAGACGCCTGGTGACTGGTAAGTGGGCACGGCGGTCCTCCTTGGTTTGATTCCTGGCCCGTTTCAATTTCCTGTTTTGGTTTCCGATTTCATCGCTTGCTTCAAACAGCGATTGCAAAAGTCATCCCCATCTCCTGCCCGGAGCTGAGCTCGACCGCCTGGCTGCTGGACTTGAGCGCGGGGTTGGTTAGATCGTTCAGGATGTCATCCGGATTGGGGATCCAGCCTGTTGGCTGACTCAATACGCTAGGGTCGAAATAGGCTGTGATCGTGGCCGCGACCGTCGATGTCGTCACCGGTCCGCTGCCACCGGTGTTGGCCTGCACTGTAAGTCCAACCACAGCAAGCAAAGCCTCGCCGTTGAGATCGGTCTGGCCAGTGGCCAGCACGGCGTTGTTATTCGTTTGCACCACCTGCAAGACGGCCCATGGCAACCCCTGGGGTGGGTTCGTGCCCTGGAGCGTAACCGAGGCGTGAATCGTTGCCCAATTCGGCCCGATCACCCCGGCTGGCGAAGGATATACCGCGACCTGCTGCGGTGCGAAGACGCCAGTGGGCGGAGTGGGTGCAGTCGGCACCGGAGGATACGCTGGTACGGCAAGCGGAGCCTGCACATTGGCTCGCCGGGGGAGATAGCGGAGGCTTGGATCCTGCAACGAAACTTCAAATGTCACCGGCGCGGGCCAAGTCCCCGAGGAAATGAATTCATCGGTCAGCGCATCGAAGTTGGGCCCGTCGAAGATGACATAGATGCCGCTGCGATTGGGCGTTACCGTCCACGGCGAGGCGGCGACGGGAATAGCCGGAATCACCGAATTGCCGGTGATCGAATCCACGCAGACAAAAGCTCCCAGAACGCGGCGGTCTAAATTCTCAATCACGAGAGGCCTCCGTTCTGTAGTGGAATCTCCTGCATCTGAAAGCGCGTTGCCACCACCGGCAATCCCGGAGTGATCGTCCGATCGACCCGAACAACGCGCGCCACGTAACCCACCGTCAGGCGGTACTTCGGACCCAGGCCATCCCAGATATCGAGGATGTCCTGAAGGCTAAGATCAGCAGGAATGATCTGCACCGAATCGCTCTTGGTCCATCCCGGCGCGGACGATGAGAGCGAGAGAACCGAAGCGTCGAGGTTCGGATTGGATTGCAATTGCTGCATGGTCCAGACAAGAATCTTCTGCTCCGCTTCAGCGCCTTCGGCCGATGCATCCCAATACGAGATCAGGTAATGCAGATCGAGGTAAAGCACCGGCTGATCGAAAGGCTGGTCGTAGAGGCGAGTCACATTGCGATAATGCTCGGCGGTCGTCATGCGGTGAAGGAAAAGCGAGACAGTCTTGTCCAACTGGGTCGTATCTTCGTTCGCGATCTCCGCGCTCGACACCAACTTGAAGTTGCAGGGGAACCCCACGACCGTCGGGTCGTAGTTGTTGTTGAGGAACTTCGCGAGCGCGTCCCCGACAGCAAATACGGCTTGATAATCAGCCACTCGGTTCTCCTCTTGCCTTCAGCGCGGTGATACTTTCTTCGCCGACTTACTGTTCTCTAACTGACTTCTCGAGGAAGCACTCGTCGTTGGCTCAATCAACTGCCGGGCTCTTGGTTTTGCTTAGACTCGCCTGCGGCTCTTCGTTGAGCAGTGACTCCGCGTCCTGACGGCGCGCAAGATTCAACCGGAAGAGACTCTCCGTTCCGACCCTGGCCTCTTGCTGTACATAGCCTTGGGCGACCAGCCAGTTCAGCGCCGCCTGGGTATTCTCAACGCTCAACCGGACCTGCTCCTCCATGAGCCGCCAACGCGCCAGCTCAGTGAGGCTGTCCGCCACCTCGGGGTTGCGCAGAAAATAACTCAGGATTTGCTTTGCAACCGCCATATTCGCAGGCTTCTCATCTGTCACAACAAGGTCGCCTTTGCCTGTCACTGATGCACATCGGGGACCAAAACACCGCGAAGGCCGACCGCAAAGGAATCTAGAACTGGTTTTATAGACAAGCCTTGTGTCAGGGCACGACTTTTGTCGTGCCGAAAACTCCGAAAAACAAAGGGCTATAGCCCCTGAGGGAAATACTCGCTGGCTGTGAGGAATTCATTCAACCAGCTCCAGGAGTTACATGTTGATTGGCGAGGGTCTGCGCATGGGGTGGGACATTTTTGTCCCAGTGAATCGCGCTCCTAGTCTCGGAAGAATTCGAGATTGCAATGGAAGGGCAGTAACTTAGGAGGATGGGTCAAAAATGACCCGAATGGGGTCGCGGCCGACCCATCAGTCAGACGCGCACGCGATCCGGTATTTTTGCGCAAGCCGTCCAAAGGAGCGGCGGTCTTTGCATGCTTCGCGGGCAGCCTGAGTGATGTTGCCCTTGTGCTTGTCCATCAATTCCTTCACGTACTCCCGCTCGAAGCGCTGGATCGCGCGTAGCTTGGCGTTGCGGAACCCCAGACAGGCCGTCTCGCAAATGCCGGGTTGGCCGCTATTGCCCGTTGAGTCTGGAAGGACCGCCGAAGCAGCGATCTGTGTTCCCGGCGAGCACAAAACGGCGCGCTGCATTGTGTTGTAGAGCTCGCGAATGTTGCCCGGCCATGTGTACTTCTCAAGCTTGCTTGCCGAGGCAGGCGAGAGGACTTTTCTAGGCAAATCGTTCGCTTTGCAGATCTCGTCTATGAAGTGCCGGCAGAGCAGAGCGATGTCCGTGCGGCGCTCGCGAAGAGCTGGCATACGAATCCGCAGAACATTGATGCGGAAATAGAGGTCGGAACGAAAGACCTTTTGCTCGACCAATTCCTCGAGATTGCGGTTGGTGGCCGCAATAACTCTTACCTCCGCCTGTTTGAAGACCTCCGAGCCCAACGGACGGTAGACGCGCTCCTGCAGCAGGCGAAGGAGCTTGCTCTGCGCCGAGAGCGAGAGACTGTCGATCTCATCCAGGAACAAGGTGCCGCCCTGCGCTAGCGAAACCAGCCCCTTCTGGTCGGTGCGCGCATCGGTGAACGCGCCGCGGGCATGGCCGAAGAGCTCGTTCTCAAAGAGGTGGTCGGGCAGAGCCCCGCAATCGACCGGAATGAATGGCCCTCGCTGGCGCTTGCTCAGCAGGTGAGTTACGCGGGCGGCCAGTTCCTTGCCCGTGCCGGTCTCTCCGGTGAGCAGCACTGGCGCGTCGCAGGCGCCAAAGAGCGAGACCTGAGCCAGAGCGCCGAGGAAAACCGGGTCTTTTCCCACAAGCTGCCCCAGGCCGATCTCCGCCGCCAAGGTCGTCTGGATGTCGGTCAACTCCTGTGACTGCGGACCCAGAAGCCGCGCGACACGTGTCTTCAACTCATCGGGCCGGATGGGCCAGAGCAGGAAGTCGTCTACTGTCTCTGTAGCTTCCCGCAGCAATGCGCCGTCATCGGTTGGCAGGATGGCAAAGATAGGAGCGGACACAGGATTGCTCCGAAGCCATAGAAAAAACTCCTTGACCTTGAGGCCGCCGGCAACGGCGTTCGCGACCACCAGGCTGTCTTTCATTGTGCGCAGAACTTCCGGAGAGAACGAATCCCAGGACGCGCGGCGAGCATTCTCCCACTCTGGCGCAGAAACAGCCCAATCCCCGCCACAGCAGGGGGAAGACTGTGGATGCTCGACAATGAGGATGCGGTTGGACAACGTTTTCGTTGAGCAGTGACTGGTTGTTTTCGATCCGGAGCCAAGGAAATTTCGGGAAGGGCTGCCGCGACTCCGCCACAGCTTAACACAACTCAGTTAAACTTCACTACGGTGATAGTGTCGCGATGACGACGTTCGTTTCGAGGAGGAGAGAAGCCCGAAAACTTGCTGGAAGTTCTGTTGTCTCCCTCCTGCGACATGAATACGGATCATCCGCGCAGAACCAATTTGATTTCAATAACTTTTGAAAGAACCGGCGCGGAGGCAGGCAAAACACAAACCCCCGACGCCGTCCATTTACAATGAAACGGTGCAATCCGAACACTCTTCGCCAATCATCCTTGCAGAAAACCTGACCAAGGTCTATGCAGCGGGCCGAATCGAGGTTACCGCCGTTCGCGGGATTTCGCTGGCCATCGAGCCTGGAGAGTTTGTCGCCATCGTCGGCCCTTCGGGTTCGGGCAAGTCGACGCTCTTCTATCTGCTCGGCGGGCTGACTCAGGCCACCGAAGGCCGCGTCGTCATCGACGGCATCGACTTCGCCACGCTCTCCGATGCCCAGCGCACCCGCCTGCGCAAGCACCGCATCGGCTTCGTCTTCCAGAAATTCAACCTGCTGCCCACGCTCTCGGCCATGGGGAACATCGAGATCGCGCACGAAGTTGCCGGCCGCGCCAAGGACGGCAAAAAGACGCCGCTGGACCGAGAGTATCTCGACCATCTGTGCGTTCTTCTGGAGATCCGTGGCCGCCTGCAGCACCGGCCCAGCGAACTGAGCGGAGGCGAGCAGCAGCGCGTAGCCATTGCCCGTGCGCTCATCACCCGCCCGGCCATCGTGCTGGCCGACGAGCCCACAGGCAATCTCGACACCAAAAGCTCCGACGCGGTTTTGCAAATGCTGCTGCGCTCAAACCGTGAACTGGGCCAGACAACGCTGATGATCACCCACAATCCTGAGGCGGCCTCGATTGCCGGGCGGATACTGCACATGCGCGACGGCGAAATTGTGAAGGTGGAGAACGGTTCACTCTCCAGCCTCCCCTCAAGGAGCAAAGACGGTTCGCCTGACGTTGTTTGACCTGGTTTGGGCTGCCCGGTATACTCAATCTTGCACTAAGCGGGAGTAGCTCAGTGGTAGAGCATCGC
>CAZGHZ010000109.1:0-12656 GCA_964525655.1 uncultured Occallatibacter sp.
TGTCAGCCCCTTTTTTCTGGGCGGCGACACGATCCTCGTCAGCTACCCCACCGACGCCATGACCTACGACCAGCGCATGATGAGCATGAGGGGCAACAACCCCGCCTTCTCCCACGCGACGGTCTTTCACGAACTGATTCCCGGCCACTGGCTGCAGCAGTTCATGAGCGCGCGCTCACGGCCCTACCGCCAGGCCTTCGCGTCGGGCTTCTGGCTTGAGGGTAACGCCTTCTATTGGGAGCAGGTCTACTGGGATCTCGGCTACGATCACACGCCGGAACAGCGAATCGGAGCACTCTTCTGGCGAATGCACCGCTGTGCGCGCGTCATCTTCTCGCTCAGCTTCCACCTCGGCACGATGACTCCGCAGCAGGCCATCGATTTTCTGGTTAGCGAAGTGGGCCACGAGCGCGACAACGCCACAGCCGAGGTCCGCCGCTCAGTCAACGGCGACTACGATCCGCTCTACCAGTGCTCCTACATGCTCGGAGCGCTTCAATTTCGCGCCCTCCGCCATGAGCTTGTGGATTCAGGAAAGATGACCGAGCGCCAATACCACGACGCCATTCTCAAAGAGAACATGATGCCGATCCCCGTCCTCCGCGCCCTGCTCAACGGCGAGACGCTCGTCCCCGACTGGAAACCCCATTGGCGTTTTCTCGATGAGGTGAAGTAGCGCGAAGCGTGCCCCGGTTCCAACAGCGTTCCGTGCACCATCCATTCGCCTTTTTTCCGGCGAATGGGTGGGAAACCACAAACCAATTCCCCGCCAGAACAATAAGCTTCTTGAAGCAAATGCAGCCGTTTCGGCAGCCTATCCCTCAGCCTTCACCGCCAGAAACCGCTCCATAAAACTAGTGTCGAACTCCCCGGCCCGGAAGCCTGGGTCGGCGAAGATCCTCTGATGCAGCGGAATCGAGGTGTCAATCCCCTGCACGATGAATTGGCTCAGCGCACGCTCCATCTTGGCGATCGCCTCGGACCGGTCACGCCCATGCACGATCAGTTTTGCAATCAGCGAGTCATAGTAAGGTGGCACCACGCCCTCGGCATACTGCGCCGTGTCCACGCGCACGCCGTTGCCGCCCGGCACATTGAAGGCCGTAATCTTTCCCGCCGACGGCGTGAACTTCACCGGGTGTTCGGCATTGATGCGGCACTCGATCGCGTGTCCGCGAATCTCAAGCTTCGCAGGCAAGATCGCATCCAGCCGTTCGCCTGAGGCAATCAGCAACTGCGCCTTCACAATATCCACGCCCGTGATCGCCTCGGTGATCGGGTGCTCAACCTGCACGCGCGTGTTCATCTCGATGAAGTGCAGTCGCCCGTCCTCGTCCATCAGGAACTCGACCGTCCCGGCATTCTGGTAGCCGATCTCGGCTAGGCAATGGCAGAGAGTCTTGCCGATCTCCTCGCGCATCGCAGGCGTCACGCGCAGGCTCGGCGCTTCTTCAATGAGCTTTTGATGGCGGCGCTGGATCGAGCAATCGCGCTCAAAGAGCGTTCTCACGTTGCCGTGCTCATCGGCCAGCACCTGAAACTCGATGTGTCGTGGATTCTCGATGAACTTCTCCATGTAGAGTTCGCCGTTGCCAAAGGCATTGGCCGCTTCGGTCGTCGCCGCATGGAAGAGGTTGGGTAACTCATCCAGCGTCCGCACGATTCTCATGCCGCGCCCACCGCCGCCTGCCTTGGCCTTCAGAATCACCGGAAAGCCAACCTTCTCGGCCCACTCCTGCGCCTCTTCGACGGTTGCGATGACTCCGTCGGAGCCGGGAAGAATCGGCACATTGGCGGCCTTCATCGCCTGGCGTGCCTTGTCCTTCTCGCCCATCAACCGGGTAATCTCCGGCGGAGGGCCTATGAACTTCAAGTTGGACGCGCGGCAGACCTCGGCGAAATTCGCGTTCTCGCTCAGCAGCCCGTAGCCCGGATGAATCGCATCCACATCGGCGATCTCGGCAGCGGAGATGACCGCCGGCACATTCAGATAACTCTCCGCCAGCCGTGGCGGGCCGATGCAGATCGCCTCGTCGGCAAAGCGCACGTGCAGCGAGTTGCGATCGGCCTCGCTGTAGACCGCAACCGTGCGAATGCCCAGCTCCCTGCACGCGTCGATGACGCGAAGCGCGATCTCGCCGCGATTGGCAATCAGTACTTTGCGAATCATGAAAAGCCTTTAAGCCTTGTTAGCATTGTTTGCAACCTGAAATGAAGGTCCGGTTTTGAAAGGGCACGACTTTAGTCGTGCCGCAAGTGGTTCAAAATAGACACGGGCTTTAGCCCCTGAGGAACGGTTTTTCGGCATTCTCAAAGTTCACTAGAGGTTGTTAGCGGAGTTAGAGACTAGTTGGCCTCGCTAACTCCGCCAACTCGACTAACCGCGCTAACTCTGCGGTTTTGTCACCCCACCCGGATGGAATACAGCGGCTGCCCGTACTCGACGGGCTGGCCACTCGAAACAAGACATTTTACGATCTCGCCGGCAGCGTCGGACTCGATCTCATTCATCAGCTTCATCGCCTCGACGATGCCAATCACCTGCCCCTTGTTCACGTGATCGCCGGGTGAGACAAAAGGCTCCGAGCCGGGAGCAGGCGAGCTGTAGAAAGTCCCGACCAGTGGCGCTTTGACGATATGCAGTCCAACGTCGTCCGCGTTAATATGGGCTGCCGCCGGTGGCTCCGAGGAAACCGCCGCAGCCTGCGGCCCAGCCACGGGAGCCGCGGCGGCCAGGGCCCGCGCCAGATCTCCCAATCCAGCCATCGGCGTCTCCGGCGGGTTGAACTTGAGACGGATCTTCAGGTCGCCCCGGTCCAGATCGAACTCGGCAACTTGGTACTCCTTCAGAAACTCGATCAGTTGTTTCAAATCTTCAATGTCTTGTGGTTTCATACTTTCCCTGATTCTCTCGCGTTGACTAAAGCTCGATCAGTGCCTTGGGCGCCGGGGTGAGCACCTGGCCTCCGTTGCGGGTCACAGCCACCATATCCTCGATGCGAACGCCAAATCGATCAGGAAGGTAGATGCCCGGCTCGATGGTGATTACCATGCCAGCCTGTAGCCTGACGGCCTGTCCTGCTCCGATGCGCGGCGGCTCGTGAATCTCTAGTCCTAAAGCATGGCCAGTGGAGTGGGAGAATGCCTCCGCCAGCCCAGCCTTGCGCAGCACACCTCGTGCGGCCTCATCGACCTCTCCGCCGCTCACGCCGGGAGCCACTGCGGCGACCCCGGCCTGCTGCGCCTCCAGCACTGCCTCGTAAGCCGCGCGCTCGTTGGCCTTTGGCTTGCCCAGGTGCACGGTGCGCGTCATATCCGAGCAGTAACCCTTGAGAATAACACCGAAGTCGAGCGTTACGAACCCGTTGCGAGGCAGCTTGGCGCCGGTGGCTCGTCCATGCGGCAATGCCGAACGAGCTCCGGACGCAACGATGGTCTCAAACGACATACCCTCGGCCCCCAGCAGCCGCGCCTGGTACTCCAGTTCCGCGGCCACTTCAAATTCCTTGCGCCCAGGCTCGATGAATTCCAGAATCCCCTCGAAGAGCTTGCAGCCCACCAGCGCCGCCTCGATCATCACGGCCAGCTCGTCCTCGTCCTTCACCGAGCGCAGCGGCTCAACCAAAGAAGCAGCCAACGGGGTAAGAAAGCCCCGGCGAAGTCGTGCAGGCAGTCCATCCCTCCAGCGAGCGAGATCGGCCACACTGGTCTTGGTGGGATCGATGCCGGCAAAGACGACGCCCGCCTGCGCGGCCAGCCACTGGACGGCAGCAACCGCCGGAGGGCCCGAGACGATCTCGACCTGCGCGTTCGCAACCTCCTCAGCGGCCTGCGTCCGGTAGCGGCTGTCGGTATAAAGCCGGGCGCTCCGGCGCGTGATGGCAAGCGCGGCGCTCGACCCGGTAAATCCTGAGAGATAGCGAAGATCGGGAAGATGGGTAACCAGCAGGCCATGAAGCCCTGCTTTGGTCAGACGGCGGCGCAGTTGCCCGATGCGGCGGAAGTGGTCCACGGGGTAAGGATAACAGGGGGCAGGGGTAAGAGATCAGAGATCAGTGGTCAGCCCATTACCTGAATGGAAATACGCCCAGCAGGCCGCATTCAAGCGCCAAGCGTCAATCCGAAGAGCTTCTTCCGCATATACACGCAATCCAGACGAACGCCACTCTTGAGTTGATGTTGCCCGGTCGTCAATTCCTCGAACCCTTGACTCTTATAAAACCCCACGGCTCCGAGTGAGGCGGCAACATGTATTTCCTCCGCACCAGAGTCTCGTGCTGCTCTCTCGGCCGCTTTGAAAAGAGCCGTTCCAACACCCGTGCGCGCGGCCTCGCCCCGCACATAGATAGCGGTCCTGTGCCCGCCTTCCACCACTCGATACGAAGAAAACCCCAACACGCGCTCATGGGCACCATTGCCGCTGACGGCAACAAAGAAGAGCTCGCCACCCTCCATTGCCCGTCTGTATCTGTCGCTATCTCTCGGAGCGCCCCAAACCGATATCACGTCGGGTCCATAGAACTTCGCGCCAAGCGTAAGGATGGAATCAACGTGCGCGGCGTCAATCTGATCGACATCCGCGAATCCGGCTGGCCGAACGCTGATCATCTGATCTCTGACCCCTGATCTCTGATCTCTGACACTACATCGCCGGCCGTACCGGCTTCCTCTGCTCGGGGTCCACATTCAGGTCGGCGGCGTGCTGATCGCTCTGCCGGTCCATCCACTCGTCGAGCCGCGAACGCTTGAAGCGCCAGCGGTTGCCCAGTTTGAAGGCGGGTACGAAACCCTCGGAGGCATATTTGTAAAGCGTGTCGGGCGAGATGCCAAGGTACTCCGAAGCTTGGCGTATATCCATGACCTCCCGCACTTCGGGTACAAGCAGATTGGAGCGGAGAGCAGCGCTGCGCATGATGGGCTCCTGGAGGCGGGGACCCCCCGGACAAGATTCCGGCACTCCTGCCGGTACTCTTGTATATAGCGCGGTTTCACCCGGCATTTCAAGGATTTTCAGGCAGTTACAGAAAATTCACCAGTCCTTTTGGGAATCGATCGGGTTCTGCCACGGAGTCAAGCGCAACAGGTTGGGCCACAGCACCACCCTCCCCCAATCGCTCGGGGCATTACGACAGATGGTGCGATCATCTTAATTTGAGTCGTCGCGCCGGTGCAGTGTAGGCTTGTCGTCGCTTCCAGAGCTGCTTCCGGGGTCAGATGCTGTCGAAGTGCTGGTCGGGTCGCCGCCGTCGGTGCTGGCCCGGCGAAGCGATGGCTTCTTGGTGTCCTTAGAATCCACCAGGCGGCGCTTGTTCTCGATCCTCGCCAACCGCGCCTTCACGTCGTCGAACTCCGAGGTGGTCACCGTGTACTCATCTCTCGGCGGCAGAATGTGAGCGATCTCCTCCTGTGAGTGCAGGATGCGGTCCGGAGTCTGCGGATGGTCGGCAAAGGTCTTAGCCACGAGACCGGGCTTGCGCTTCTCCAACGCCTGCACCTTTTCAAAGAAGGTAATAAAGGCCTGCGGGTCATACCCTGCCCGGTACATATACTGCACGCCCAGGTAGTCGGCCTGCGCCTCGAAGTCGCGCGAGAACTTCATGAAGGTCACGGGCACGGCAAAGTTAGCGGCTTCGTAGATACCATAACCCGTCCAGCCGCCGATGAAGATCAGTGGGATCATCCCGAGCTGCGTGTAGTTGAGCCGCGTCTGCTCCCGGGCTGCGTGATGAGCGCACACATGGGCCGTCTCATGGGCCATCACACCGGCCAGTTCCGCCTCCTCATCCGCGTTCAGAATCAGTCCCGAATTGACAAAGAAGAAGCCGCCGGGCAAAGCAAATGCGTTGATCTCGTCCGAATCGATGACCTTGATCGTGAAGGGCACCTTGCAGTCGGAGTTCTTGACGATATTCTGGCCGATGCGGTTCACATACTCGGTGACCACTGGATCGTTGATGAGCTTGGTGCTCTTCTCCACATCCATGGCAACCGACTTGCCCATCTTGATCTCATAGTCGGTCGAGTACCAGTTCCCCATGCCACGGGCGCCAATGTCGCGGTTGCCAACTGCGCCCACATCGTCGATCGAGCCCGACTTGACGCTGACCTTCTGGCTGCCCGGCTCGATCACCTTGTCCGGATTGACGGTGCTGGCTGCAGGGCTATCGCCTCCCACCGGAGTGGTTCCCGGAGCGGGCTTCCCGTCCTTGGACGCCTTCGCATCGGGCTTGTCGCCTTTTGTGTTGGCCGCAGAGGAGTTGTCGTCCTTGGTCGTTGTCGCCGCGGGCGCTGCGGTTGGAGCCGGAGTGTCGCCTGCAACCGGAACGGTTCCCGGAGCGGGTTGGGCAGCGGGGCTATCCGATACCGGCGCACTCGACGCCGTTGCCTGTGCCCGGCAGACTGTGCCCAAGGCAAGCGCCAGGGCCAATCCTGCCAGCATCGTCGCTTTCGAAGCTTTCCGAACTGTCCTCATGCCCTCACCTCCGGTACCACTCGATTCTCGCAGCTTGAAGCCGACTTGGCCTGAGCCTGGTTCTCTAGGGTGGAGGCGAGCCGCTTCGCTGCAATCTTTAGACGCTAGTATCTGCCCATTGGACATCATTTCGGAAGAATAATTTGTCGGCCGGACCGATCTCTTTCCGGAATGCCGAAATCGGCGCGACTTCCACCATCTTCATTTGTCTGCGTCGTCCTCTTGGAGCTTGCCACCGGCTGCGTTAGAGTGGAGTGCACAGGGCTTTGAGGAGAGAGAGCTTGCGCGGGACAATTCTGGGAATCGCAGCCATAGCCGTCTGCGGAGCGATGCAGTTGGTTGCCCAGCCGCCCGGGCCCCATCCGCCGACTCCTCTGGATGAGCTGCTGCACGGCCGCACCCATGCCCGCCCCGCCCCGGCCAACCCCGGGCGCATGCCGGAAGCCGTCTTCGACGCCACAGGCCTCGGCTCCCCTCTGCTGCTCGATAAGGGCTGGCGGGTCGGCATCACCGCCAATCCAGCCGCGGCTGACACCGAGTTCGACGACTCCACCTGGGCGATCCGCGACGCCAAAGAGTCGTTCGCCGAGGTGCCCGACCTGGATCATCCCGCCGGCGCCCCCGGCTGGACCCCCGGCTCCGAGCGGCCCAAAGGCCACCAACGCCCCTTCGCCTGGTTTCGGCTGCATATCAAACTGGCGCCAAACCACGGGCCGGTCGTTTTGTTCATCAGCCTGCCGCTCTCTGAGAACGCATCCACTACCCCGGAGATGCTCAATGCGGATGTCTTCGCCAATGGCCGCCCGATTTCACCGGAAGGACCACACGGTGGCGCGCTCGAGAGATACCAGCAGATCTCGCGAATCTACAATCTGAACCTGGACCCCTCGGAGACCTCTCTGACCTTGGCTGTCCGAACTCTCTATTTCCCCTCTGGTTCCGTTGCCTACACCAGCTTCTTTGCCAACCGGAAACTTCACCTCGGCAATCGCGAAGATCTCGATCGCTCGCTCGAGCTCTGGTCCGCTCACAATCTCTCGGTTCGCATCCCCCGGCTGGTAAACTCCATCCTGCTCATCGTGCTGGCGCTCTTCCTCTTCGCGCTCTAT
Organism: uncultured Occallatibacter sp.; assembly: GCA_964525655.1. GTDB lineage: Bacteria > Acidobacteriota > Terriglobia > Terriglobales > Acidobacteriaceae > Telmatobacter. The sequence continues at coordinate 7,582 of CAZGHZ010000109.1, forward strand.
CTCACGCAAAAAGGCCACATCGAGTATCTATGGCTGGCTCTCTGCGAGCTCCTCCAAGCGCCCATTGGATTTGCTGAACTGGCTGCAAGCACGGCCTATCTTGACCATCTCTGGTTCCAGGCCCTCATCTTTCAATTGCTTGTGGCTACGGCCTATCTTTACTTTGAGTTCCTTATCGCGTTCCTGTCGCTGCGGCGGCGCTGGTATATCCGCCTGTTGCGGTACTCGGCCCCCATCATGGCCGCCAACGGGCCTTTGATGATCCTGGGAACCCGCAGTCTGCGGATTGAGTTCGTTTTGCTCGCCATCTTTATCTTCAGTGCTGTTTGGCTCATCGGATGGGTTGGATTCATCTTCAGCACGCTCATCATTGCATCGTTGAAGCGCAATTTTGAGGCTGCACTGCTTCTTCTCTCGCTCGTACTCAGCGGAGTGGCCTGGACTGAGGCTATGCTGACAACGCGCATGAGCGTCCTGGGAGGCCAGGCCTACCGCTCTCCACTCACCATCCAGGCTGGACCTATCCCAATTACTTTTGAAGTGATCTCGGGTTTTGCCGGTATCTTTGTCATCGTGCTGATCATCTTCGGCCGCTTCCTGCGCGTGCAGCGCGATCAGGAGCGGGCCTCAAGCGAACTGGCCGCCGCCCGCAGCGTGCAGGAGCTGATGATTCCCCAGGAGAAGCTGGAAACTCCGGGCTACGAGGTCGATTCGGTCTACAACCCGGCCAACGAAGTCGGCGGCGACTTCTACCATCTCCAGTCCACCACCGATGGCGGGCTGCTGGTGGTCATCGGCGATGTCGCCGGCAAAGGCCTACAGGCGGCCATGAACGTCTCCATGCTAATGGGAGCTTTGCGCAGCATGAAGGAGCGTAGCCCGGCCAAGATCCTCGAATTCCTCAACCGTGTGCTGGTCGGCAGCGAAAGCTTCACCACCTGCCAGGCTGCCTGGTTTGGCCCCAGCGGAGAGCTGGTGCTGGCCAACGCTGGTCACCTGCCGCCCTATCTGAACAGCCAGGAGGTCGCCATCCCCGGCGGCCTGCCCCTGGGCGTTCTCTCAACCGTCAGCTATCCCGAAATCCGGCTCTATCTGCATCCCGGCGACCGCATACTGCTGATGTCCGATGGTGTGGTCGAGGCCCGCCAGTCCTCCGGCGAGCTCTTCGGCTTCGACCGCGTGCACAATCTTAGTAACCAGACCGCCTTCTATATCGCCGACGCCGCCAAGGAGTTCGGCCAGGAAGACGACATCACTGTGCTGACAGTCCGCCGGCTGGCCCAGGCCGTAGCGGCGTGAGAGTTCGCCTGGCCACGGCAAAGTCTTCAACGGCAATCGGGCCATCGCATTTGCAATGAAGTCCGGGCGCAAAAAATCCCCCTCTCTCTGCGCGAAAAAGGGGGGAAGGAAGCGATAATCAGCAACTTTGACAAAGAGAACTACATCTTCTTAAGGGACTCAAGAAATTCAACCGTTGATTTGAGCAGACTCCGGGGTGCTTTCTAGTCTCCCACCGGCGTTGTCGACCCACGAGGGATGAAACCACCTGAGTTCTTCTCCCGGAGGGATTACTGATATTAGCCCAGGACCGGGGTCCCCACGGACAGGTCTTCGTCCGTGGGGTGGGAGGACAAGCGCAGCGCAGTCCTGAGAAAGCGCCAGGTTACGAGTCACAGTCCCGTAGGGACGGTCCGAAATCGCTACTCGGAGCACGTTTCAACACAACCGACAACTTGCGATCCGCACAGAACATTGTCTTTTTTTTCACAGAACCAGCTTAACGTCGTTCAACAGGATGGTCTGGAGCACTGCCTTGCCGTCCTGTGCGCCGGTAGAAACGCCGCTGTGATCGTTCTTTTGTTCAACGACCTTGGCTGGAACCGTAACCGGCGCGACGCCTTTCTTCGCGATCGTTACCTGAGCGCTGTCGCCCGAACCGGTCCAGCTAACCTTGTAGTCACCAGCAGGCAACACGGTCGATCCCACTTGCACGGCTGTGGGAATCGTTACCGTTTGCGAGTTCTTCGCTGCCAATGCGGGAACAGCAAGAAGAGTGCAGCCGAGAATAACTCCAAAAAGACGCTTCATGATCTTCTCCTCATCCGCTTCGCAAATCATTCAGAACCCGCGAAGCATTGAGAAGATTAGACCATCTCGCTTGAGTATTGAAGATTAAGAAAGTTTAAGCGCCGACCTCGGTCTGTAACGGAATCGTAATGCGAACGAGAAGTCCTGGCGACGCATTCTCAGCCTCGATGCTGCCGCGATGCAGTTGCACCGCACGCTTGGCAATCGACAATCCCAGTCCCGACCCTCCGCCATTCGATACACGCGCCTCTTCGACGCGGAAGAAGGGATCGAAGATCCGCCCCAGCGATTCGTCGGGAACTCCAGGACCGTAGTCCCGCACCGCGACAATCGCCATGCGATTCGCCTCAGAGATCTTCATGGTGATCTTTGCGTCGCGCGGCGAATAGCGAATCGCATTCCGTAGAACATTCTCGATTGCGCGGCGCAGCAGTTCCCGATTGCTCCTGAGCGGCTGGGATAACGCGCCATCCATCTCGATGGCGCAACCGCGAAGATCGGCCTCCATCGAACAGTCGCGCACCACCTCGTCAACCACTTCTTTGAGCGGCACCATGCTCATCTCCTGCACCGCCGGATCGGCTTCTGTCGAGGTCATTTCGAGAATGTCGGTCACCAGGCATGTGATGCGGTTGATGTCGCGCTCAATCCTGTCCAATGCCGCGTTGCTGTCCGGCGAGCTTCTGGCCAGCTTTACGGCAAACTTCAAACGCGCCAGCGGCGATCGCAGCTCATGCGAGATGTCCGCAAGCAGCCTGCGCTCGCTCTGGATCAGCCGTTCCAGCCGCTCGGCCATTTGATCGAAGGAGCGGCCGAGCTGTCCAATCTCATCCTCGCGCCGTGACTGAATCCGCAAGGAAAGATTGCCGTGGCCAAAGTTGGCAATCGTCGAGGCGGTTCTTCTGATTGGCAGCACGATGCCGATCCAGGCAAACCAACCGAGAATGCCGGTCGCGCCAAGAACGATGAAGTAATACGGCAGGAAGGTCCAGATCCTCGGCCGGGCGAGCTGACCCGTTGCTGCAAACCAATATCTCCCATCCTCAGACCGTTGCGCAATAATCCATGCGCCATGTACCTTAACCCGCCACTCGCTGGTCGATCCAGGAGGAAGAAGAGCGCTCCTGTCCTCCCCGGAATAAAGATCGATCCCGGATGAGTTCAACAGGTAATGACCGTGGCCAAAAGTTGCGTCCAAACGGTTTAAATACTCATGCAAGCCCGCCTTGCCGTTTTCCTCGTAGGCATCCTCCGCGCTCCGCAACTGTAGCTCGTCAAACCTGTCGAAGAGCGGTTTCAGGGTCTTGGTCTGCATGTGATTCGAGACCATATTGAAAGCGAGAAAGGAGATGGACAGGATCACCGTCATCGCGATTATCACGCGGGCGTTCAGCGACCTGACGGTGATCGCCCTAATCTTTTCCAGTAAGGACATAGCCCACTCCACGAACTGCGCGAATCAAACCCCGGCCGCCGCGCAGCTTGGTGCGCAGATGGCTGATATGGACATCGAGAAAGCGGTCGTAAGGCGTAGCCTCGCGCTCAAACAGCAGCGCCGTAATCTCCTCGCGCGAAACGACATTGCCCCTCTTGCGAATCAGCAATTCCAGCAGGTCAAACTCCGTCCCGGTCAACACGACCGGCTTACCAGCGCTCCACACCTCACGGGTTGAGAGATCGACACGAATCGTGCCGGCAGTGAGCGCAGAGCCCGGCTGTTGCATTGCAGCCGAGCTTCTCCGCAGCACGGCTTGTATCCGCGCCATCAGTTCATCGGGATCGAATGGCTTGGGGAGATAATCGTCGGCGCCTGCGTTGAGTCCCTGAATCCGGTCGTCCCGGTGAACTCGTGCGGTCAGCATGATCACAGGCAGAGTCTTGTTGCGCCGCAATTGCTCCAGGACTGCGAAGCCGTCGATCTCCGGCAGCATGACATCGAGAATCAGAAGATCGTAACTGCCGTGGAGCGCGACCGCCAGCCCTTCGCGCCCATTGTGAACCGAATCCAGAGAGTGCCCTGCCCCGCCGAAGAACTCCTTCATCATCCCGCATAGTTCGACGTCGTCATCCACCAGCAGCAACGACAGCGGTTTCTCCCCAGTTACCATCGAAGCGATCCCAGACCCTGTAATCACAAACGGATTTGCCAGTACAGATTCTCGCACAGTTGCTATTGAAGAATCGGGGGATAACAAATCTTAAGGTTTCCGCGAAGTGAGGGCATCTCGTGCGGTCCGCCGCAAATCTCGTCACTTTTGCTTTGTATCAGGGCACGACTTCAGTCGTGCCGAAAACGCTGGAATGTTGAAGATCGGGGCTTTAGCCCCTGCCATGATCAGCCCTGACGCCAAGTCGGATAGCATCCATGATTTCTAGCGAACTATACTAGCCAGACGAGAACTCCCCACCCTTACGAATGAGGAGCTTTTGCTTTTGCGACCAACGGGAGCGTCTGCCGCACCGCAGGTGCCTCAGTCGTAGTATTCGAGGCCAAGGTGCGTGATCAGATCCGCGCCCATGATGTGACGCAGCGTGTTCTTCAGCTTCATCGACTGAATGAATAAATCGTGCTCCGGATACAGCCCCGGCGCGCTCTGCGGCGACTTCAGATAAAAGCTCAGCCACTCCTGAATGCCCTTGGACCGCAACTCCGGCGCGCGCTTTGCCAGATCCATAAACAGCACCAGGTCCAGCGCAATCGGTGCGGCCAAAATCGAATCCCGGCACAGAAAGTTCACCTTGATCTGCATCGGATAGCCCAGCCACCCGAAGATGTCGATATTGTCCCAGGCCTCCTTCTCGTCGCCGCGAGGAGGATAGTAGTTGATGCGGATCTTATGGTAGAGATCCTTGTAGAGATCCGGATAAAGCTCCGGCTGGAAGATGTAATCGAGCGAGCCGAGTTTCGACTCCTCCTTCGTCTTGAACGACTCCGGATCGTCCAGCACCTCGCCGTCGCGGTTGCCCAGAATATTGGTCGAGAACCA